>CALEHE010000179.1 GCA_937876415.1 uncultured Actinomycetes bacterium
GTCAAGGAAATTCTTGAGACCCGCGATTGGTCGAGCGAGTTCTAAATCATGTTGCGCGTCCGCTGGATTGGCAGGGTCGCGTATCGCGAGGTTCTAGCACTACAAACCGCACTCTTTGAGCACGGACGAGAACAACATCTGTTGCTTCTTGAGCATCCGCACGTCTTTACCTATGGGCCACGTGCCGAGTTGGAAAAGAATCTGAAATGTGATCCCGCCGAAGTCGGTGCCGATTTTGTTTCAGTAAAGCGTGGTGGTGACATCACGTATCACGGGCCGGGGCAGTTGGTTGGCTATCCGATTTTGAATATTGAAAATGCGATCGGTGCAACAGCACACGTGTGCGGCGTTGAACAGTTGGTGATTGATACTTTGCACGAACTGGGTATCAAGAATGCGGGTCGTTTGACAGGATTCGCCGGAGTCTGGCTTGATGCCGACAACGATCGCCGTCGCAAGATCAGCGCCATCGGGGTTCGTTTGGCGCACGGTCGCACGATGCACGGATTCGCTCTCAACGTTGATCCCGACATGACGTATATGCGTCAACATATCGTGCCGTGCGGTGTCGCTGAGTATCCAGTGACATCGCTCAAAGAAGAAGGCATTGACGTTTCAATGCAAGAAGTCGTGAAGATTGTCAGTCGCTTAGCGATTGAACGTTGGGGCGATGGTGAGGGTGAACAACAAGAGGTTGCTTGGGTGCACCGACCCGAAGACTTGTCGCGTTTCTCGCGTGGCGAAGGGCCTGGTGAACCGGTACGCATGCTCGGCCGACTCGCCGACGCCGGAGTCGATGGCGGGGTTGACCTTAGTGAGCGCAAACCTGAGTGGTTGCGTCCGAAAGTGCAAATTGGTGCCGAGGTTCTAAAGATCAAGCGCACACTGAGTGAACTGAAATTAGTGACGGTGTGCGAAGAGGCTGGTTGTCCGAACTTGTCTGAATGTTGGAAAGATGGCACTGCGACGTTCATGGTGTTAGGCGAACGTTGCACTCGAGCATGTGGTTTTTGTCTGGTTGATACTCGCAAGCCCGAATTGCCTGAAGTTGACGAACCACGACGCGTTGCCGAAGCTGTTGCATCAATGGGATTAACTCATGCAGTGCTCACCATGGTTGCCCGTGATGATTTGTCCGACGGCGGATTCGCGCATGTTGCCGAATGCGTGCGGGCAATTCGTGAACGTAATCCTTTGACCCGGATTGAAACATTGGTGTCAGATGCCAAAGGTGATGTTGCCTCATTGCAGTTGTTGTTTGATGCTCGACCCGATGTCTTTAACCACAACATTGAGACGGTGGCACGTTTGCAGCGCGCGGTTCGTCCATCGGCTGGCTACGCGCGTTCGCTTGGTGTGTTGGCGGCGGCGAAAGCGGCTGGCTTGGTCGTGAAGTCGGGTCTGGTTTTAGGAATGGGCGAAACCAGCGACGAGGTCGATGGATGCTTGGCCGATCTTGCGGGAATCGGCGTCAACATTGTGACGATTGGTCAGTACTTGCGGCCGACGACTCATCACACACCCGTTGCCCGTTGGATTCATCCTGATGAGTTCACCCGCTGGAAGCAAGTAGGAGAGTCTTTGGGTATTGGCCATGTGGAGTCGAGTCCGTTAACGCGTTCGAGTTATCACGCGAAGCAGTCAGCTGATGCTGCGAGCGACGCAGTGCCCGTGATGTTGAGTAGGGTGACGAAATCATGAGTGGTCATTCAATTGTTTCGTCGCCGGCAAATGATGCCAAGGTTTTCGCTGATCGTTTAGAACGAGCGCGTCAGTCAATGCGGGCTCAAGGTGTTGATGTGGCGCTCTTGTCGCTTGGCCTTGATATGCCGTACCTCACTGGCTATAACGCGATGCCACTTGAACGTTTAACGATGTTGGTCTTGCCCGCCCATGGCGATGCCACGATTGTTGTTCCTGGCCTTGAAGCTCCTCGCGTCACCTTGATGCCTGGTGTATTCACATTGTTGCCCTGGAGCGAAACCGAAGATCCAGTGGCCATCACTGCACGGCTAGTGAAAGAGTCAACGCCAGAGACTCGAGTTGTTGCTGTCGGCGATCAGATGTGGGCGCGATTCTTGGTTGATCTGATGCCGATGCTTTCAGCAACGCAGTATCGCCGCTCAGTTGATGTGATTGGTTCATTGCGAATGCGCAAAGACCAAGCCGAAATTGATGCATTGCGCGCCGCAGGTGCGGCGGTAGATCGCATTGCTGGCGAATTGCAAGCCGGCCGAATTCCGTTAGTCGGTCGTACCGAAGCACAAGTGTCAGCCGATCTGTCGGCACGCATCTTGGCTGAGGGTCACGATGTTGTGAACTTTGCCATTGTTGCCGCTGGTGAAAATGCAGCAAGTCCACACCATCATCCTGGCTCGCGAGTCATTCAGAAGAATGAAATCGTTCTGTGCGATTTCGGAGGCACGATGAATGGTTATTGCAGTGACATCACGCGCTGTGTGTTCACTGGCGACATTGCCTCAGATGTTGCTGAAGCATACGCAGTACTTTTTGAGGCCGAAGCAGCGGCAGTGAAGGCGGCAACGATCGGCACGCCGTGTGAAGAAGTTGACGCAGTCGCGCGACGCATCATTGCAGCCGCCGGCTTTGGCGACTATTTCATTCATCGCACCGGTCACGGTATAGGCCTTGATGCTCATGAAGACCCGTACATCGTGAGTGGAAACTTTCTACCGTTAGAGGCTGGTCATGCATTCAGTATTGAACCAGGTATCTACTTACCGGGTAAGTGGGGAATGCGCTTAGAAGACATTGTCGTGGCGACAACACATGGACCCGATTCAATGAACCACGCCGATCACAACTTGATTGCGGTTGATGCCTAATTCCAATTCAAGAATGAATTGCACCGTCAGTGTTTTTGAGACTGGTTGCTGAGTGACCAGTTCGGCGAGCAATGATTTCAGCGCAAATCGCGATCGCAGTTTCTTCGGGTGTGCGGCCACCAAGATCAAGTCCGATTGGTGACATCAGGCGACTCAATTGCTCGGGTGAATTCACGCCAACTTCAGCAAGACGCTCAAGACGCTTGTTATGCGTCTTACGACTACCCATCACGCCGATGTAGCCAACCGATGTCGAGAGTGCACCTTGAACTGCTGGAACATCAAACTTCGGATCGTGCGTCAAAATGCACACTGCGTCCCGCGGACCCAAAGTGCTACCACGCTTTTCAAACATAGGTGTTGGCCACGTGACCATGACTTCATCGGCCATCGGGAATCGTCGCTTGGTCGCGAAGATCTCGCGTGCATCGCAAACTGTCACCCGATAACCGAGAACCTTGGCAACCCGACCAAGAGCGGCCGTGAAATCAACGGCACCAAAGATCCACAACTGTGGTGCAGGCGAAAAGCTTTCAATAAAGACGACAACTGTTGGTGTGTCAATGAGATCTTCGGGAGTCGCTTGTCCTTCGGGACCGTAATGCCGAACACCGGTACGACCTGCCTCAAGTTCTCCGGCGGTATCTCGCGCAACGACACGATCAAGTTCGGGGTGGCCGAGCGAGCCGATGACTTTTTCAACGCCGTCAACTCGGGCAACAAGTAACTTGGCTCCGACGCCGGGTCCTTCAATAATTGTCGCAAGAGCGACTGGTGTTTCGTTTTTGATGTAGTCGGTGAACTGTTGGTAGATCGAAGTACTCACGCTGAATTCACCAATCCAGTTGTTCGATGTACAAGCGAATAATTCCGCCACACGTCAGACCGACCGCAAATGCTTCGTCATCGCTGTATCCGAAAGTCACCATGCGACCGGGCGCATTTTCGCCAATGATGGCAAGTGCTTCACTCACGACTGCGCCTTCAACGCAACCACCGCTCACTGAGCCCGCAACTTCGCCATCTTCGTTGACTGCCATTGCGGCACCGGGGTCACGTGGACCTGAGCCCTCGATTTTGACGACGCGAGCGACGGCAACCTTCTTGCCATCTGAGCGCCAGCGGTCAATATCGTCGAGGATCTCACGCATGATGTTCACATTCTGCCGTGGAAGAGGGGTACTTGCGATATTCGTGAGTGACTTGGAGTGTCATAGGCCGATCACTCGAGTGAGTTCTTCCATTGCTTCAATCGAATGCCCCTCGACGAAATGGTCGACATGGGGTAGTGCTGCGGCCATTCCCCGAGCGAGCGGGGCATACCCAGGTGAAACTTTGAGTGGATTAACCCAAATCAGGCTGTGACTCACTCGATGTAGTCGCTGCATTTGTTGCGAGAGAAGTTCTGGGTCGCCGCGGTCCCAGCCATCGCTCAGCACCACGACAATGGCGCCTCGTGCCATTCCTCGCACGCCCCATTCGTCATTGAAGTTACGTACACATTCGCCCAAACGAGTTCCGCCGCTCCAATCAACAACTCGATCGGCGGCCAGTTTGAGGGCCTTGTCAGGATCGCGTGAGCCAAGTTCACGAGTGACTCGGGTGAGGCGCGTGCCGATGGCAAAAGCCTCCACTTTTTGACGGCCGGCGACTGCTGCTTGGACAAATCGCAGAAGTGCTCGAGCGTACGGCTCCATTGAACCACTGACATCAAGAAGCAAGACGAGTCGCCGTAGTCGTTCATCATTTTCTTGCCAGTGGCGACGAATCGGTTCACCGCCCGAACGAAGACTGGAGCGAATCGTTCGTCGTAAATCGGGGCGAGAACCTTTGGATGTTGGACGCATACGAAACGAGTGACGTGGAGAACCCACAAGTCGCAACTGACTCATGAGATCTTGGGCAAGGTGTAGTTCATCATTTGAGTACGAAGCAAAATCCTTCTTGCGTAGAGTTTCAACTGAAGAAAATCTCAACGTGATTGATTCACCACTGTCATCGGCTTCCTCAGATGATCCATCGTCGGCGCCGTCAGTTTCGTCATCAATTTCAATGTTGATGCGAATGAGTTGCTCTTCTGGTTCAACTGAACCGGGCGTGCGCCGTTCCCAAAAGACCGCGAACGCCTTGTCGTATAGCGAAATATCTTCGGGACGACGTAACAAAGTCGAACGACCGGCCCAATAGACATTGTCGCGATTGTTGATCCCAACGAGTCCGAGGGCCTCGACAAAAGTGAGAACATTGCCGATGGGCGTACTGATGCCAGCGCTTCGTAAGACACGACTGAATGCCACAGCAATTCGTTCAGCATTCGTGTTGTCGGCAAGTACTTCGGACATCACAGAGATTCTCAGGTGCCAAGTGCCCGTTGAACTGCTGCCTTGATGAGATCAGTCATGCCACTCGTCTCGACGCGTTCTTGGTCTTCGCGGTATTTGAGCACGGCACCAAGAGTTGAACGTACGCTGTCTTCGTCGAGGTTGGCGACACCCAAACTGCCAAGCGCGGTTGCCCAGTCAATTGTTTCGGCGACGCCCGGCGGTTTGTACAACTGCATTCCGCGCATCGCTTCGGTTGCGGCCGCAACTTGGCGCGCGAGTGAAATAGCCACTTGAGGAACGCGCAGTCGCACGATTGCTACTTCGCGGTCAAACGTGGGGTGCTCAATCCAGTGATACAAGCAGCGACGCTTCAAAGCATCGTGAACATCGCGGGTGCGGTTTGAAGTCAGAATCACGATGGGTGGTGTTGGTGCTTTGAAGGTTCCGAGTTCGGGAATTGTGACTTGAAAATCCGATAAGACTTCGAGCAGATATGCCTCAAACTCGTCGTCGGCACGGTCGATTTCGTCGATCAATAAAACTGGCGGGGCCGGGGCCGGTTCAAGAGCTCGCAACACTGCTCGCCGCAACAAGAATCGTTCTTGGTATAACTCGTTCTCAAGTGCATCGGCGCCACGGTTGGCGGCCTCACCACTGGCTTCAGCGGCTCGGAGGTGTAGTAACTGACGCGAGTAGTCCCAGTCGTACACGGCTTGGGTGGCGTCAATTCCTTCGTAGCACTGCAAACGAATCAGTTGGCCGCCGGTCAGTGCCGACAAAACTTTGGCCAGTTCGGTCTTGCCAACCCCAGCCTCCCCCTCGAGAAGAAGGGGGCGCTGGAGCGTCAAAGCCAAAAAGACTGACGTCGCCAACCCCTCGTCGGCGAGGTAGTTATGGGTTCCTAAAGCGCGTGAAACGGCTTCGACAGATGACAGATCAAGGGCTGTAGAGGGCACATCTGCAGGTTAGAGGCAAGAAACAATCGGGGCACGATTGATTGCCGAGATAGCGCAGAATCAACGTATGCGTTAGATTTCTTCAAGGCCCCGATGGGTCTTCATGAGGGGGATATATGTACGACGTGATTATTCGTAACGGCACCATCGTTGACGGTACTGGGGCCAAGAAGTTTGTGGCCGATCTGGCAATTGAGAATGGTCGCATCGCCGAAATCGCAACCCAGATCGTGGCTGAGGCGCGCGAAGTGGTTGATGCGACAGGCTTCATCGTGACCCCTGGATTCGTCGACATCCACACCCACTTTGACGGCCAAGTCACCTGGGACGATCTACTTGAACCAACGAGTGGACACGGCGTGACGACTGTTGTAATGGGTAACTGCGGTGTGGGATTTGCCCCGGTGCGCCCTGGAAGCGAAGAGTGGCTGGTTCAACTTATGGAAGGCGTCGAAGATATTCCTGGCACCGCATTACATGAAGGAATCACCTGGGGTTGGGAAACTTTCCCCGAATATCTTGATGTTATTGAGAAGCGCAACTATGCCATTGATATTTCGGCGTATGTTCCGCATGCTTCGGTACGCGCTTATGTCATGGGTGATCGTGGTGCCAAGAACGAACCGGCAACTGCAGATGACATTGCCCAGATGGCGCAGATTGTTCGTGAGGCTCGTGAAGCAGGCGCGGTCGGTTTTTCTACGTCCCGTACTCTGAATCACAAAGCTCGCGATGGTGAGCCGGTACCTGGTACCTTCGCTGCCCTCGATGAATTGAACGGGATCGCCGACGGACTTGTCGCTGCAGGTGGCGGAATGTTCGAAGTTGCGCCTCAAGGTCTTGAATTTGACCGACCAGTTTTCTTGTCAGAAGTTGAGTGGATGGCTTCGTTGGCCGAGCGCACGGGTCTTCCAGTTTCGTTCGCGATGTTACAGAACGAGCTCAATGCCGATTCATGGCGCGAGGCACTCGACGTGGTTGATCGGGTGAATGGTCAAGGTGGACGGATGCATCCCCAAATTGCGGCCCGACCATTCGGAATGATGATCGGCTGGGACGGCTATCACTTCTTCCAGAAGCGCCCGACATTTATTGCGCTATCTGAAAAGTTGTCGTCCGAAGACTTGCGTCGTGAACTCGCGAAGCCCGAAGTTAAAGCACTGATTCTTTCTGAAGAAGATTCTGCTCCTGATGCATCAAAGCAGTTCGACAGTATTGGCGCCTTCTTGTTGAGCATGCTCGACAAGATGTACTCAATGGGTGACACACCCGATTACGAACCGGGTCCAGAACAATTGGTAGCCAACATGGCGCAAGCCGCCGGAGTTGATGTCGTGAGCTTTGCGTACGACTTACTGAACAAAGACGAAGGTCGTTCATTCTTGATGTTGCCGTTCTTCAATTATGTGGGCGGAACTCAAGATGCGATTTACGAAATGCTGAAGCACCCAGCAACTGTCTCGGGACTCTCCGATGGTGGTGCGCACGTCCGAATGATTTGCGATGCATCGATTCCGACCTATGTGTTGTCGCACTGGGCGCGTGATCGTCATCGTGGTCCAAAGCTCACCATTGAAGATGCCGTGAAGATTCAAACTCTTGACACGGCCAAGGTCATGGGCTTTGACGATCGTGGTCAGTTGACTGTCGGAAAGAAAGCCGATATCAACATCATTGATATGGACACTCTGGCGCTTGGTTTTCCTCATGCCGAAGATGACTTACCCGCTGGCGGACGTCGACTATTGCAAACGGCAACGGGTTATGTTGCGACAATCGTGAACGGTGTCATCACTCGCCGCAATGGCGTGGATACTGGAGCGCGACCGGGTCGCTTAGTTCGTTCGCGCTAACGGGCAACGAGAGGGCGTAACAGAGCGATTGAGCTGTGAAGATCGCTCGGTCCTTCGGGAAGGTCTGAACAACTAAACCAGCGCGCGCCCTCAGTCTTAGATAGGGGTGCGTCCATATCGGCAACGTACAGCCAGCCGATATTCCAATGACGATGGGGTTGATCGCCATCGCGATCGGTGATGTGCACAAATGCGGGTCCGTCAATGACAGCGCGAACGTCAAACTGAGTGAGTCCGGTTTCCTCTTCGAGTTCACGTAACCCACCGACACGACTTGTTTCATGTTGTTCAATATGTCCGCCAGGAGTGGACCACTTCAACGCCTTATGTTGAACCAGCAAGGTGAAGTTTGCATCTGGTGAAAAGATCCACGTGGTCGCGCATACATGGCCAGCAATTATTGATTGATCACTTTGTAGGCCTTGAAGCAGTTGTGCGGCATATTCATCTCTGAAATGAAGACCAGTAAGTTCGTGTTCAATGTCTGACCACGATCCGGGAATATCAATTGTTGGGTGGGGAAATCCCATCGTAGAAAATCAACGACCCTGAATGAAAGCCATCACTTCGGCACGCGCTGATGAGTCAGTGCGATAAATGCCGCGGGCTGCAGTTGTGACTGTTTTGGTGCCGGGCTTACGCACGCCACGAATTGACATGCAACTGTGTTCTGCTTCAATGACAACCAAAACGCCGACGGGTTCGAGCATTGATTGCATTGCGTCGGCAACTTGGCTAGTGAGTCGTTCTTGAACTTGCAAGCGACGTGAGTAACCCTCAACTAGGCGTGCCAACTTCGACAAGCCAGTAAAACGACCAGTGGAGCCCGGCAAGTAGGCGATGTGGGCGATGCCGGTGAAGGGCAACATATGGTGTTCGCAGACCGACGTGAAAGGAATGTCGCGGACGAGCACCATTTCATCGTGTTCGATGTCGAAAGTCTTTGACAAGTGATGGTCGGGGTCGTTACTCGTGCCCGACAAAACTTCAGCCCACATGCGCGCGACTCGACCTGGAGTGTCAAGCAAACCATCGCGTGAGGGGTCTTCACCAATTGCTTCAAGAAGTTCACGAACGGCGCGTTCGGCCCGTTCGTGGTCAACAGTGCGCTCGGACGAAATGACGAGTTCGGAGACGATTGTTTTGTCGGCAGACATGGCGTGAACGCTATCGGCGAGCTCAGCCGCCAAAGCCGCCCGAACGAAATAGGTCGGCGAACAGGGCTTCTTCGCGAGCGCGAGCCTCTTGAGTTCGAGTGCCTCGACCCGCCACCATTAACTGTTTGATGACCTTGGTTGAATACGCCGATTTGCCAGCAATGGTGGTGGCGAGTTCGTGGGCCTGTGTGAGCGCCTCGCCTGCCGGTGTTGTGCGCAGTGCCAGACCAATCTCGACTGCTTCATTCGCGTCAACCCAGCGGGCCGTTAGCAATAGTTCGGCGGCGCGCTGCCAACCAATACGGTCAGCGAAAAGAACACTGCTTGCCGCTTCGGGCGGCACACCTAGTTCGCTGAACGGCACGCGCATGCGAGCGGTTTCATCGATTAAGACAAGATCGCAAAACGGCAGCAAGGTCATGCCGATACCAACAGCGACACCGTTGACTGCAGCAATGAGTGGCTTAGAGAAAACTTCTAATGCGTCAAGCAGTACGGTGAATCCACCGCCCTTAGACGTTGATGGGGATCCACTTGCTACTCCAGAGGCAAGCTCCATCATTTCTTTGAGGTCTTGGCCCGAACTGAAAGCGGTACCAGCACCGGTCAGTACAACGACTCGAACGTCATCGTTCGTGTCGGCATTTTTGAGTGCGCCGGCGAGAAGTTCGTACTGCTCGCGCGTGAAGGCATTCTTGCGCTCGGGACGATTCATAGTGATGACTGCAACGCCATCGTTGATTTCCATTTCGATACTCATGCGCGTTGGCTACTCACCGAAAGAACTTCACCAGTCATATAACTTGAGTAATCACTGGCCAAAAAGACAATAACATTGGCAATTTCCCACGGTTCGGCGAAACGTCCGAAGGCCTCTCGTTGGGTGAGTTCGGCGAGTAGTTCATCGCTCGTGACTTTGGCCAAGTTGGCATGCATCGCAATACTCGGCGAAACAGCATTAATGCGTACTCCACGTGGACCGGCTTCAATCGCTGCGCATCGGGTGAGCGCCATGACTCCGGCTTTGGCGGCGGCGTAATGAGCCTGGCCTTCTTGAGCTCGCCAGCCGAGCACGCTTGCGTTATTGACAATCACACCAGTGCCTCGGGGATACATGTGGTTCAAAGCGGCTCGAGTACAACGCATTGTTCCGTTCAATGTGACATCAAGAACAATCGACCATTGTTCGTCAGTCATCTCGTGCAGTTGAGCAGTGCCACCAAGACCGGCGTTGTTGACCAAAACGTCGATCGCGCCAAGTTCTTTGGCGGCTTGTGCAATGAGGTTTTGAACACTCTCTTCATTAGTTACATCGCACGGAATTCCAACGACGCCAAGTTCGGCTGCAGTTTCAGCTAATCGACGTTCGTGTTTGTCAGAGATAACAACACGGGCACCTTCTTCAATGCACTTACGTGCGGTTGACGAACCGATGCCGCTTCCGGCTGCTGCAGTAATGAGCACGCCTTTGCCAGCAAGTAATCCATGACCGGGAACATATTGCGGATTCTTCGTGCTGATATCTGGCATGGGTGCCCCCTCTGATGATGTGGTTGAGATAGGTATCAGCGCGGAAGGCCGAGCACGCGCTCGCCCAAAACGTTGCGTTGAATTTCGTTAGACCCACCGTAGATGGTGTCAGACCGAGTGAACAGGAACAGTTTCTGTTCAAGAGTTAATTCGTATGGGAACCCCTCGGCGATCAGGCCGGCTGGTCCCATGATGTCAATCATCAATTCACCGAGATCGCGGTGCCAGGTACCCCAGAAAAGCTTGGAAATACTGGCCTCTGGACCAGGGACACCTTTTGCCGACATACTGCGTAAGGCATTGAGTTTGAGTAACTGCAATCCACTGTGAGCCTTGGCGAGTTTTTGGCGGATATTTGGGTCGTTGATCTTGTCGTAATCGCGAGCCAGCTGAATCGTGGCCTCAAGTTCGCGTTCAAAGCCAACCTGTTGGGCCAAAGTAGAAATACCGCGCTCGTAGCCAAGTAGCGCCATGGCGATGCCCCAGCCATTTCCAGGGGTTCCGACCACCATATTTGACGGCGTTGCGGCATCTGTGAAGAACGTTTCGTTGAATTCGCCACCCTGAGTGAGTTGCAAAATGGGCCGCACCTCAACGCCAGGCTGATCCATGGGTACGAGCAAAAAGGTGAGACCAGCATGTCGTTGTGAGCCTGGTTCGGTGCGAGCAACGACGAAACACCAGTGGCTGACATGGGCAAGAGAGGTCCAGACTTTTTGGCCGTTGATGATCCATTGATCACCATCGAGGTGGGCTTTGGTTTGCACGTTGGCAAGATCACTTCCAGCGTTTGGCTCGCTGTATCCCTGACACCAGCGTTCTTCACCGCGCAAGATTCCGGGCAGGAACAACTCGCATTGTTCGCGCGTGCCGTATTCGATGATGGTCGGTGCGAGCAGGTTTTCGCCCATGTGGTTGGTGCGTGCAGGTGCTTCGGCGCGCACATACTCTTCGGCCCAGATGATCTGTTGATCAACGGTCGCACCTCGCCCGCCGTATTCAGTAGGCCAGCCGAGACCAATCCAGCCGGCTCGGCCCAAGACCTTTTCCCATTCAATGCGAATATCAAATCCGATGTCCTCATCGCCTGGGCCGCCACGGCCGCGCAAGGTTGCAAAGTCGCCGACCACGTTCTCGTGGAGCCACCCGCGGACGAGTTGGCGGAATTCAATGGAATCGTTGGGGAGTGGGGGAAGGGAAGTCATGATGGGGTGGTTGGGGCTCGCTGGTTTCTGACGAGCCGTCAGAAAGTTTACTCTTGATTTCGTCGGGGTGCAGAGGCGAAGCGGGTCGGGATTACGGTCACAGTATGGACTTCAGCATTCCCGAATCGATTCAACAGACCTTGCGTGACCTCGATGACTTCATTGACCGTGAGATCAGGCCCCTCCAGGCGCAAGACGACAATGAACGGTTTTTTGACCATCGCCGTGAGTGGGCCCGTACCGACTACGACAACGACGGTGTTCCCCGTGCTGACTGGGAAGAGTTGCTGCGCGAAATGCGACGTCGCGCCGATGCTGCAGGCTGGTTGCGATTGGCATTGCCACCCGAATTTGGTGGTCGCAGCGCGAGCAACTTAGAGATGGCGATCATTCGTGAACACCTCGCAGCCAAAGGCCTCGGACTTTTCAACGACTTGCAAAATGAATCATCAGTTGTCGGTAACTTCCCGACAGTTTTGATGATGCGCGATTTTGGCACCGAAGAACAAAAGAAAGAATGGATGCCGGGGTTCTTGAATGGAACGAAGCGTTTGGCTTTCGGTTTGACTGAGCCCAATCACGGCAGTGATGCGACGTATCTTGAGACGACTGCTGTACGGGATGGCGATGAATGGGTCATCAATGGAATGAAGCGTTGGAATAGCGGACTGCACCACGCCACGCATGACATCATTTTTGCTCGCACTTCGGGAGACCCTGGAAGCCCAGTTGGAATTTCTGCGTTTCTTGTTCCGACTGATTTACCTGGCTTCAATGTTGATTTCTTTTGGTGGACCTTCAACATGCCAACCGATCATGCTGAAGTTTCAATGAAGGATGTTCGAGTCTCAAATAACGCATTGTTTGGTCGGTTAGATCATGGTTTAGATCTGGCGCAACATTTCGTGCATGAAAATCGTATTCGCCAGGCGGCATCATCGTTGGGTGCTGCGCAGTACTGCATCAATGAAGCGGTTGCCTATGCCAACTCGCGCGTGACGTGGGGAAAGAAGTTGTCGAGCAATCAGGCAATTCAATTCCCGTTGATTGAACTACACACTGAGGCGGCCATGTTGCGTCAACTCATTCGTTACACCGCATCGTTGATGGACAACTCGGTGAAGAATGATCGACCCGACGTTGAAGGCTTTATGGAGTTCACACATCTTGTGGCGATGTGCAATTACCGAGCTAATCGTCTGGTCTGTGATGCCGCTGATCGGGCGATGCAGACCTGTGGTGGAGTTGGCTACAGCCGACATATGCCCTTTGAGCACATCTACCGCCATCACCGCCGCTACCGCATCACCGAAGGTGCCGAAGAAATTCAGATGCGCAAAGTCGGACAGCATCTGTTTGGTTTTGGTCGCAAATAAACATTGCGACAGCCCTAACGGATCGGATTAATTCTCGAGAATTGTTGCTGTCTCAATTGATGCAACAAAAACAGTTGACCCGATGTCGGCTAACTCGGAGATCGGCAATCGAGCAGTAACGATTTCGCCTGTGGCAAGCCTGATTTCGAGGGTTCCGTCGTGACCGAAGTATGACCGTGATTCGACAACACCGGCGTGTCCATGTTGTGGATCATGAGCAAGTCGAATATGTTCCGGTCTCACTAGTGCGATGACGCGTTGGGCCGACGAAGAGCACGGAGATGAACCAATTGCATGGAATGCCCGTCCCTTGTCGACAATGGCCGAAAGTAAATTTGCGTCCCCAATAAATCTTGCAACGTGCGAAGACCGGGGATTCTCGTAGATCTCTTGAGGTGAACCAAACTGTGCAACTGTGCCACTGAGAAGTACGACGACCCTGTCAGAGATTGACATGGCTTCTTCTTGATCGTGCGTCACGATGATGGCAGTTGATTCGGTCTTTCTGATGATCGCCGTTACTTCATCACGCATCGACGCTCGCATGTTGGCATCTAGCGCCGAGAATGGCTCGTCGAGCAAAATCAACTCGGGACTAGGGGCAAGAGCGCGAGCCAGCGACACTCGCTGTTGTTGCCCGCCAGATAATTGGGCGGGACGACTGTTGCGCTGTGATGTCATGCCAATCAATGTGAGCATCTCGTCGACACGAGCATATTGATTGCGTGGTAATCCGAAAGCGATGTTTTCTTCGACGGTGAGATGCGGAAAGAGGGCGCCATCTTGAGGGACGATTCCGACACCACGCTGCTCGGGTGGAAGGTGAACGTCAATCGATGAAACGACTTTTCCGCGTAACGCCAGCGTTCCAGAAGTCGGGCGGTCAAAACCTGCAATGAGTCGCAACAAAGTGGTTTTACCTTCGCCTGAAGGTCCGAGAATTGCAGTGATTGCTCTTTCGGGAACTTCAAACGAGATATCAGTCAATACTTGCTGACGACGAAATTCTTTACAGACAGATTCAACGGACAGGATGCTCGTGTTTGTCACTTAGAGCCTCCTCGACGCGATAGCAGTTGGGATGGAGACAAAAACAATGATTGCTAAAGCGTAGGGACCAGCGCCGGCATAATCCGATACCGAGGTATAAGTCCAGAGTCGTGTCGCCAAGGTCTCGGACCCGGTGGGGCGCAATAACATGGTGGCAGGAAGTTCTTTCATGCCAGCGAGCACAACAAGTGCTCCGGCAGATAAAAGCCCTGGTGCGAGAAGTGGGAGAGTCACTCGGCGCACAATGCCCCATTGGCTGAGTCCGAGTGAACGTGAAACTTCATCTAAAGAGTCGGGGATTTGTTCGGCTGCGGAACGAATTGACCCGACTGCCACGGGCAAGAAAAGTGCGACGTAAGCAATGACGAGAAGTGGGGTGCGCAAATAAATTGGCTCAAGTAATCGAACTCCAAGAAATACCATCGAGATGGCGATCACGATTCCGGGCAAGGCATGCGTGACGTATGTTGACTGCTCGAGCAAAGTAGTCGAGCGACTGGGGTAGCGACCCGCCAGGATGCCGATTGGTAACGCCAGCTGGATGGTAGCCAGAGCGGCGAGACCTGAAAAGAACACAGAGTGCCAAAGGGCAGTAGCGATATCGGCCATACTGTCCTCGCTTCCGTAACGGTAGACCCACGTGACAACCCGCCAAATCGGAAACGCCAGAGCGAAGACAATGATGGTGCTGAGAAACGCAATCGCTACTGGCTTGATGGAAACGCGGTGTCGCGGGTTGGCGTCAACTGAACGTGCGGACAAGAGGGACTCGTTTTGACCCCGAAGTATCTTTTCGCCGAATAGGAGCGCAAGAGCGATGAGAACCAAGACAATGGCAAGTATCGCTGCTCGACTCGGATTGAATCCTGAGCGATACGAACTGTAAATAACCCAGGTGAAAGCGTCGTATCGCATGGTTGCGACCGCACCGAAATCGCTGAGTACATACAAGGCGACAAGAAGTGCGCCAGTTGCGATCGATCCACGAACTTGGCGTGCCGCCAAAAGAATGAGTTGCAGCGATCGTCCTCGTCCGTGGATAACGGCGATCTCTTCGATGGCTGGGTTGAGGCGACTCAGCGCTGCACATACGGGAAGAAAAACATACGGATACGTCACCAAAGTGAGGACGACAAACGCTCCTGTGAATCCGGCCAGCGAGGGTCGCCAACTGATCCAGGCAAAGGCCGCCAGATAACTAGGTATGGCGAGAGGTAAAGCCAGCAATACTCGCCATCCTGAGCGAAAAGGAATATCACCGCGAGTAACGAGCCAAGCCGCCGGAACAGAAATGAAGACGGACACAATGCTGACACTTGCAGCAAGGAAAAGACTGCGGGCAACTAGTTCGATCGTTCGTTGCTGCCATATTTCATCCCAAACAAAGTCAAGTCCTCGATCGGATGCGATGTCGAAAAGGTAAGCCAGTGGCGCAATGGAAGTCAGTGCCGCTAATAGCCCTGGTAAAACCAAGGCCAAAGGCGGTCGCGTCATTCGGATTGCGGTCACGGTTTCAGGATGCCCTTAAAGCGACAGCAGACCAACGTCGTTCAAGAGTTCTTGAGTTTCGGCGATGCTCTGGAGATCTGAAAGATCAATGCTCGGCGGATCAAGTTCCTCAAGTGTCGGCAATCCATCAAATGGTGCAAGGCCGTCAACGAGTGGATACTCAAAAGACTTCTCCACAAAGAATCCCTGTGCAGAATCAGAAACTAAATAACTAGCGAGACATTGTGAACCTTCGGGGTTGTCACTGTTTTCCAAAGCGCCGATACCGGCAACATTCACGAGCCCACCAATGTCTCCGGGCAAGTACTGGTTCTGAGCGACGACATTCTCTGCACCTTCAGCAGCGATCTTCTCGTAGAGGTAATAGTGATTAACGAGACCAAGTGCAACTTCTCCGGCGTTAACGGCGTCGCGCACCGCGCCGTTCTTTTCATACGCCACGGGTTTGTTGGCGTCGAACGCTTCAAGCCACGTACGTGCATCGTCTTCGCCTCGCAAAACTCGTAGAGCGGTGACGAATGATTGCCAACTGGCATTGGTGGGGGCGAAACCAATCTTTCCTTTCCACTGTGGGTCAAGTAATTCATCGATTGATGTGGGTGGGGTCGCGACGAGTGTTGGGTTGAAGAGAACAACGCGAGCACGACCGCTCGTTCCGACCCAGTTGTTGGACTCGGAGCGGTACATCGCGGCGACTCGATTGAGAATTGAATCTTCAAGTTCGATGAAAAGGCCAGCCTCTGAGACCGCCCCAAGGGCGCCGGCATCTTGGGAGAAAAATACATCGGCGGGTGTGGCGTTACCTTCGGTCAGAATTTGCCCGGCCAACTCGCCACTATCGCCGTAGCGAACCTCAACATCAATGTCGGTATCGGTGGAGAATTGGCTGAACAGGTCGGCGACAAGTTTCTCGCTGCGACCCGAATAAACGGTCAATGAACCACTTGCTGTTTCACACGGATCGTTGGCATCGGATGTGGCGGTGGTCGAGGCTGGCTGAGTGTTTTCTGAAGTCTCGGAACCACCACAGGCCGCCAATGAGAGCAGGGCCAAGGTCGTCAGGCTGGCCATCGCTAGGGCGGCCTTGCGGCGGGCTTTCGTCTTTAATGAACGTGTCAATGGCATGGTGTCATTTCCTTCAAGCGGGCAGTGTCAGGTAAGCCTAACAACTAGTAGGCATGCCTAACACAATTGCTTGTCTTTTTCTGAATGGATCGCTAGGGGTGATCTCGAAAACTGGTTGCCACGGCTACCGTGGAGGCATGTCTGAAGTAAATTCTCCAGGAACGAAGTCTGAAAAGATGTCGGAAACGACTGTCGATATTAAGCCCCGGAGCCGTGACGTCACTGACGGTATTCAGAAAGCGGCCTCGCGGGCCATGCTGAGGGCTGTTGGATTAACCGACGCCGATTGGGAAAAGCCCCAGGTCGGAATTGCCTCGTCGTGGAACGAAATCACGCCGTGCAATATGTCGATTCGCCGTTTGACTGCCGCGGCTAAAGAAGGCGTTCGTGCGGCAGGCGGAGTTGCTCTTGAATTCGGAACCATCACGGTGAGCGACGGAATCTCGATGGGTCACGAAGGTATGCGGGCCTCGTTGGTGAGCCGCGAAGTGATTGCCGACTCAGTTGAGACAGTGATGCATGGAGAGCGTCTTGATGGACTCGTTGCAACGGGTGGATGCGACAAGAGCATGCCCGGAATGATGATGGCGATCGCGCGGCTGAATTTGCCTGCAGTTTTTGTGTATAACGGATCAACTTTGCCGGGATACCTCAATGGTAAAGCGCTTGACATCACCTCAGTATTTGAAGCGATTGGCGCGTGCGCGGCAGGCACAATCACTGAAGATCAGTTGAGCGATATCGAACGCAACGCATGTCCAGGCGAAGGTGCATGCGGCGGTATGTTCACAGCCAACACGATGTCATCAATCGGTGAAGCAATTGGTCTGTCTTTACCGGGTTCAGCTTCGGCTCCAGCCGTTGACCGTCGCCGCGAAGATGACGCACGTCGCGCCGGAGAAGCCGTCGTGAATATGTTGCGACTCGGTATTCGTCCAAGCGACATTCTTACTAAGAAAGCTTTTGAGAATGCCATTGCGTTGGCGAACGCATTGGGCGGCAGTACCAACGCGGTGTTGCACTTGTTGGCAATTGCCAATGAAGCCGGTGTTGATCTTAATCTTGACGACTTCAATCGCATCGCAGCGAAGGTTCCGCACATCGCCGACATGAAGCCGGGTGGAAAATTCCACATGACCGATCTTGACCGCATCGGTGGAGTTCCGGTGGTGTTGAAGATGTTGCTGGATGCTGGTTTGTTGCACGGTGATGTGATGACCGTGACTGGTAAGACCATGGCCGAAAACTTGGCCGAGATCAATCCACCGGCTCCTGATGGAGTTGTCGTACATCCGTTGAGTGCACCGATCAACGTTGAAGGTGGATTGCTGATCTTGACCGGATCGCTTGCTCCTAAGGGCAGCGTTGTGAAGGTTGCGGGTCTTACCCCCGAACAACGTTTGTTTGAAGGAACTGCTCGAGTGTTTGACGGCGAAGACGGTGCGATGGCAGCAATTATGGCTGGCGAAATTCAGCCCAACACGGTGCTCGTGATTCGCTACGAAGGTCCCAAGGGCGGACCAGGAATGCGCGAAATGTTGGCGATCACTGGTGCGATGAAGGGTGCTGGCCGCGGTTACGACTGTGCCTTGATTACTGACGGTCGCTTCAGCGGTGGCACATGGGGCTTCTGCATTGGGCATGTTGCCCCAGAAGCAGTTGACGGCGGACCGATTGCGTTTGTGCGCGACGGTGACAGGATCAAGATTGATGTTGCCAACTTTGGACTTGATCTGTTGGTCGATGAATCCGAATTGGCTAAGCGCCGAGAGGGTTGGAAGCCGAACCCGCCGCGGTACACGAGCGGGGTATTGGGTAAGTACGCCAGGTTGGCTCAAGGTGCCGAAAAGGGCGCCATCAC
>CALEHE010000180.1 GCA_937876415.1 uncultured Actinomycetes bacterium
GGCCGTCCGTCAACATGGGCGTCAATTATTCAGACCGTGCAAGACCGAGGATACGTGTGGAAGAAGGCGCAAGCACTAGTGCCCACATGGACCGCGTTCGCTGTTGTTGGTTTGCTTGAACAGCACTTCACCGGCTTGGTTGATTATCAATTCACTGCTGGTGTTGAAGAAGACCTCGACGAAATTGCCCAAAAGAAATTGGCCAAAGATAAATGGCTCCACGATTTCTATTTCGGTCTCATTGCCGAGGGTCGAGAAGGCGATGCTAAAGAATTAGGTCTTAAGCGTTTGATTGCGCAAAACATTGCGGGCATTGACGCTGCAGTTGTGAACTCATTCTCGATTGGCGCCGACCCCACAACGGGTGAAGTCATTGTTGTGAAGCCTGGCAAGTTTGGTCCGTACGTCAAGCGTGGTGACGAGAATGCATCGGTTCCCGATTCGCTCACACCCGATGAACTCACTCTCGAGATGGCGCTGCGTTTGTTGGCGATGCCCAAGAGTGACGAACCCATTGGTGAACTGAATGGTTTGCCAGTGTTTGCCAAGAACGGTCGTTTCGGTCCATACGTTCAGTGGGGTACGCAAGAAGTTCCACCCCCTGGATTCGAAAAGCCGAAAATGGTGAGTCTCTTCAAGACGATGGTTCTTGATCGCATCACCATGGTTGATGCCGAACAGTTGCTTACTCTCCCCCGCACACTTGGCGTTGACCCATCTGACGGCGAACCGATTACCGCACAAAATGGAAAGTTTGGTCCGTACCTACAAAAGGTCAAGGACTATCGCACCATTGACAACGAAGAGAAGTTGCTCACCATCACACTTGATGAAGCACTTTCGATTTACGCACTCCCAAAAGTGTTTCGCCGAGGTCGCGCCGCGTCACCCAACAGCGGACCGATGCGCGAGTTCGGCACTGACCCCGCAAGTGGTCGCCCGGTTGTTGCCAAGGACGGCAAGTTTGGTGTGTACGTCACCGACGGCGAAGTCAATGCATCGCTCGGTAAAGGTGACCGCCTTGAAGATATGTTGCCCGAACGGGCTTATGAGTTGTTGGCTGTTCGTCGCGAAGTGATGATCGAAAAGGGTCTCGTGCCCGGACAGAAGAGTCCGTCGAAGCGAGGAGCGCCCAAGAAGGCCGTTGCTAAGAAAGTGGCTGCTCCCAAGAAAGCCGCCGCGAAGAAGCCAGCCAAGAAGAAGACTGCTGCTCCCAAGAAAGCCGCCGCGAAGGCTCCTGCGAAAAAGAAAGCCCAGAAGCCCGAAGAATGAAGACTCCGGTCTACATCGCATTCGAGGGAATCGAAGGTTGTGGCAAAACCACACAGGCTTCACGTTTA
>CALEHE010000181.1 GCA_937876415.1 uncultured Actinomycetes bacterium
GTGCGCCCCGCATCCTTCCAGTATTCATCTTTCAACAGGCGCTTGTACAACTTGCCAGTTGGGTGCCGGGGCAGTTCAGTTCGGAAGTCAACTGAACGAGGGCATTTCACATCGGCCAGCTGAGATTTGCAATAGGCGATGAGTTCAATTTCGAGAGCCTTGGCTTCTTCGGCTGATGCTGGCATCGCGACTGGTTGTACAACTGCTTTCACTTCTTCGCCGAAATCATCATTGGGTACGCCGAATACGGCAACGTCAACGATCTTGGGGTGAGTGACGAGGGCATTTTCTGCCTCTTGTGGGTAGATGTTGACACCGCCCGAAATAATCATGTACGCCTTGCGGTCGGTGAGGTACAAGAAGCTGTCGGCATCAAGGTAGCCAACATCGCCAAGAGTGCTCCAACCCTTGGGGTGGCGCGAACTCTTGGTCTTTTCGGCATCGTTGTGATACTCGAAAGTTGCGCCACCTTCAAAGAAAATGGTTCCGCTCTCGTAGGCGGGAAGCTCTTGACCGTCGTCACCACAAATATGAAGGGTGCATCCGATTCCGACGCCAACGGTTCCTTCATGTTCCATCCACATATCGCTATTGCAATAAACAAATCCGTTGCCTTCAGTACCAGCGTAATACTCGTGGATGATGCGACCGAACCACTCGATCATTTGCTTCTTGACCGGAATAGGGCATGGAGCGGCGGCATGAATGACGGCCTGCAGTGACGACACGTCATATTTAGCGCGAATTGCGGGATCAAGTTTGAGTAGTCGCACGAACATGGTGGGTACGACTTGGCTATGCGTAACTTGATGATTTTGTACCGCTGCAAGGTATTGCTCGGGGTCAAAATGCTCCATGACAACCGCGGTGCAACCCATGCTTTGTGCGGCCATCGTGAATCGTAGGGGTGCAGCGTGGTACATCGGAGCGGGTGAGAGGTACACGCTGTCTGGTGTAAATCCGAAAAGCATTGACAAAGTTGGCGCTACGGTTGTCTCGGTCTCATCTAATGGAAGATTGGGGAATTCTTTCGTGACCCCTTTCGGGAGTCCGGTGGTTCCTGACGAATACAACATGTCAATTCCGGCGATGCGGTTTTCAAGTGGTGCGTCTGATTGCTGAGCGACCGCATCCTCGTAACTTTCATAACCAGAGATGACGCCATCAAGCATGAGTCGCATGGCGACACTTGGTGTGCCAGCGACGATTTCGGCTGCTTGGTCTGCTTTGTACTTAGACGTAATGAATGCCTTCGCATCACAATCATTCAAGATGTAAGTGAGTTCGTTACTCGTGAGCCGAGATGACGCTGCTGTGTACACGAGACCAGCGAATTGGCAACCCCAGAGAATCTCGAGATAGCGATCGTGGTTCTCCATGCACAGCGCGACGTGATCGCCAGGTTGCAGTCCCGCAGCCCGAAATAACTGTGAGAGGCGGTTGGCGGCAGCGTTGAGTTGAGCGAATGTCTGGGTGTAACCCGAACTAGGAACAACGAGCGCAAGTTTGTTGGGATGGGTAGCGGCGTGGACTCCGATATGCATGATGAGAACAGTAGTGCGATTACCCTCGTCTAGATGGAGTCGTCAGGTCGGGGTTCGCGCTGGGCTAAGGACCGGTTTGCCCAATTGATTGGCGAGAGCGGTCTCATTCCCCTGGATGAAATGGCATTTTTGATCTCGGCTGTGGTGCCTGCGGGTCAGGCACTGATTGACGCAGGTGCTTGCGAAGCGGGAATCATTGAGCAACTGTCGCGGCTTGATGAATTGGCAGCAGCAGTGCCATCCCCAACCTTTGTCGGAATCTCCCAGTTTCTGTTTACCGGAGCGGACGCATTTGTGGGTAACCGGGCTGAGTACTACGACCCTGACAATTCACTTCTGTCGAGGGTGCTTGATCGACGCGCCGGGATTCCGATTTCACTATCGGTGATCATGATGGAAGTTGGACGACGTTTAGGTGTGCCAGTCGTTGGAATTGGAATGCCTGGGCATTTCTTGGTGGCCTTGACTCCTTCCGGCGGTGGAATTCCTGAAACCTTTGCTGATCCCTTTCAGGAGGGGAGGATCTTGGACGCAGGGCAATGTCAGGAGATCTTTCGCCAAATGACTGGAGGGCAGCAGACGTTTCACCAAGGTTTTTTGGCCCCGGTGCACCCCATGGCCATCGTGGAGCGCATGTTGAACAACTTGAAGGCGATTTACATCTCGCGCTCGGATCATGAGGGTTTGCGCAATGTGATGACTTTGCGCTCCTACTTTCCGGGGTTGGGTAAAACTGAGCGAGATGAATTCCTGCGGCTGATGGCACCGTTTAACTGAAGGCCTTTGATCCCAAATCCCTGTATCCGATACCGAAACTGCTGAAATGTTTGGCTAAGTTACCGAAAGGTACTTTTCATTCAGAATGTCGTTCATCAAAACACGTCCTTCAAGACACGTCCATCAAAACTTTTAGCAAGGGGTTTTCCATGAGCACAGCAACCGCCACTTTGACTGCCGATGAACGTCGGGTCTCTGACTTGGTCACCGAACTCTTAACTGAGTTTCCGCCGAAGTCCACCGACCCCGTTGTTTTCTTGGGTGCTCAGTTCGATAAGGGTTTGGCTTGGGTGCATTTTGAGGAAGGGTTTGGCGGGCTTGGCCTGAACCCGAAAATGCAGCGAGTCATTAACGAGCGAATTTACGCTGAAGGCGCACCGAACCCCGTTGCCCGAAATCCCATTGGTCACGGCATGTGTGGTCCGACGGTTGCGGTGTGGGGATCAGCTGAACAAAAGAAGCGCTATTTGCGACCGCTTTTCACCGGCGAAGAAGTGTGGTGCCAGTTATTCTCTGAGCCCGGTTCGGGTTCCGACTTTGCAGGTTTGTCGGCCAAAGGTGTGCGCGATGGCGATGAATGGATCGCTAACGGTCAAAAGGTATGGACTACCTTGGCGCATTTGTCGCGTTGGGGCCTCTTGATTGTTCGTACCGACTCTGAAGCAGTGAAGCATGCGGGAATGACTGCCTTTGTCGTTGACATGCAGGCTCCTGGTGTTGAGGTTCGCCCGTTGTATCAGATCACTGGCGAGGCCGAATTCAACGAGGTGTATTTCACCGATGTCCGGATTCCGCACAGTGAAATGTTGGGCAGCGTTGGAGATGGATGGCGCGTCTCGCTGACCACTTTGATGAATGAACGAGTATCAATTGGTGGAGCGATCCCTGGCAAGGGCTCAGGAGCGATTCGCGATGCGGTCAAGGTTTGGAATTCGTTGTCCGTTGACCAACGCGACCCCGCAACGCGCGATGAACTCATGAAGTTGTGGGTTCGTGCTGAATTGCTCAGGCTCACCAATATTCGTGCCTCGCAGAATCGAAAAATGGGCGATCCAGGACCTGAAGGTTCAATCGCGAAATTGGCGATGGCCGAACTTCACAAAGACATCTATTCATTTGCGGTGTCAATGATGGGCGCCGATGGAATGTTGTTCCCCAGCGGTTATCAGATGATCCGACCGGAACACGCCATGGGATTAGAAAACCCACAAAAGGCTTTCTTACGCAGTCGCGCCAACTCAATTGAGGGTGGTACGAGTGAAGTGATGCGCAATATCTTGGGTGAACGAGTTCTTGGTCTGCCCGGTGATGTACGTGTTGACCGCGATATGGCCTGGAGTAAAGTTCCGCGGAACTGAGGTCTTCAGCGTCCGGTTTGCAACAAGATGCCGACGAACATTGCGCCAAGCGAGGTGAGTAATCCAAGCGCTCCACCTAGTGCTAACGCCAGTTTGGTTCTGCCGACCGAATGAATGACTGCGAACATCGCCGTTGCCATCGCAAGCAAAACGTGGACGAACATCGTGACTTGGTATTCGGTTGACATATCGCCAACTGGAATCTCAAGAATGTTCCACATTCCGGTGACAACGACGACAGCAAACGCCGGCCATGCCACTCGGGCAAATCCGTTAGCGGCGACCTTGAGTGTTTCTGGAGCGACTTGACGGAGTTTGGGAACGAGAGCACCAAGAACGATTTGTCCGCCAACCCACACTGATGCCGCGAGGATGTGGAGAAAAAGTCGAATGGAGTCGGCTGAAGGCGAAATCATCTGACGAGTCTGTCACAAACTGGCGAGAACAGCGCTTGCGGCTAAAGCGCGGTCATCGACGTGCGGGCGATTGACGAGCGAACCACCAGACATCACTGTGATTGCAGTTTCGATCGCGGTTTGCAGGTCGCGCAGATTTCGCGGGGGAGGAAAGTACTCGTCTTCTTCGGTGTAGCGAACTTCTTCAACACCATTGATCGGAGATAGTCGCGCAATAACCGCGTCAACAAGTTCTTCGGGGGCCGATGCTCCGGCTGTCACTCCAACGATGCCGTGAAGATCGGTCGGTAGTTCGTTTTCAGTGTTAATCCGAAAAACTCTTTCGCAGCCGGCTTCGCGAGCAAGTCTTTCAAGGGCGCGGGTGTTTGATGAATTGGCCGAGCCGATCACAATGATGGCGTTGCAACGGGGGGCCATTGACATCAGTGCCGATTGACGATTCGTTGTAGCGAAACACAAATCACTTCGACCTGGTGTCCACACTTTTGGAAAACGTTCTTGCACTCGCACAGCAACCTCGGCCCAGTCGCGGTGCGACAGAGTTGTTTGTGCAAGTAGCGCTACCGGTTCACTGAACTCGGGAAGCGCGTTGACTTCTTCGATGGACTCAACTCGGGAAATTGCGTCAGGGGCCACCGCCATCGTCCCGACAGCTTCTTCGTGTCCCTCATGTCCGACATAGACAATTCGAAATCCCTTGGCCGATCGAACTTTGACTTCGTGGTGCACTTTTGTGACGAGAGGGCACACCGAATCAACAACAACCGAACCGCGAGCCCGAGCGGCTTCAACGACCTCTGGGGCAGAACCGTGAGCGGACAACATAATGGGCTTCCCTAGTGGGACCTCGTTGATGTCATCGACGAAAATGACTCCGAGTTGCTCAAATCGTTCAACGACCAGTTTGTTGTGCACGATTTCGTGGTAGCAGTAGACCGGAGCGTCAAAACTACGAACCATCCAAGCCAATGCTTTGATCGCCATTTCAACGCCTGCACAAAAGCCACGTGGGGCGGCAAGCAAAACGCGATCGACATTCACAAGTGCGAGGCTAATGCTCAAGCGCTCACATTGAGAGAATGTGTGTCAACGGCGCAGGTAGCCTGTGAAATATGTCCGTGAAGCAATCAGCACCCGTTGTGGTTGCGGTCACTCCAAACTCTCCGGCGGCTCAGTCAGGGTTACAGCCCGGAGATGAAGTCATTCGACTCAATGGCATGGTGCCACGAGACATTATTGAATGGCGTTTGATGGCCGACGAAGCCGAAGTCGAGATTGATTTTGTTCGGGGTGGTCTAGAAATGCAGACCACTGTGACGAAGAATGCGGGCGAGACTCTGGGAGCCGAAGTTGCGAGTGCATTGTTCGACCGGGTTCGCACGTGCGACAACCATTGCGCATTTTGTTTTATCTATCAATTACCTCCCGGCATGCGAAAGAGTCTCTACCTGAAAGATGATGACTATCGGTTGAGTTTCCTATACGGAAATTTCACAACGCTGACGCGTTTCACCGAGGCTGACCTTGAGCGAGTCATCACCGAAGGCTTGTCACCACTAAATGTGAGCATTCACGCCACTGATCCACATGTTCGCAGCGAGATGTTGCGTAACCCTCGAGGCGGGATGAGTCTTCGATGGCTCACGCAATTACTTGAACATGACATCACGGTCAATGGGC
>CALEHE010000182.1 GCA_937876415.1 uncultured Actinomycetes bacterium
CTTCACCAACGCCCGTAGTTCGTTACAAGGTCAACTAAACATCGTCAACTAAACATCGTCTACTAAGGTCAGAACTACTTAATAACTGTTCATTCTTTGGAGCCATTATGAAAATTGCTGACCTCTTCTCAATTCAAGGCAAAGTCGCTCTCGTCACCGGCGGATCACGCGGAATCGGCGAAATGATCGCGGCCGGATTCTTGATTAACGGCGCCAAGGTTTACATCAGCTCACGTAAGAAAGATCAGTGCGATGCCACCGCCAAGCGTTTGTCCGAGACATACGGCGCCGAATGCATTTCAATTCCGGCCAACTTGTCAGAGTTGAGCGGCATCGAATCGTTGGTTGCTGAGCTGACCAAGCGCGAAGATCACATTGACATCTTGGTCAATAATGCTGGCGTGTCGTGGGGTGCACCACTCGATGACTTCCCCGAATCTGGTTGGGACAAAGTGTTTGACACCAACGTCAAGGGTGTTTTCTTCTTGACCCAGAAAATGTTGCCGTTGCTTGAAGCCAAGGCCACCAATGAAGATCCATCACGAGTGATCAACATCGGTTCTATCGATGGAATTCGTACACCAATGTTTGATACCCACTCATACGGACCATCCAAAGCAGCGTTGCACTCACTCACGAGTCAGATGGCCGCCAAATTGGTGAAGCGCAAGATTTTGGTGAACGCGATTGCTCCAGGACCTTTCCCCACTTGGATGCTGAGTACTGGTGTTGGTGGTGGTGGCGACGTTGAAGGAACCGATTGGGATGCGGTTGGCCGCACCAATCCGCGTAAGCGAGTTGGCACACCCGAAGACATTGCTGGTCTCGCAATTTTCTTAAGTTCGCGCGCTGGAGCGTTCACCGTTGGTGAAGTCATCAAGTGCGACGGCGGCATTGTCATTTCGTGATTAGTTCTTAGATTCGGTCGAGTACTCCGCCGTCAAATAATGGAGTCATTCCGAATTCAGCAATATCACGATTCATTTCTTCATCAAGGGGGCGA
>CALEHE010000183.1 GCA_937876415.1 uncultured Actinomycetes bacterium
GTCGACGCCATCAGCGGTGAGTCCACGTTCGACAACGACGAATCCGTGCCGTTCAAGTGCCTCGGCCAACTTCGCACCCGAAAGATCTTCTCGGGTGCCATACACGACGCCGTCGCTCACGGTGAGAACCTTGGCGAGGATTGGTGACAGATCGTCAGTCATGGCGGCGACGATATCTGATGAGAACCATGCCATCAGTGTCGGCATGATGTGGAAGAACACGTTGACCAATCCCGAAGTCGGACCAATCATCACCAAGAGGCGGTAGGCCACCGTCGCCCGCCCGACCAACGACATCAAACCCTGCGGGCACGCCGTGCTCTGTTGATTCAGCGGCCGTAATGGTGCAGACCGAGTACACAAGCACTCCCCCAGGCTTCACAAGTGGAGCCGACGCTGCGAGCAAACCCTTTTGCAGTGAAGCGAGTTCTTCAACATCTTTGCTCGTGATTCTCCAACGGGCATCGGCGCGACGACGCAATGCGCCGAGACCCGAACATGGGGCATCAAGGAGCACACGATCGAAACTGCCTACAAGAAAAGGTGGTGCAACTCCATCAGCTGCAACGACTGGCAAGTGATAGCCCATTCGCTCAGCATTCTTGGCAACAAGCCCTGCTCTCGTTGGCTGCAAGTCTGCGCCAATGACTGTTGCACCACTTGCTGCCAATCCGGTGGCCTTGCCACCTGGACCCGCACATAAGTCAAGAACTAATTCACCACGTTGTGCACCGACCGATGCTGCAACCCACTGGCTTGACTCATCTTGCACATAACCATCGCTGCGCGTTGACACCGGCGACGGAACGTTCATGCGCTCAAGCGCACCAATGGCATCTTCGTTGGACATTTCGGCATGAAACCGTTCGCTGATCCAATCGGGATAACTGAGACGAACCGCATCATTTGGCCAGATCATCGTGACCGTTGAAACTTTGCGCAGAACTGCATTGACAAAACCGCTGGTTTTGCGCGTTGCTAAATCGACAGTCGCGGAAACAGCAGCGTGCGGAGCAACTCCGGCAAAAACCAATTGATAGGCGCCGAGTCGCAACAATGTTCTCGTCGCATCGTTGGGTTCACTCATCACAAACCGATCAATGATTGCGTCACAGGCTCGTCGCATTCGGGTCGTGCCGTACACAAGCTCGGTGACGAATCGCCGATCTGGATCGGAGAGTTTTGAACGCGACAAGAGTGCCGGCAAAACCAAGTTGGCATATGCCCCATCGTGGTCGATGCGCATCAAAGCAGCGAGCGCTACCGAACGAGATGATTCAGTCACTAGTTAACTTCTCTCCATGAGTTGGTTGATTTCCATTGATCCACGAGACAACGTCCATTCGGGGTTTGCCTTCGGGTTGAACGATCTTGAGTTCAAGAGTTCCGCGACCAGTCGCAACGTGTGCCGAATTTTTCGTAACGCTTATTGAACCGACTTCACTTGCAGCGCCATCAATGACATCTGCTTGGTGAATCTTGAGACGTTTGCCCCGAAAAACTGTCCAGGCGTTGCCGAGTCGAATCAATCGTGAAATTTCATTCGCTGATCTCGACCAATCAATCCGCAATTCTGACGAATCAATTTTCTCGGCGTACGTCGCTTCTCCCGCTTGAGGCACAACGGGATCAAGACCTGATTTCAACTGTTCAATGAGTAGTTGTGAACCTTCAGCAATCAGTTGTGAGCGAATGTCATCAGCCGTTGTTGAATCAGTGATTGTCATAGTTCGCGCACCAATGACTCCGCCAGTATCTAGACCTTCTTCAATTTGCATCAAACAGACACCGGTTTGCGCATCGCCAGCCAACAACGCTCGTTCAATTGGTGCTGCACCTCGCCATTTCGGCAATAACGAAACATGCAAGTTGACCATCGGAATTTCGGTGAGCACATGTGGCTTAATGAGTGCTCCATACGCAACGACCACGGCAAGATCAAAGGGCTTGACGCGATGTTGTTCAAGCAGATCATCAACTTTGTGAGACACCGTGAGCCCAAGTTCGA
>CALEHE010000184.1 GCA_937876415.1 uncultured Actinomycetes bacterium
GCTTTTGGCGGGTCACCAGCCTTGGCTCACAATGCCTTTGATAGCAGCTCGCCATTTGATGGCGAAACCGTTGAGAGTTCCCCCACCCAATGGAGCATCACTTTCACTAAGTCGGTGCCGCTTGAGACATTTTCGGGCGAGATCATCAACGGTGATGGAGTTCGTACACAACTAACGAACGCAGTTCACGGAGCATCCGACAACATTGTCGTGGTCACACTGCCGACAGTACTCTCCGGGGCGATCACAGCTCGCTGGAAGTTAGTCAGTTCAGATGGACACGTCGTTTCAGGTCGTGTCGCTTTTTCGGTCGGAGCAACGACGACTCCAACTTTGCCAGCAGCGACGCCGAGTTCATTAGTACCAGAGATGACTATTCCCGCCGCCGAAGAGTTCAGTAATGCCACTTCGGTTCCCGAAACTGTCCGATGGTCGCTCAGGATGCTTGGCTACCTCGCAATCATTTTTCTTGGAGGATTAATCTTCGCAGAGTTATTTCTGGCCGAAGGAGCGATGGCCGCGGCGACGGGTCGACGCCTGCTGCTGATGTCATCAGCAGCGATAACAGTCGTGCCCATTCTTCAAGGCTGGATTTTTCTCGCCGACGTTAATGGTTACTCATTTTTCAAGGCTCCCTTAGATACTTTCGACCTGTTCAGTTCGACACCCGGATCCATGATGTTGACACGAGCATTGACAGGCGCAGCAATTTCTTATGCAGCAGTTGTCGCATGGCCTCAAATAACGAACACCATCAAAGAACGTCAGGCCATTGGATTGATCGGTGTGTACCTCGTTACCTTGGCGTATACCAGCCACTCTCGTTCTCAAGCGCTGCCCCTTCTCGGAATTCCAGTCGACGTATTGCACGTTGCTGCCTCCGCTGTTTGGCTTGGAGGTCTTGCTGTCATTGCACTGACTGTGATTCCACTTGTTGATCCGAAGAATGCGTTGCTCACATACACTCGCTACGGTCGCTATGCCCAATATGCAGTGATTACTATCGTGGTCACCGGCGTCATTCAGACTCTTCGACTTCATGGAGTCAGCCTCTCGTCGCTCTTTGGCGAACGACACGGACAGATACTTCTTCTCAAAATTGTCGCAGTTGGTCTCATGCTCAAAGTAGGCGACATCAATCGCCGAAGGCTTTTAAAGAATCTGCCGACTGAAGAGTCGTCAATGACAAAACGATCCACTTTGTTGTTGCGCGCTAGTTACACCGAATTGGTTTGCGGCGTCCTTGTACTCGTGTTGACATCGGCACTCGTGACGTCTTCATTTAATTAGTCATTCCAACAACTGAGATAAGGAGATAGAGATGTTCCGAACAAATCGACTGCCCAAACTTTTCATTGCTGGACTACTTTTGCTCGCCGCTTGTGGCAGCGAATCCCACAACATGTCCGATATGTCGACTGCTTCGACTGGAACGGACGCAGCAGGTTCTGAAAGCAGTTTCAACGATGCAGATGTCATGTTTGCTCAAATGATGATCCCCCACCATGAGCAAGCCATCGAGCTCGCCGATATGGCTCTTGATCCAACTTTGATGGCCGGCGAACAAGTGAAAACTTTGGCTGCACAGATCAAATCAGCCCAAGACCCCGAAATTGACTTGATGAGTCAGTGGCTGACCGATTGGGATCAACCGCTCATGGATATGTCAGAGAAGCACGACATGTCGATGGATGGCATGTTGAGCGTTGATGAAATCGCCGCCCTTGGAGAACTTACCGGCGCCGAATTTGATCAGGCATGGGCAACCGCGATGATTGCGCACCATAAAGGCGCGATCAAAATGGCCGAAACAGTCAAAGATGAAGGACAGTCCACACTTGTCCAAGACCTGGCGAACTTGATCATGCAAGAACAGCAATCAGAAATTACAGTTCTTGAAACGCTTCTTGACTAGAAGGCGCACACCAGCCTTGAACAAGTGATGAGCCTCGCTAAATATCTGGGCAATCCTCATTCACGCTGAGTTGCCATCGAGGCTCACGCCGTTCTAAAAACGCGTCGACGCCTTCACGTGAATCGGATTTGCCCATTAAGTGCACATGCAATTCGCTTTCGGCTTGGTTCATCTGCTCAGACGTCATTGAGTACGACTCCCACAACAATCGCTTACTCAGCGCGACCGAAACAGGTGCCGTATTCACGGCAATGTCGTGCGCAACTTCCAAGGCATGAGGTAAAACTTCATCGTTTGCTAAAACTTTCGAGGCAATCCCCAACTCAACGGCCTCGACCCCACCAAAAGTTCGTCCCGTCAGCAAAATGTCGGCCGCCTTGGCAAGACCAACGAGACGCGGCAACACCCAATGACTCATCGCATCGGGCAGGATCCCCCGGCGCACTTGCACGACTCCATACTTCGCATCACGAGCAATAAAGCGGAGATCGCATTGCAGAGCAAGCGTGAGCCCAATTCCGATGGCATGACCGTTGATTGCGGCGATAACCGGTTTACGTATCTTCCAAGCCGGCGGGCTGATCGGGTTTGACGTGAACTCTGAATCGTCGGCACGTTCAAAAACTTCGGAGCCACGAGAAAAATCGGCGCCAGCGCAGAAGGCTGGTGGAGTACCCGTCACAACGACCGCGCGAACCGAGTCGTTCGAGTCGGCTAATTGATTCAGACTGCTGAGGGCCATCCCCATCGCTGAACTAAATGCATTGCGGGTTTCAGGCCGATTCAGAGTTGCTATCAGAACGCCATCGTCACAGAGTTCGGCCAACAGATCTGTCGTACCCGTATCTAACTTCACTCGCCAGTGAGTTCTTTCTTCAGTTCGCGCTTCAAGAATTTGCCGCTGGCATTACGCGGAATCGGCTCATCGCGGAACCAGATCTTGGTCGGAATCTTGTGCTTGGCAATAGTGCCCGATAAGAAATCTTGAAGTTCATTTTCGCTCAGCGATCGACCAGGCCGCAACACAATGACCGCGGCAACTTCTTCACCGAGTCGTTCTTCGGGAATACCGAAAACACAAGCCTCGGCAATTGCGTCATGGTTGTAGATCGCAGTTTCAACTTCGCTGCAATACACATTTTCACCACCACGAATCACCATGTCCTTGGCACGGTCAACGATGTACACAAAACCATCTTCGTCAATACGTGCGATGTCACCAGTGTTCAACCAACCATCGCGAATACTGTCAGCAGTTGCTTCTTCACGGTTGAGATAGCCCTTGATAACGACAGAACCGCGGACACACAAGACACCAATGGTGCTCGGCCCAGCCGGCAAATCATTTCCGTCTTCATCAACCAATTTGCCTTCGAGTGTCGGTACAAGTGGACCACATGATTCGGGCTTAGCAATAAACAATCGAGCCGCGTTGGCCGTAATGATTCCGTGAGTTTCGGTCATTCCGTAACCAGTTGATGGCTGTCCACCCTTGAGCGCACCAGCAATCTTGTGAACGAGGTCGGGCTGTAATGCCGCGCCACCGCCGCCCATGCCTTGAACCGAAGAGGTATCTCGAGTGTTCCAATCGGGGTGCAACAACATTTCGCGACTCATCGTCGGCACACCAGAGAAGCTGGTGACCCGTTCGCGCTCAATCAACTCAAGGGCACGACCGGGCTCCCACTTGTACATCAAAACAACTTTGGCGCCACTTGCCGTAGCCGCATGCAAAATGCAGTTACAGGCGGTCACATGGAACAAAGGAGTCGGCGCCATGAAACATGGCGGGTACGCCTGCGCAGGTGCCGCTGTTGGTGCCGGCACGTCGCCCGCTGCAATGGCTTTCTGCTCAGCCATTGCTGACGCCATGTTCATCGCAACAAGGTTCAAAATGTTGGCGACTGAACCACGGTGCGTGAGTTGGGCCCCCTTGGGGAAACCAGTGGTACCCGAGGTATAGAAAATCGTCGCGTCGTCATCCTGATCAAATTCGATATTTGGCAAAACTCCGGGGTCGGCAGTGGCCATGACATCAGTCCAACGCGCTCCACCTGTGGGCAATGCACGATCGGTGCGCACCGAAATGACATGCATCTTCGGCGTGCTCGCGATTTGACTCAAACGCTCTAAACGCTCGTCGTCAACAATCAATACTCCGGGCTGGCTGTCGTTGAGCGCGTACTCCATTTCAGATGGAGTCCACCACGCATTCATACCAACAGCGGCAGCACCGATCGAAACGGTGGCCCAGTAGCCCACGACCCATTCGGGGTAGTTGCGCATCGATAATGCGACGCGGCTATGGCGGCCAATTCCCTGGCTCACCAAGTATTGAGCCAGTTTGCGCACCTGCTCATGAATCTCGGTATAGGTATAGCGCTCGTCTTCGTAGACGATGTAGTCCTTGTCGGCGTGAAGAGCCGTGGCTTCCCACATCACCCGCATATTGGGCGGAGCGGTGGTGTACACCTTGACGGGGATTCCCCGTACTTCGGCGATTGAGGTCGCCAAAGGCGATCCGGGGGCATCAAGTTCGGCACGGGCGGCTAGGTAATGGTGAATCACGTCACCATCATTGCCGATAGAGGGTCGGGTTCGCCATCCCCAGAACACCATTTCCCAAGAGTGGTCGTTTGTGCCAACATGACATGTGCTTTCCGTGCCGATCGTTGATATTTCCCGCCCGACTGCCACGTCTCTTAACGCTCTTGATGCGGCGTGCCGCGACCACGGGTTTTTCCTTCTGAGCGGCCACGGACTTGACGACCTCATCAACCGCACCTGGCAGCAAACTGCTCGGTTTTTTGATACTGAGCGCTCGATCAAGAACGAGATCACGCGTGATGTCGAGAACCCCATGGGCTATTACGACCGTGAGCTCACCAAACGCAAACGCGATAACAAAGAAGTATTCGACTTCCTTGATCCGACCATCGAACAAATTGATGCTCGCAATCGCTGGCCTCGTGACCTACCAGGTTTTCGCGACACCATGCTTGAAGCTTTCGACGAATTCAGCAAACTGGCTGATCGCTCGTTGTCCCTCATTCACTCCGCATTGCAACTCTCGGAGGGATCGCAAAAAGAAATGATGGGCAGTCGCTACGGAAGCATGATGCGACTCAATCACTACCCTGTCGGCGACCCTGTTCCCGAAACCGAACGCGACGGCCTTCCCGAACTTGGCGAGACTGCCCTCGGCTATCACACCGACCCCGGCACGATCACTCTTTTGTTGCAAGACAATGTTGGCGGATTACAAACAGAGTCACTCGATAGTGGATGGATCGATGTTCCACCCACTGACGGAACAATCGTGATCAATCTTGGTGATTGCATGCAGGCATGGACTAACGACCGATACCGAGCTGCGGTCCACCGTGTTGTTCCGATGACCACACAGCGTCGTTTCAGCATTCCGTATTTCCAAAATCCAGCTCGTGATTCAACGATCAAACCAATTCGCGAGATGTGCGCCGATGGTGCGCGTTACCGCGAATTTTCGTGGAAAGAGTTCATGGCCGCTCGGGCCTACGACAACTTCACAGACCTCGGAACTGAAGACACGCAGGTCACCGACTTCCGCGTTAACGCGTGAAACGCTGATGGTTTCGTTGTGATGACGCAACCAATCAGTTGGCACATCAAGGCATCAAATCTTGCTGAGCACGCTCGCAACCCAATTCATACTGATGCCGGCGCGCAAGCCGCTGGATTTCCGCGAGCACTCGTGGCCGGAGTAACGACCTACGCGTATCTCACTCATCCCTTAATCGTTGCTTGGGGAGAAAACTGGTTGCACAACGGCGGGGGTGAAGTGCGATTCCGTCGTCCAGTCTTTGACGGCGACGCCTTACGTTGTGTGCCAACCAATATTGGTGAATCTTCAACAATTGATGCCATCACTGATGAACCCGATCAACCTCGTGCCCAATTTGTTGCGGTGACAGACTCTGGCCCGATTTCTCCGATGCGCTCTGGTGAAGTATTACCAGAACTTCAGATTCCGCTCATCGGAGAATGGGGATCTGACTATGGTCAACGCGCTGGTGATGATCTCAACTTCTGTCTTGAAAATAACTATGTCCACCCCGCCGTGTGGCCGGCTCTTGCCAACAACGCAGTTCATCAGTTCGTTGCCCGTGGCAGTTGGATTCATACCCGCAGCATCATTCGGCACCACGGAATCGCTCAGGGCGGTGCAATCGCAACCGTCAAGTCAACGGTAGTTCGGCGTTTTCCATCACATGGCGAGCGGGCCATTCTTGATGTGCATATTGAGGTAGATGGACGCATTGTTGCGACGCTTGAACATGAAGCAATCGTCGCGCTTCCCTAGTTTTTGCAGTTAGTTTGGCTTCATGGCGTCGACAACCCTTTCCACAGGAATCACTCTTGAATACGAAATGCACGGTGATGGCGAGCCGCTACTGCTCGTCATGGGATTGGGCGGCCAGCTCGTTGCCTGGCCAGCCACGTTCATTGCCGGACTTGTTGATCGAGGATTCAAGGTCATCACTTTTGACAATCGTGACATCGGGCTGTCCACAAAAATCGATGCGGCCCCACCCACAAAAACTCAGTCAGCGTTGTTTTCAATTTCACGTCGATTCGCCAAGTCGACATATCTCTTGAGCGATATGGCCAAGGACTCGGTTGGGTTGCTTGATGCACTCGATATTGAGCGTGCCCACGTCGTTGGTATGTCAATGGGAGGAATGATCGCTCAGACGATGGCTATTGAACATCCAAGTCGCGTTAAGTCGTTGACATCAATCATGTCGACAACTGGCAATCCCCGAGTCGGCCGCCCCAAGACTTCTGTGCTGCTGCGGGCCGCCAAGTTGACAGGTGGAAGTAAAGAAACTTTTGCCGATCGTCAGGCAGCGCTCTTCAAGCTGTTCTCCGGTTCGTTGTACGACGAACTTGAAATTCGTGAAATGGCTAAACTGTCATCCGAAAGAAGTTTCACACCCGATGGAACCTCCCGTCAGATGGCCGCAATTATGGCGAGCCCCGACCGCACGCCACAGTTAAAGAAGCTCAACGTACCAACGCTCGTCGTCCACGGCCTCGAAGATGGCCTCGTGCAACCTTCTGGTGGCTACGCAACGACCAAGGCCATACCAGGAGCACGACTCTTGGCATTTCCCGATATGGGACACAACTTGCCTCAAGCGCGCATTCCTGAAATTTTGGATGAGATCAAGCGCAATACGCAGCGCTCATAAACATCTTTAACTTGTTGTTACGGCGCAGTTGCTTCGAGAAGTTCCCACGAGTTTTCGGGACTGTACCCACCGGCGGCCATGATGATTGAATTCGCTCCGGCGTCAATATGTTCTTGCATGCGGTTACGAATGGTCTCGATACTGCCCCACGCCACGTAGGTGTCGACTAGGTGATCGCTTCCACCATTGGTCCAATCTGATTCGTCAAAACCTTGTGATGCCCATTGACGTTGGTAAGCCGGTAGCGGCAAATAGATCGAGACCATCGCGCGACCAACGGCACGACCGATAGCGGGATCGGTTGTTAAACAGCATGGAAGAACCACGTTGAGAACTTTGTCGGCACCAACCAATCCTCGAGCGTGCGTGGTGTGTTCAGGAGTTTGCATATACGTATTGACACCATCTGCCACTTCGCCAGCAACTGCCAACATCTTGGGTCCGTGGGCAGCAATGTAAATTGGGACTGGTTCATAAACCGCCGGAGCCATGATGGGCAACGGACCACGCAGTGCATTGACATATTCGCGGGTCTTCTGGACCGGATTTTCCCACGGGATACCTCGCATCTCAGAAGCAATCGTGTTTGAAACTCCGAGGCCCTGAATAAAGCGACCGCCAGATAGTTCGGACAATGTTCGTGCAGCTTGGGAACTGCAGATGGCGTCGCGCCCATACATGTGAGCGATACCCGACGCGACTTTGATCTTGGTGGTGTGATGCAAGATAAACCCAGCGGTCACATAAATTTCGCGCCCGAAAATATCGGGTAACCACGCTGACAGATGTCCGGTCGATTCAAGGCGCTGCACGTGCTCTATCAAATCCTTGGGCTGCATCATGTCGGCGACCGTCATAATGCCTGCGACTGGCGACCTTCTAGTTGTTGTCATTGTTTGCTCCTTGTAATGAGATCAATCGAAATTACGAACGTTTGAAATTTGGTGTGCGGCGTTCAGCCATTGCTTTGGCCCCTTCAGCAAAATCATTGGTTTGACGCAATCGCAACTGTTCTGCCATCTCGTGTTGCGTTGCGGCATGTACTTGGTCGGCGATGTTTCCTCGAAGAGTGGCCCGAATTGATTCGACTGCCAAAGGTGCTGAAAGAGCAATCTCGCTGGCTAGTTCAAGAGTTTCTTTGAGCAAGTTTTTGGGGTCCGCCAAACGATCCGCAAGACCGAGGGAATGTGCCACTACTCCATCAATACGTCGACCAGTCATTAACAGTTCGGCAGCACGCTGCTGGCCGATTACCCGAGGCAACGTGACTGACAAACCAAACCCGTGATGAAAGCCCAGTCGTGAGAAGTTGGCACTGATGCGGGTCTCCGTTGACACCAATCGAAAGTCCGCGGCCATCGCTAATCCCAAGCCGCCGCCAATCGCGGCACCTTGCACCACAGCAATGATTGGTTTGCGAGTTCGGAATAGTCGTTCAGCTGCCCCGTAAAGATCGGCCGTCGAATATGCGGGGGCAGATCCCGAGAAGTCGGCCCCTGCACAGAAGTTCTTTCCTTCAGCACACAACACCACAACCCGACAATCGTCATTGTCATCAAGTTGCTCAAGCGCATCAGCAACGGCTGAAATCATGAGATACGAGAAGAAGTTATTCGGACCACGGCACAGCCGAACTGAATAGACATAGTCGCAGGTTTTTTCAACGACGACGTACGGTTCGGATTCAACAGTGTTCATAAAGTGTCATCCGTCAATCAAATTGCGCTTGAACAGATCGAGCAATACTTCCCAGTGTCGAGCGTCAGCGACTGCGTCGTAAGCCGGGCGATCGTTAAAGGCAAAACCGTGATGGTTGCCCCAATAACGTTCAATTGACCCCTTCACACCTGTTGCTTTCATCGCTTCTTCAAACTGGTCAACCATTTCGAGCGGAACATAATCATCATGTTCTGCGCAACCCACATAAATCTCACCGCGTACGTCGCCAAGACGAGTATGCGGTGAATCGGGAGAATCAGTGACTAGGCGAACTCCGTAGAACGAAGCCGCGGCTTTCACACGCTCTGATAGTTCGGCGGCGATGAACAACGCAAATGGGCCAGACATGCAATAACCGACACAGCCGACAGCCGATGTATCTGCTACCGATTCGTTTTCGGCGAATGTGAGCAATTCACTGGCATCGCGAACAACCATACGATTGCCAATTGTGCGCATCAGCTCACTCATACGTTGAAATGATTCTTTGCTTGAAAAATCAAGTTCAAACGCTGGCGTTGTTCGGTAATACAAGTTGGGCAACATGACGTAGTAGCCATTGTCGGAGATTCGCTGGGCCATTGAATGGAGTAACGGACGCTTGCCAGGCGCATCCATCAAAAACAAGACAACCGGAAACGGACCAGGTCCTTCGGGGTGAACGACGTATGTCGTCATTGAACCTTCGGCAGTCTGAATTTCAAGATGTCGTTCGATCACAAGCTTCACCATAGTGCGTTTTAGCCACAGTTTCGACATTGATGTCGAAAACGGCTACGGTAAGGGCATGGCTGAAATTCACCCAGCAACTGCGGGCATTCATTTACCTCAAGCAGGTCCGGCGTCTTCAGGAGAAGCCATTCGGCGCGCTGCCGTGTTGGCCGAAGATTTGGGTTATGCCGACGTTTGGGTGAGCGACCACCTCGCCGTGCCCACTGGCGCCGACTATCCCCCATCGGCCTACATCTTCGAACCATTCATCGCCATGACATGGGCTGCCGCGTACACCAAGCGCGTTGGGCTCGGAACGACCGTGTTGGTTCTGCCGATGCGCAATCCGTTGGCGGTCGCAAAAATGGTTGCCTCGCTCGACCATATGAGTGGTGGTCGCGTGATTCTCGGAATCGCGGCAGGTTGGCTCGAAGCCGAATTCAATGCCCTGGGCGTTCCATTTGCCGAACGCGGACCTCGCACCGACGAAGCAATTGAAATCCTGCGGCGAGTCTGGACTGACGACCACATCACTGCCGACTTCCCCGTTCACGATGCCCACTTCGTGTCAATGCGCACCAAGCCACAACCGTTACGACACGTGCCGCTGTGGATTGGTGGACACGCCGATATTGCACTGCGTCGCGCCATTGATGTTGGTGATGGCTGGCACGGAGCATTCTTAAGCCCCGAACAAACGGAACGACGAGTGAAGAAATTGCGTGAAGGTCGTCCCGAACAATCATTCCCGATTTCGATGCGCACCCGTTGGGATGCACTTGAAGACGACAACGATCTGATCTTGGCTGAAATTGATCACTATCGCGAGATTGGCGTGACGCACTTTGTTCCTGAACCACGTCAACGCACACTTGACGGCTACCTGCGAGCGATGGAAATACAAGCCGACCTCTTCCGCCGTGCTTCAGTGTCAATGATTGATTCGTGATGGCAACCACATGAGTGAAAGTTCAACAACTCGCGGTGGTTTCACACCAAGTGGAGTGGCGGCAGTGCGCCGAGCCTCGGTCGAAAGTTCACCGACCAGCAAAGCAACTCGCACTCGCCACACCATTCTTGATGCGGCACGCGCCGAGTTTGATCGCCATGGGTATACCAACACCACGATTGAACACATCGTCACCAAGGCTGATGTGGCCCGCGGAAGTTTTTATACCTACTTCGAATCAAAGATCGATGTGTTTCGGCACCTGGCAGCAACAATTGATCGTGAAGTTGCTAGTGATGTTGTTGCCTTTGAACGCAAACGTTCAGGCAACCCCATAGAGAATCTGCGTATCTCTAATCGCAATTATCTTGCTGTAGTTCGGCGCAATGCCGATCTGTACCGCTTAGTTGATGAAGCATCAGCGCATGATGAAGAAGTCAAAAAGCAAAGGTTGCAGTCACGCCAACAACACATCGCCCGTGTTGCATCGTCAATACGACGTTGGCAAAGCAAAGGTTGGGCCGACCCCGATCTTGATGCATCACTCACGGCAGCAGCGTTAGTTTCAATGTTGTCGGGCTTTGCGCAGTGGTTGCATGTCGGAGGCGATACCTACGACGCCGATGCCGCCGAACAGACCTTGACCGAAATCTGGATTCGCGCCTGCAAACTTGCCGACCCCAACGAGGTTTCACAATGAGCGGAGTCACCCGCGAAACCGTTCAACAAGAAGTACGGGATTGGTTACAGGACAATTGGGATCCGCAACTTTCACTGCAGGCTTGGCGCGAACGACTTGTCGATGCTGGCTGGGCAGTTCCATCATGGTCACGCAAGTGGTTCGGACGCGACCTCCCTGCCTGGGCCGATCAAGTGGTTGCCGAAGAACTGCGGTTGATTGGTGCAGTTGGTAATCCGCTTGGCAGTGGCATGTCTTTAGCGGCACCCACCATTGTTGAACATGGTTCAGACGAATTGAAAAGACTCATCCTGCGTCAAACATTGACCGGTGAAAAAACTTGGTGCCAACTCTTTAGTGAACCCGGCGCAGGATCAGATTTGGCGAGTCTCTCAGCATCGGCAGTTCTTGATGGCGATGAGTGGGTCATCAATGGGCAGAAGGTATGGAATACCAGCGCCCATCATGCCGACTACGGAATGTTGTTGGCTCGCACGAATCGAAATGGTTCAAAGCATCAAGGAATTACCTATTTCATTTTGCCGATGCGTCAGCCAGGTGTTGAAGTACGACCAATCAAGCAGATGAACTATCACTCGTCGTTCAACGAAGTTTTCATGACCGATGCTCGCATTCCAGCCAACATGATTCTCGGAACGTTGGATGATGGTTGGCGAGTTGCGCGTGCGACTCTTGCTCACGAACGCACTTTTTCCACGATGCGTCGTCCGAAGTTTGTACAGAACGCCGCAACTGAAAGTCGTGCGGTTGGTGAAGCCGAACATGAGGCCGAAGAACATTTCAAAACATACGTGTGGTATCCACAACGTGCTGGCCGAGTCGACCTTGTTGTTGAACGAGCCCAAGCCCTTGGGGTCTCAAACGACCCAGTGATTCGCCAGAACATTGCGGAGTTGTTGTCATTTCAGAAAATGAATGAGTGGACCGCGTTACGTGCTCGTGCAGCTCGCGCGCTTGGACGCCCACCAGGACCCGAAGGTTCGATTGGAAAGTTGGCCGCTTCAGAAGTTTCACGTATGGCCAACCGAGTTCATACGTTGATTAGTGGTGCACACGGAATGTTGCAGAACGGCGATCATTCGCATGATGCAACAATTGCTGAAGTGTTAGTGAGCACACCTGCGCAATCAATTGCTGGTGGAACCGATCAGATTCAGCGATCAATCATCGGGGAGAAAATCCTCGGACTCCCCCGTGACGCCAGTAATTAATTTGTGATTCTGGTGTGGTTTTGTTGCGTATAGCGCAACAAAACCACACCAGAATCACGAGTCATCCAACAGGGATAGTAAACGTCCAATTCAGTTGTGCCGGTCCACGGCTTTCGTTTTCGTCACCAAGTTGAATGTAAGTCGCAGAACGGCGATCATTCGCATGATGCAACTATTGCCGAAGTATTGGTGAGCGCGCCTGCGCAATCAATCGCTGGTGGAACTGATCAGATATCCCGTAACAAATCTTTTTCAGGGTTGCCCGGTCTACTCTGCATCAACGACGAACGCATCAAGACTCTCAGGCTTGCCCGCTAAAAGTATCAACTCACCAGGTTGCAGAATCGTCGTCTGATCTGCGTGTTGAAACTCGCCTCCAGGCGGCTTAATACTCACGATCGTCACGCCATACTTATTTCGGATGCCCAGATCACCAAGGGCGCGACCAAGGTAACGCTTCGGTGCCTCCATCTCGACAAGCGCGAAGTTATCTTCGACGTGGAAGTAGTCAGTCACGCGCCGAGCAATACTCATCGCGGTTCGTTGGCCCATGTCGTGTTCAGGTTGAATCACTCGGGTCACTCCGACTCGTTCCAAGATCTTTGCGTGATCAAGCGATAAAGCCTTCGCCCACACCATTGGTATTTTGAATTCATCAATCAGCACAAGTGCCGAGAGCACTGATGCCTCAATGTTCGTAGCGATAGCGACCACTGCCCGAGAGAACTGCTCGGCACCAATCTGTCGCAAGGCTCGTGACGACGTACCGTCGCATTGCACAACGTTTGGAATATCTCCCGATACCCGCTGCACAATCTCTTCGTCGAAGTCCACAGCAAGGACCTCGATGTTCTGTTCAACAAGCCCGCGGGCCAGTGCCTCACCAAACCGGCCCAGACCAATGATGAGCACGGCACCACGATTCGCGGCCTGCTCTCTAGCTTTATTCGCTTGCGAATTCGTGTGGTGTGAAATAGCCATGATGTCGGGTGGTCCGTTCTGTAATGACGTGAATAATTAGCATAAGCCCGGCTGGCGATCAGCCGATGAGCGGGCGCTCGCTTGGAAACCTGAACATATTGGGTCGCGAGCGAAGAACGATCGCCGCAGCGAGCACAACTGGTCCGAGTCGACCCAAAAACATGAGTAAGACGAGAACGATCTGCGTCGGCGATCCTTCGTCGGTGGTTACTCCAGTTGAGAGTCCCACTGTCGACAAGGCTGACACCGCTTCGAACGCAGCGGCGGTGAGGCTCGTATCGCCCAATGTCATGAGCGTAAGCGTAGAAGCGGCTAGAACCCCGACCCCAACAAGTGCCACCGTCAAAGCTTGTCGCTGTGCGTCCTCGGCGATGCGTCGACCAAACATGTTCACATCGCGATCACCTCGAATCTCGGCCCAGATCACAAAAGCCAGCATTGCAAATGTCGTCACCTTGATTCCGCCAGCCGTCGAAGCACTACCGCCACCGATGAACATGAGGAACGTGGACACAAGAAGCGACTCTTCATTCAACGCAGCGACATCAACTGAGTTAAAACCTGCGGTTCGCGTTTGCACCGAATGAAAAAAGGCCGAGTGCAGTCGCGAGCTCTCGGGAAGGGCTCCGAGAGTTTCCGGATTCGACCACTCAAACACAAGGAACAACGCTGTTCCGAGCACAAGTAATACTGCGGTTGCACTGACCATCAACTTGGAATGCAGCGGCCACATTCTCCAGTTGAACTTGTGAATAGCGAACGACCTCAACACCGGGAAACCAATTCCACCAAGTATGACTGCGAGACATACAGCGATGCTGAAGAACCAGTCGTTCGCGAATCCTAAGAAGTTGTCGGTATACAAAGCGAAGCCGGCATTGTTCCATGCCGAAATGCTGTGGAACACTCCGTGGAGCGCAGCCGTACGAAACCCGTAATTGTGAGCGAAGAAAAAGCGTGCAGATAAGACAACGGCAAACAATGCTTCAAATGCCAAGGTGGTCAGCACGATGTTGCGCACGAGTTTGGGCAGGTTGCTGTAGGAATCAGTCCGCAGATCTGCAGCGAGAACTCGGGTATGTGACAAGCCGATTCGCTCTGCCACCAGAACTACTCCGATACTGACCACTGTCACAATCCCCAAACCGCCAAGCTGAATGAGCAGCAAGATAATGCCCTGACCAAAACCCGTCCAATGCGTGGCGGTGTCAACGACTGACAGGCCAGTCACGCACACGGCACTTGTCGCGGTGAAAAGGGCGTTGAGAACTGTGGTCTTTTGACCCGAGGCAGTTGCTTGTGGAAGCAACAAGAGACACATCCCGAGACCAATGAGAGCCGCAAACGAGACTGGTAGAAGTCGGAACGGGTTTGCGAGCAGCGAGCGCCACATTCTCGACGACGTGCTCATGCCCACACTCTAGATGTTGTCGCCCGAAACATCTAAGCGCTGGTGAAGGATCTGCAGTCCCACCGCTCACGCCCCCAGAAGGAATCAGACCTACCACCTGCGGTTACAGATCGGAAACACCGTAAATTTCCTTGTGATTCTGGTGTGTTTTTGTTGCGCTTTACGCAACAAAAACACACCAGAATCACGAATAGTCGATGATGAAATCGAGAAGTTGGTGAGTTCGTTGAGTATGTTCTTCGTGGCTCGCACGCAGTCCTTCAACAAGCGCAACGACATCGGGTGTGTCAACTTTGAATGTTGTTGCTAGACGTTCAACGATGTCGCCCGTGAATTCAATGTGCGGTTGAATGCCCCACGCGTTCCCCACACGAAAGAATGTGTCAGCATGTGGCAAACGTGCCATCACATCAGCACCAACCGGCGCCGTAATGGCATCCTCATGCCAGACCGCCCACGAACCCTGCAAGACCTTGGGCGCAGATGGTGTCAGAGTCATGTCAGTCAAAGCACGAAATGTTTGATCCATCCGTTGCACTCTTCCACCTAGAGCACAGGCCAACACCTGGGCGCCGAAACAAATCCCTACATATGGACGGTTACTAGAAACCCACTGGTGAACTAATTCAATTTCGTGTTGCGCCGGTGCCAAGCAATAGCCATTGGCGACCGAGTTCGGTGAACCGAGAACGAAAAGAATGTCTCCCTCAACATCTTCGAGAGAGACAGGAGAATCTTCGCGGTAAATGTTCACTACTTGATAACCACGAAGTTCGAACCAAGAACCAATAGTGCCCAATTCATGAGCAACCGATCGATGCGAAAGAACAACTGCACGATTCATTTCAGACCACCACGTTATTTTCTAACAACTGGAACAGTAGTTCACTAACCTGAGACCTATGGAAGTCCTAGGCCTGCACCACGTCAATGTCAACGTACATTCGCTCCCCGAGGCGTTGGCGTTCTACGTTGATGGTCTCGGTTTCACATCTTTTGAACGACCGGGATTCAAAATTGATGGCGCGTGGCTCAATATGGGCTCGCACGAGTTACATCTTTTTGTTCGACCCGATGCAGTCATTGATCGCAATCAACATTTTGCGCTTGCAGTCACCGATATCAATGATTGCGCTCGCCATTTAGACTCTAAAGGTTTGAAGTATCGGCTTGCTCCAGAAATCGAAGGCGTGAATCGCCAAATCTTTATTCATGATCCGAGTGGCAACCGTATTGAATTCAACGAAGTCAAGCCCACTATCTAGAACGGGTACTTCACACCAGTCAGTTCTTCGCTGATCTCCCACAATCGTCGTGCGTCACTCATGTTGCGTGCCCGCTTGCTCGGGGTGGCCTTCACGGGTGCTCCAAACATTTGATACTTCGGTCCGTAATATTCGCGACCAGTTGCCTGAGGATCCACCATGGCGCGCACCTGCGATTCACATCCTTGAACGCCGGTACGCGTCAGAACAGGTGTCAATCGACGCATCACAAAGTTCGTCGCCGATGTTCCGGTCTTGCCAAGTTCGGTGCGTGCAGTTCCCGGATGAGCCGCCAAAGCGATTGTCGTTGATTGTGTTTCTCGTAATCGTCGTTCCAATTCATTCGTAAACAAGATGTTGGCCAACTTGCTCTGAAAGTACGCGCCCCACCGGCTGTAACGGCGCCGATCGCACATCAGATCGTCTAGGTGAATCTTTCCGGGAATATGCCCCATGCTCGACACATTCACGACGCGACTATTCGGTCGCTTCATTAAGGATGGAAGTAGTAGGCCAGTCAATGCGAAATGCCCAAGGTGGTTTACTCCTATTTGAGTTTCAAAGCCGTCTTCCGTTCGACTTTGATCCAGCCCCATGAGCCCGGCGTTATTCATTAATCCGTCGAGTTCAATTTCGTCTGCCAGCAACTGCTCACTGAATCGACGAACTGACGCCAAGCTTGCCAAGTCGAGTTGCCGAACTTCGACCGAACCACTCCCAACACTTGCCCCAACACGCAAACTTTGGGCCGCGGCTTCAGCTTTGGCAACATTGCGACAGGCCATGATCACATGAGCCCCAGCCCGCACAACATTGTGAGCAGCCTCAAAACCAAGTCCCGAGTTCGCCCCAGTGATGCACACCATTTTTCCGGATAGATCAGGAATGTCAGTAATAAACCAACGCTTTTGCGACATGAACGATATTCGCATACAAATGGCGATGACAGCAATATGTAGAAATTTGCATGACTAGGGGTATGGAGAACACCGATAGCGCAATTCGGCTTCGCTGTAATTGACAGCACGCTCTTCATGATCGACCGCGATGGCATTGGCCGAGCGCTTTGTTCGCAAGATGCGCAGCCGTACAGATTTAGTTGCAGACGCTTTCAGTCGTCAGGCCGATCCGAGCGATCCTTTCCTGATTCTGAACGAGATCACGATCCAACCGAATCAACCCGACCGAGTTGATGCTCGTGCAGAGCGTGTACAAGTTTTGACAGCGGCTTTAGAAGACCCCGTGCTAGCCAAACATGTTGCCGACTTTCAGCGACAGTTTCTGAACCAAATCAGCGACATTGTCAAAGAGGCACAGATCCAGAAATTCATCCGACCTGACGTCGATCCATACGCAGTGGCGGTCATGTTGCAATCAATTGCCATCGGACTCGCCAGCATTGACTTGGCCAAGGATCTCATGCCTGATCTCACGGCTTGGAATGACCTGATGAATATCGTGGTTTTTGCTCTCCGAGCCTGATTTTCAAGTCCTAATGGCGACTTGACTCCCGTCACCATGCCAACACCCGTGCACTATCGCTGAGTAATCTGATTTGGCGTTGAAGTACAGCGCGACCACTGAACCTGAACCCTCCTATGACGTCTCCTCACCAACGCAATTTCATGAAGGCCGGCGTCGGCGTCGTCGCCTTCGGTTGCCTCGTGGCTGCCGTGGTGAGTGGTGGCTCAGGTTCTGGTGCTACGACTCCCGACTCCACAGTTGCGATCGACAATTCAGTAGTCGACATTGCGCCTGTTGGCGACGAAACCACCACCACAATTGTTGCTCCGGCGGGCTCAAGCGTCGCAGCCACCGAAATTCAAGATTTGGCCGGCGACGATCCCACGACGACAACTGCGTGCACGATGACCGTTCGTTCACTCGGCGGTGGCGACACTGGCGAAAGCGTGACCTGCCTACAAAATGCTCTCATCACCGCTGGTTTCTTAACTGGCACCGCGACCGGTATTTACGACAACGGAACCATCAATGCGGTACAAAAACTGCAAACCGAACGTGACCTTTTTGTCGATGGCAAGACTGGCCGAGAAACTGCACTGTCTCTCGGTGTGTGGCCCGATGAAACCTCACTCGTCGTACGTACGCCGCCTCCGGCTCCTGGCTCAGTTGACCTTCTTGGCTATGAACTTTCGTCGGTGGCGACGAGTGGTCCCGACGCACCCCCGCTTCCGGCAAATTCAGGCTCGGGCCGTCGATTGGTGTATGACCGAAATGGACAACGCATTTGGGCGGTCGGTGACGACAACCTAGTCATTCGCTCATGGTTGATATCGGGAAGTAAGTACAACAACGAGGCTCCTGGAACCCACAAGGTGTACAGCCGTTCTGATGTGTCAACTGCATGGAACGGCAAGGCGTACCTCTACAAGATGGTCCGCTGGCTCAAGACCGACATCGGCGCCATCGGTTTCCACGCCTTGCCCATTAACGTTGAGGACAATTCTCCGTATCAAACCGATGCTGAACTCGGGCAGCGACTATCTGGTGGTTGCCAGCGCCAGGCCAATCTAGATGCCGACTTCACCTGGGACTTCGCCCAAATCGGTACACCTGTTGTCGTGATCTAGAACCAGTGCATTAACGCTATCTGCCAGCGATCAATCGCGTCATTGCCAATTCTGCGGCGGCAACATCATCTCGTTCTGTGTTGACAATCGAACTGAGATAACTCACTGCCACATACCCATCGGCAACCATTCCGCCGTCGGTGTCGGTTGGAAGTTCGGCCGCATCTCCCCACGCCATACGCACATAAAAGCTTCCTTCATGACCTTCTTTGGGTTCGAGGTTGGCGGTACTCATGCGGCGAGGCGGTTCATGGCCAAGGCGTGCTGACTTCCAACCTTTGATATCGCTGAGTTCGGTATTTGGCACATTGATGTTGGCCACAATCGGGGTCGTCGGCATATTGGCCACGAGACCTTCAACAAAGGCTGCGGCAACGGACGCTGCGGTCTCCCACTTTTGCCCCACCAGCATTTCATCCCAACCTTGGCCCTCAACGCCAAATCCGGTCACTGCTTGGCTAACTGCGATACCTGAGATCAAACCGTTGCGTGCCGTGAGCGCTGCACCAACTGTTCCAGAGTGATACACCGAGCGGCCCACGTTGGCACCTGGGTTGATTCCCGAAACAACCAAATCAAAGGGCGCACCAAATGCACCAAGACGCGAAAACATCACACAAAGTGCGGGTGGACCAGTGACTGCCCACGCTTCATCAATGCCATCAACATGAGCACGATGTACTTCAGGTTGAATCAAATGCAATGCACCAAGTGCCGCGCCGGCTCCCGAAAATTCGCGATCGGGGGCGGCAATGACCACTTCTCCAAAGGGCCGCATGGCTCGTGCCAATACGTGCAGCCCGACTGAATCAATTCCATCGTCGTTGGTAAGCAAAATTCTCATAATGACATCGTTGCCGATCTAGTAGTAGAGATCTTCATAAAAAGGGTGACGCTTGGCTTAACGTCCAGTGAAATTCGCGGGCCGCCGTTCAAGAAACGAGGCCACACCTTCACGATGATCATCACTCTTGAAACTTGCCGACATTGCCGAGGTGTGGCGTTCCATGTGTTCTGAAACAGGAGCAGTTAGCCCCATGTACGTGAGTTCTTTGATCAGTTTCAAACTGTGCGGCGAACCGGCAGCGATTTTCTCAGCAAGTTCATAGGCCCGAGGCAGCAAATCTTTTGATTCGACGACTTCAAGCACATAACCAAGTCGCAATGCTTCGGCAGCATCAATCATGTCACCCGTATATGTCAGGCGCAGCGCATTTTGTACACCGATGATGCGTGGCAAGAGCCAGGTTCCTGCGCCGGTGTCGGGGACAAGCCCGCGGTGCACAAAGTTCCACGCGAATCGCGCATTCGTGGATGCCAAACGAATATCGCATTGCGACGTGAACTCGGCGCCCATGCCAACTGCGGGCCCGTCAATCGCACAGATCGTTGGCTTAGGACATTGCACAATTGGCCACCACTTATCGGTCTCTTCGGCTGAACCTCGCAAACCCCGTTGCGCGCCCGGAATCGTTGACAGATCGGCCAAATCGGTCCCTGCACAAAAGGCACCGGGAACTCCAGTGATCACTAAAGCAGCAATGTCGTCTTCACCCGCATGGCGGACTGCTTCAATGAAATCAAAAAGAATCGCGAATGTCATCGCATTCTTTTTCTCGGGACGATCAATCGTGATCGTACCGATCTTTCCATCACGCGTGTATTTGATGTGCTCGCTCATCGTGATCCCTAAATTCTTTTCTTGTCCGGCTTACTGTGAAACCAGTTTGTAATCGCTGGTTTCGGGAACTCGCGTTTGTTCCCAAAACTCAAGAACACTGAACGGCCAGTTTTGCGCACTACGTCCGTTCGCATTTTTGTACCAACTGCTCACCGATGAAAAGCCCCATGTACGTAATCTGTTGGCTGCATCAATACGTTCGTTGTATTCATCGTGAACTGATAGCAACGGATCTAGCGACCCCAAGTTTGATTCAAGCAACATCTTGGCACACTCCACTAAGTAGTACACCTCGCACTCACTGAAATAGATAATTGATCCATTAGCAACGATGTTGGTGTTTGGGCCATACAAACAGAAGAAGTTTGGAAAGTTCGGAATGACGACACCCAAATAGGCGCGGGCATCTCCGGACCATTGTTCATGCAGATCAGTCTTGTTGCGGCCAGTTACCTTCATCGGGGTCAAGAATTGACTGGCCTTGAAGCCTGTTCCGTAAATGATCACATCAACTTCACGAAGTTGCCCATCAGTCGTACGGATACCCGTGGCTTCAATTCGTTCAATCTTGTCGGTCACCAAACTGACATGTGGTTGACGCAAACTCAAAGCAAATGACCCGTCGTCAACCACGAAACGCTTAGAGAGTGGTGGGTAATTAGGTGTCAATTGTGCCCGTAAAACCTCGTCGCCTTCAGTGAGAGCGTTTGTCCATTCGATCAACATCTGTCGCATCATCTCGTTCATGAGACCGACCGACTTTTCGGTGGGCGGATAATCGGGATCGACAGTTGCTGCCGGCAACATACCTTCGGCGCCACGCCAGAACATCGAGAAGCGATACCACTCGGCGTAGAACGGCACATGCGAGAGCATCCAGTTGAAACCATTGGGAACAGTCTCTTGATAACGCGGAGCCGGGATCATCCACGGAGTCGTGCGCTGAAACACAAACAACTCACCTGCTTGTTTGGCGACTTGTGGAATGAATTGGCAGGCACTTGCACCTGTGCCAATAACAGCAACTTTTTTGCCGGTGAGATCAATATTGAAATTCCAAGTAGCCGAATGGAACGAATCACCGGCGAAAGAATCAATGCCAGCGATGTCGGGATAGTTCGGTCGATTCAATTGCCCAACGGCAGACACCAAAATATTCGCACGGTCAACGCGCCTAGTGCCGGCAGCATTGATTGAAGTCACAACCCACTGCTGCGCGTCTTCATCCCAAACAGCCGATTCAACTTCGGTCTTGAAGTTGATGATGGGTAGCAAACCGAATTCTTCGGCGCAGTTGCGGAAGTACTCGTGCAGAACTTGCCGCGGACTAAAGAAAAATGGCCAATCGTGGCGCTGCGCGAAGCTATAGCTATACATGTGGTTTTGGATATCAACGCGACAACCGGGATATTTGTTTTCGAGCCACGTGCCGCCGACATCATCGTTCTTTTCAAGGATGGTGACTGGTACGCCTGCCTGGCGAAGACGATGTGCAGCGGCGATACCCGACATCCCAGCACCGATGATGATCGCTGAAAAATCTCGATCGGGAGCAATAGATGATTTATTCCATTGGGGTGCGCGAAGTTGGTCACCATCAAGAGCCAGTTCTTCAAGTAGCAATGGCACGTAACGTTCGCTCACTGGTTCTCCGGCGACGAACTGCATGATCGTACGGAGACGCTCAAGCGATGGACGCGCTGGGACCCCTTTTTGTTCATCACGGAATTTGCGCAAACCCCGCATCACGATGTCGCGTGCCAAAGCCTGTTGTTCTTCGGTATATCCACTTTGTGGTTCACGCAAAGTCAGAAGGTTTGGATACAACCGATCGTCGAGCACTTCAAGGTCGTCGGTGATATGCGCAACAGCAGTGAGCAACGCCAAAAGTTCTGCCTCAGGCAGCTGCTTCAGAATTTCGGCATCATCAACTGGCAACGGCGAAAGTTTTGATGTGATCCCCATGACTCCACAGTATTCGCCCGACCATGAGGTCTACGCAGGCAAGAAGACCAACAATTCGCTATCTCAGGACAAACTCAGCCCTTTTTGGCAAGAAGCAAGGCCGTCACGGCTTTGCCATCGGCTTTACCTTGACTGGCTTTCATGATGGCCCCGACCAAAGCACCCATGGCCTTTTGCTCGCCACCGCAATACTTCGACCAGGCTTCGGCTTGCTCGGCAATGACTTGATCAACGATGGCTTCAAGGGCCGAATTGTCCATGGCCTCGAATCCCTTGGCCGCGGCAATTGCTACGGCGTCACCACCACCGTTCGCCACAATTTCGGCCAACACAGTTTTGGCCTGAGTCGAGGTCAACTTTCCGCTGGTTTCCATGACGATCATCTGCGCAAGATCGGCAGCTGGCACCGTCGGGCTTGCACCTTGTTCAGCAAAGGCTTCTTTGACATGAACGAGTGCACGAGCCACATCGGCGCCTGCTTCACCAACAGACATCACATAATCGTCTTGCCCACGCTCAACAACCACCATGATCGCCTCACCATCGGCTGGAGCGCCAGTGGCCTGTGACAAACGCAGACGACGTTCACGCGGCAGCATCGGCAACGCCGCACGCACTGCATCAATCCATGCTTGATCTGGGTTCAAAGGCACGAGATCGGGCTCTAAGAAATAGCGATAGTCGTCAGCATCTTCTTTTGAGCGCAAAGTGTGAGTACGACCATCGGTTTCGTCCCAGTGACGAGTTTCTTGACGAATCTTTTCACCAGCTTCGAGCAACACAATCTGACGACGTGCTTCGTATTCAATCGCCCTACCCAATGAACGTACCGAGTTAACGTTTTTGATTTCGCAACGGATACCTAACGGTGAGCCCGGCTTGCGCACACTCACGTTGGCGTCGCAACGCATTGAGCCTTCTTCCATCTTCGCGTCAGAAGCACCAACCGCGACCAAAATCTGGCGCAGTTCGGTGACGTATTGACGGGCCTCTTCAGGACTTGCAATGTCGGGACGACCTACGATTTCAACAAGTGGTACTCCGGCCCGGTTGAAGTCGATCAATGAGTAGTCGCTGCCATGAATACGTCCACCGGTTCCACCGATATGAGTGCTCTTACCAGTGTCTTCTTCGAGGTGAGCGCGCTCAACTCCGATGCGCTTGCCACCTGGCAGTTCAAGCCAACCATTGACGTTTATCGGTTGGTCGTATTGCGAAATCTGATAGGCCTTTGGCATATCTGGATAGAAGTAGTTCTTGCGGTGGAAGGTGCTTGGTTGCACCGAGCAGTTCAGAGCCAGACCGATACGCATCGCAAGCTCAACTGCTTGACGGTTCAGCACCGGCAAGGCACCAGGAAGTCCGAGTGTTACCGGGTCAATGTGTGTATTCGGATCATCACCAAAGCGGTTGGCACTTGCCGAGAACAATTTGGTTGCGGTTGCTAGTTCGACGTGAACTTCAAGACCACAGACAAGTTCGTATCCGTCAAGCAGATACGAACCATCGTTGGGTGCAACCTTGATTTCGTTCTTGCTCATGTCGTACTGGATTTCTGAGCCTTGAGTCTTGTTATCTGCAGCAGTCACTTCGCACCTCCGGCCGCGATCATGCTTCGTTCAAGAGACGCCGCAACTTTAAACATCACTTGTTCGCCCAAAGTTGGGGCCAAAATCTGCACACCGACTGGCAAACCATGAGCACCAGTTCCGAATGGAACGCTCATGGCTGGATGTCCAGCAAGGTTCGTCGGGATTGTGTAGATGTCACATAGGTACATCGCTAACGGGTCATCAGACTTTTCGCCAACAGGGAAGGCAACAATGGGCGACGTCGGCGTCAGCAGCACATCGGCTTTGGTGTACGCACGAGCGAAATCATCGCTGATGAGTCGGCGAACCTTCAGAGCTTTGCCGTAGTACGCGTCGTAATAACCAGCCGACAACGCATAGGTCCCGAGCATGATGCGGCGCTTGACTTCTTCGCCAAATCCAGCGGTACGAGTTGCGCTGTACATCGCATTGGTGTCAGTTGCATTCACGCGCAGGCCGTAACGCACACCGTCATAACGAGCCAAGTTGCTGCTCGCTTCTGCTGGCGCGATGAGGTAATACGCAGTGAGCGCGTACTTCATCGACGGCATTTCAACATCAACAATCTTTGCGCCAGCTGCCTTCAAAGCATCAAAGGCCGCTTCAAGTTGAGCAGTAACATCGGGGTCGGCGCCACTTGGCATGTCAGTAATTCGACCAACGCGCAATCCTTCAACCCCTTGCGACAAAACATGTTGCAATGACAACGGTGCTTGCGGAATTGACGTTGAGTCCATCGGGTCGTGACCACTGATTGCTTCAAGTACAAGTGCCGAGTCGCGTACATCAGTTGAGAATGGGCCCATCTGATCAAGACTGCTTGCATAAGCAACTAAGCCGTAACGGCTGACTGTTCCGTAGGTGGGTTTGACACCGACCACGCCACACAGTGCGGCTGGCTGACGAATTGAACCACCCGTGTCACTACCAATGCTGATCGGCGAGAAACCAGCTGCCACAGCAGCAGCACTTCCACCACTTGAGCCACCAGAAACTCGCGACGTATCACGCGGGTTGAAGGTGACACCAAAAGCCGAGTTTTCAGTGCTTGAACCCATGGCGAATTCATCGAGGTTGGTTTTACCGATAGCGACTGC
>CALEHE010000185.1 GCA_937876415.1 uncultured Actinomycetes bacterium
TTGGTCATCGCTGCACGAGCGTGCGCTGCATCAAGGTCGCGACGATCAAGCAACGACGAAATCAGTTCAGGCCAACCACCAATTGATTCAAGGGCAATTGATCCAAGCGTGATCTCAGAAGTCTGGGGTGCCTCGGCCATGCGCTTGAGGCTAGCGAGATGTACTTGCGAGTACGACGGTCACGCAATGCGCCGGCGTTGGCGAATGAGACGTCGACGTTCACGTTCGGTGGTTCCGCCCCATACACCGACTTTCTCGCGGCTTGCTAAGGCATGTTCAAGACACGAGATACGAACATCGCATCCGTGACAGATCATTTTCGCAACATCGGCCTGCTCTTCGGTTTCTGGAAAGAACAGTTCAGGATCAAGACCACGACACGCTCCCAGCGACCGCCATATGACTTCCATTGGATTCCCCTAGTGACATCGTTCCGATAACAGCAACGACTTCTCTTCAGGCGAGACAATAGAAGCCCTTTGCCCGTTTGTGAATAGGTGAAACCAAATAGCCCTGTGACCTGCACAAATTAGGCCAAATTGTGGGTCAGGAGCGCAGATCGGCGAGGAATTCGCCCATGTTCGCCGCCGAGAGCGAGATCTCTTCGAGGTAATCAGGGTGGGTGCACGCCAGCACTGCGCCGCCCTCAGCCAACCCGGCAATCTCATCGTCGGTGAATGCGAACTGCAAGTAATGAACTGCTGCCGTGACATAGTCACGCGTCAGTTGACTCTCGTGTTGAGCTTCGGTGACTGCGGTGACTTCTCGCCCATCGGCCAGTCGGAACACGATTGAACTTTCAATTCCGACCAACTTTGGCAACCACTCTTGCATTTGTTCTTCACTCGTCAATTCAATGAACAATGTGGCGCACAATTGGCCCGGCTCAGGGATCATCGGGTTGTAGATGTCAATCTCACCTTGAATCTCTTCATCAGTGGAGAGTCGTTCAACTCGTGACATTTCTTGAATCTGATAACGAATCGTGTCGCGGTTTTCGAACATCATCGACACGATGGTGCCAAGAGACAAGCGGCGACGTTCTTTCAGGGAAATCACGTGCGCTTTAAATTCGGCACGCTCGCGTTCATAAGCACGCACGTCGGCGATATCTGACAATGAAAGTTTGCGGGGGGTCAAGGTATTCATGTGTTTCTCCAGTTTCCGAATTACTTAGGGGATTGTTCTTCAGGAATTCCGTAGGCACGTGCCACCAATTGGATGGGGTGCAACGACACTCGTCCGGTTTGTTCGTTAATTGCTCCGTTGGCCAAGTGACAATCGCCAGTGACGACATCGCCGTCAGCCTTAATAATTTCGGCACCAAGTTTTTGTCCAATCGGAATTGAGAGTTCAGCATTCTCGGCACGAAGGCCCCACATGCCGTCAATACCTGAGCACTGTTGCACAAGTTTGATCTTTGCGCCGGTGAGCTTCATCAGGTCACGGCTCTTCAATCCAATGTTCTGAGCTCGCAAGTGACACGGAGTGTGGTACGTAATGGACTCGGGGACATCGCCAGTGAATTCAGTGTCAAGCGCAGTGCCCTCAGCCTTATGCAACTTCATCAGGTACTCGCTGGCGTCATAGGTATTGGCAGCAACCAGTTCGGCATCAGGCCCACCGACATAGTCGAGATAGTCCTTTTTCAACACGTAACCACAAGTCGGCTGCGGCACGACAATGTCGTTGCCTTTGCGGACAGTGTTAGCCAATGCCTTGACATTCTTTTCCGCAACTCTGGTGAAATTGTCAATATCTCCACTGTGCAAGAACGGCGCACCACAACACTGGGTTGTGTCAGCCAACGAACATTCAATGCCGTTGCGCTCGTACACCTTGATCAGGTCATGACCAACTTCGGGTGCCTGATACTCAACAAGACAAGTTGGGAATAAAGCAACTCGACCTTGACGCTTGCCAATTTTTAGTTTGGGGCGACGGTTGAACCACGTGGTAAAGCGTTGCTTAGCGAATGGGGGGAGCACTCGTTCACCGGAGACGCCTGAGGTGACTTCAATCGCTTTGCGAACCAATGAGCCCGGCTTAGCACCCATCATCTTGTTCATCAAGGGATAGGTCTTCGTCGCGACTTTTCCAATCAGGTCGGTGCGACCCATCACGTTCGTCGTGACCTTGTCACGCAATGACACCTGGTCGTTGGTATGACGCATCGCATCAGCGCGCAGCATCAAACGCGGGAAGTCGAGTTCCCATTCACTTTGCCCAGGAATGTACGGGCAGTTGACATAACACAACTTGCATTGGAAACATTCGTCAATGACTTGGTCTTGTTGAGCCGGCGTCAAGCGGCCAGCATCTTGATCTTCGTGTTGATCAATGAAATCGAAAAGCGTGGGGAAAGATGTGCAGAACTTGAAACACAAACGACATCCGTGACATAGGTCGTACACCCGAGTGAGTTCATCGCGTACATCCTTTTCATCGAGGTACTTCGGATGTTTCGGATCGTAGGTAATCGTCATTTTGAAATCTCATTCGGTTGATAAATCTGGAAAAGCAAAATCTAAAGATTTTGTTGGGGTGCCCGGCTTGCGCCAAGCACCCCTACAACTACATGTAGTGAAACTCAGAGTGCGTCGAGGCCCTGCTGGAAACGACCAGCGTGGCTCTTCTCGGCACGAGCCAAGGTTTCAAACCAGTCGGCGATTTCGGCAAAGCCTTCGTCGCGAGCGGTCTTTGCGAAGCCTGGGTACATCTGGGTGTACTCGTAGGTCTCGCCGGCGATTGACGCCTTGAAGTTGGCTTCGGTTTCGCCGATGGGCTCACCTGAAGCGGGGTCGCCAACTTCAGCCAAGTAATCAAGGTGACCGTGGGCGTGTCCGGTTTCGCCTTCAGCGACCGAACGGAACAATGCGGCTGCATCGGGGTAGCCCTCGATGTCGGCCTTCTGTGCGAACCACAAGTAACGGCGGTTGGCCTGGCTCTCGCCGGCGAACGCCTCCTTGAGGTTTTCGTGAGTCTTGGTGCCGTGGAGGCTCATGACTGTCTCTCTTTCATGGGTTGTGGGTTGTTACTTGCTGAACTTCTTGATCGTGAGAAGCCACGCTCAAGAAACCTTTCCTCACTTCAGGCGCAACTCGCGCATGAACCGTGGAACAAAATTGAGGTTGAATCGACGGAGAATCCATCGAGTCCTTCAATGTGCAGGGCTTGTGACCCAGCCACATAAACATCGCGAACATCGCCGCACCCTTGGCAGATGACGTGGTGATGTTCATCAACATTCGGGTCAAAACGTACGGCGCCCGCGCCAACATCAATGAGACGTAACTCGCCCATCGAGGCCAGATCGGTCAAAGTTTGGTACACAGTGCGCAACGAGATGCCAGGCATCTGGGCGCTGGCCTCGGAATACAAGACTTCAGCGGTGGGGTGCATGGTGTTGCCATGCATGAGGCGGAAAAGCAACTGCCGCTGCGGCGTGACCTTCAGGCCAGTCGCACGAAAGGCTTCGGTGAGCTCGGTCGGTGATTTCACACTGCGAAACTTAGTGACATCTCCTGCTAATTAGCAATTCATGCAAATTAGCAATGGGTGAAATCTGTCTCACAATGCTCGTTACGGCTTCAGCAGGTACTCTCGCCATGTGCCCACCGTTCCAGCGTCAAACGCCATGACCCCCGACCATTTCGATCGATCGGTCATGCGCCAACGCCTGGCCAACGAGCAGTTTGATGTTGTGATTGTCGGTGGGGGTATCACCGGTCTCGGGGTGGCCCTTGATGCTGCATCGCGTGGTTTACGCACAGCCCTGATTGAGCGGTACGACTTCGCATCGGGTACTTCATCCAAAAGCTCAAAGCTCGTGCACGGTGGACTGCGGTATTTGCAACAAGGTGAAGTTCGTTTGGTCTATGAAGCGCTCTACGAACGGCAACGCTTAATTCGCAATGCGCCGCATCTTGTGTCGCTCCTCCCCTTCTTACTTCCGATTCTCACCAAAGACGGATTGGTATCACGAAAAATTGCGCGTGCTTTAGGTTCGGCTTTGTGGATGTACGACATCACTGGTGGCGCGCGTATTGGCAAGATTCATCGTCGCCTACGTAAACAAAAAGCACTCGCTCATATGCCGACCATGCCCAGTCAACGTTTGGCGTCGGCTTATATCTATTACGACGCTCAAGCAGACGATGCACGGCTGTGTGTCACCATGGCGCGTTCAGCCGCAGATCATGGAGCAGTCGTCATCAACCAATGCGCAGTCACCAGCATTTTGCGTTCCGAATCGGGACAGGCGAATGGCGTCACGGTGCAATGCGATGATGAAAGTTTTGACGTACGAGCGAGAGTGGTGATCAACGCAGCCGGCGTGTGGACTGATGCCGTTCGTACGCTTGAAGACGGTATTGATCCTGACACCATCCGACCAGCCAAAGGCGTTCATGTCACGGTTCCGTGGGACAAAGTTCGTAATGACATTGCTGTCATCATCCCGGTCCCGAAAGACAAACGAAGTCTGTTCGTTGTGCCGTGGGGCCCAAAACCCGATGGCACGTTTACGCACACCTATGTCGGCACGACAGACACCGATTATCAAGGCCCTATTGATGATCCACAATGCACGAAGGATGACATCGACTACGTATTACGTGCGTTGAACGCCAGCGTGACCACTGGAATTACTGCCGAAGATGTCACTGGCGTTTGGGCAGGACTACGTCCACTCGTTAAGCAAGTCAACGCCGAAGATGGAACTGGCAAAGGTGGCAAAGCCGCACGCACGGCCGACCTATCGCGTCGACATGTGGTTCTCACTAGTGATTCCGGAATCATCACAGTGACCGGTGGCAAGTTAACGACTTATCGCGAAATGGCCCAAGACACCGTTGATGCTGCATTGAAAGTTCTCGAGAAGAATTCGTCGACGTCAACCAAGAACATAAAGACTGCGAAATGTCGTACCAAAAACCTCAAACTTCACGGAGCGCGTGGCTACAAGGAACCGCGAACCAGTGGATCACTCGAGGCACATCTTGCGCATCGCTACGGCTCAGATATTTCGGTCATCCAAGCATTGATCGCAACAAATTCACGACTATCTGAAACGCTCATTGCGGGCCTTCCTTATATCAAGGCAGAGGCGATCTATTCAGTCATTCATGAAATGGCACTCAGTCTTGATGACATTTTGTCGCGTCGAACTCGGGCACTCCTCTTTGATCGCGAAGCCACCCGTCAGGCCGCACAATCAGTCGCAGAACTTGTTGCCCCATTTGCGGGATGGGACGATCAGCGTATCGAAAAAGAAGTTCTGGCCTTCCATGAAATTTGCGAACACGAAGCAACAATGGGCACTCTGCCCGAAAATGAACTGTATTCCTGAGCGGAGAATGACATGACCGGTAAGACTTTTTCTCGAGAGATCACATCGCCGATTGATCTCGTACAAAATGGGCAGACTCCGGCGCTTAATCATTTTCAACATCGCACCATTGCACTCACCGACCAACAAATCGCTGATCTTGCAAAAATCTGTGAGACCATTACCGCACCAATCGAAACGGCGTTGGCAAGTCGCGACTGGTGGCCACTCAGCATGCATTGGGCGCTCGCCGGCAAAGTACCCGCACGAGCTGCAGCAATTGTTCGCCCCACATCGACCGAACAAGTTTCACAAGTTTTGTCATATTGCAATGAAAACAACATTCCATTAACGGCTGCCGGTGGGCGAAGTGGAGTGTGTGGTGCTTCAATCCCGCTATACGGCGGCGTCATTTTGGACACCACCGCGATGCAAGGTGTCGTGGCCATAGACGATGACTCGTTAACAGTCGAAGTTCTACCTGGGACGTTTGGCCCCGACCTAGAAGCACATATTCAGTCTTTGGGATTCACCGTTGGTCACTACCCACAAAGCTTTGACATCGCGACCGTCGGGGGTTGGGTGGCTTGTCGCGGAGCCGGACAGTATTCGACGCGTTACGGCAAGATCGAAGACATGGTCGTTGCACTTGAAGTAGTTCTCGCTGATGGCACGATTATCACGACCGGTGGTTCACCTCGCGGCGCCAGTGGGCCCGATCTCAATCAAATCTTTATTGGTAGTGAGGGAACACTTGGTGTTGTCACCCGCATCTGGCTCAAGTGTCGTCCGGTCGCAACGTTAGAACGGCGCGCTGCATTTGGATTCGCCACATTTGAAGATGGCCTTGACGCCTGCCGCCGCATCATGCGTCGCGGCGCAACTCCGGCCGTGCTCCGTTTATATGACGCACCCGAAAGCCAACGTGGACAAGGTGGCGATGGAGTTCTGTGCGCGCTTCTCGTTCTTGATGAGGGCGATGTTGCCTCGGTAACTGCATCAATGAACATCGTCGAAGAAGAATGTCTAGCAACGATTGGTTGTCTTCCCCGCGATATCGAAACAGTTGAACGTTGGATGCATCACCGCAACGACACCAGCGCGCTACAGGCCCTCACCAAAAAAGGTTTTGTCGTTGACACCATGGAGATCGCCGCACCATGGTCAACTCTTCCCGCAATCTTTAATGCCACTCGCGCCGCGATGCTCGAAGTTCCGTACGCGCGCTCCTCAACTTGCCACTTGTCGCACAGTTACATCGATGGTGCTTGTTTGTACTTCACCTTTGCGGCTAATCCGCCTGCAGACGAAGTTGAAAAAACGTATGTCGCATTGTGGGATGCGGGCACTCGTGCAGTTCTTGCTCACGGTGGCAACCTCAGTCACCATCACGGAGTCGGACTCAATCGCTCGCGCTTCGTACAAGAAGCGCTTGGTTCGGCGTTTAATGTGCTTGTCGCGATGAAAAACTCCATGGATCCGCGCGGCATCTTGAACCCTGGAAAGATGGGACTTCCGCTCCCCGATTATTTGGAGGCACCCCAGTGGCCATAAGTTCAACGTCCGATCGTCCAATCTCGTCCCGTTGGGATGTTGCCGCAATACGCGCCGGGGCTTCCGTTGCATTGGTATTCGCCGTACCATTTTCCATTGCGGCACGCATTTTCTCCGATAGTGGTCTCGCCGTCATTTTGTCACTGTGTGCGGCAATCGGATTTTTGTTAGGTGCTGCGGTTGCCGCATGGCATCAACAACGTCGCACACCACTGTCACATGCCATTGTCACTGCAGCATTGAGTTACATCATCCCGCAAACAGTTTTCATCATCGTCAAGTTGGCTCGTGGCGGTGAAGTGCGCTGGCTCGGTGTCTTTTTCAACTTGACAGTTACCTTGACCGTCGGTGTCATCGGCGGGTTTCTTGGGTCAACGATGCAAAAGAACGGCGCTGTTCCCAAAGGGCGTCGTTCATGAACACGTCAATTCTGGTGATTGATGTCGGCACAAGCGGTTTACGCGCTGCCGTCGTTCGACCCGACGCAACTGTCACCGCGATGCACTATCGCGAATTTGTACCTCATTCTCCGTTTTCTGGCCTTGTCGAATTTGATGCAACTGAAATGGCTCGGCTCGTCCTTGAAGTCGCTCATACGTCACTTGCCGAAGCAGGCCCAGTCGCGGCAGTTGGCATCACAACTCAACGGGCCTCAACCATCTTGTGGGATCGTTCAACAGGTGTTCCGCTCGGACCTGCTTTAGGTTGGCAAGATTTACGCACCGTAGGCGAATGCATCATGGCCAAGGCCGAACACGGACTGGCGCTAGCACCAAACCAAACGGCAACCAAGGCTGCATGGCTCCTGAAAACATACGTCGGCGACGAACAAGCCATTGCTGCACGCGCTGACAACTTATGCATCGGCACAGTTGATAGTTGGATTGCCTGGACACTCTCGCAAGGAACCCTGCACGTCACTGATCACAGCAATGCCGCGGTAACTGGTCTTGCTGATGTGTTATCTCATGACGATATTCGTTGGCATGAACGCGCCTGTTCGGTGTTAGGTGTACCAATCAGAATGTTGCCGACTCTTGTTGCGTCATCGGGCATCATCGGATTGGCAACTGCTTTGCCTGGTTCGCCACCCATCGCGTCCATCGCCGGCGACCAGCAGGCCTCGCTCATTGGTCAATCATGCGTTCGTCGCAATATGGCGAAGTGCACTTTTGGCACAGGCGGCATGATGAATGTATGCCTCGGTGAGAGCAAACCCGTTTCGGCTGAGCGCAGTCGAAACGGAACATTCCCAATTGTGGCTTGGAGTCAAGTGGTAAACGATGCTTCTCATCTGGCGACCTGGGGGGCCGAAGCAATCATGTTGTCCGCTGGCACCAATGTTGAATGGCTCCGCGACGACATGGGTCTCATTTCCACAGCCGAAGAAAGTGATGAGGTCGCTCGAGCCTGTCAAACGTCCGACGGAGTTGTTTATGTGCCTGCGCTTCTTGGCCTCGGAACTCCGCACTGGGATTACGGCGCACGAGGAGCCCTCTTCGGTCTCACCCGCGGATCAACTCGCGCTCATATTGTTCGGGCGGTCCTCGAAGGTGTTGCCCACCGAGGAGCCGACCTTTTGGAGGCCATCGAGACCGACTATCCCAATGTGTCGGTACCCGAGATCAGGGTCGACGGCGGGATGAGTCGCAACCCCACTTTTATTCAGGCGCTAGCCAATGCCACCAACCGACCAATCTCGGTTGCCCCGATCACTGAGGCCACCACGCTCGGGGCGGCATATTTGGCAGGTTTGGCTGTCGGAACTTGGTCAAATCTTCAGGAAATTGAGTCTTTGTGGTCGCCACACGCCACTGTTGACCCGCAGTCCAACTACGATCGTCCTGCGGTTCGTGCCCAGTGGGAGCGGGCTGTGACCCGTGCCGCCGGATGGATCACCGAACTTTCGAGTCTCGACTTCTAGAGTTTGGAGTTGCTCTTGCCTGTTTCGGCACATAAGGCTGGCAATAAGAGTTTGTGAAAGGAACCCCGTGACCGCTCCGAAGATCATCAGCGCTAGCCCCGTTCGACCCACTGAGGCCGACACCGAACTTCTCGCATCGGTTCAAGCCTCTGCCTTGGCAATACGCGATCTCTACCATGCCGCTATTGCAGCGGGTGCTGGTGGCGATCATGTGGCCAGCCTTGTCGCAATCGCCGCTCACCATGACGCCTATGCCCAAGCAATCTCGTCATTGATTGGTCGTGCCGCTCCGCAGGCACGCGACAGCAAACTGTTTACAGACAACAAAGCCAACTTTGGTGCTGACACCACGGCAGTTGCCCTGGCTGCCCACACTCTTGAAAATGATCTCGTTGCCGCCCACACCGAAGTTGTTGGCTCACTTGAAGGAACTGAAGGTGCCGCACTTGTGGCGTCAATGATCATCATCGAAGCCCGCCATGTTGTGGCGTTAGCCGCGATCGCGGGTAAATCACCTGTCAGTGACACCGATTTGTTTTTAGTCACCCCCGAGGCTGCAACAGCAGACGCTCAGACCACGACGACCATCGCCTGATTCGGAGATCATCATGAACAACTCACATCGCGAAGAACTTCATACTTTCTCCAAAATTGTCAAGGCGACCCAAGGCGCCGACTTTGGATCAGCTGTGCAGTCGTCACTTTCTCGTCGTCGTTTCTTCATCGCTGGAGGCGCCACTATTTCGTTCGGCGCACTTCTCGCAGCGTGTGGCGGTTCGACAACAACCGACATCGCTCGAATCGGTAACGCCCCCGAAAAAACCAAACTCGTTGACGCACCAGTGACCGATATCGCTTTGTTGCGCACTGCGACATCGCTTGAACACAATGCCATTTTTGTTTACGAAGCCGTCGTAGCCGCTGGCCTGTTGTCAGGTGATGCGGCCATTTTGGCCGCTCGTTTTTTGAGTGACCATCAGGCTCACGCTGAAGCAACCGCATCGCTCACCGAGAAGTTGGGTGGCAAGGCTTTCAACGAACCCAACCCGCGTTTACAATCGATCTACATCGAGCCCGCTTTGCGACTCATCACCGGCGACGAAGCTAAAGGGATCCCAGCAACCGACGATCCCGTAGCCGATGTGTTGGCTTTGGCCTATGCCCTCGAAACCATTGCTGGTTCGACCTACCAGGTCTATGTCCCAATGTTGGCCGACCCCGCATTGCGCGGCGCTGCCATCGGAATTGGTGAACAAGAAGCTCGACATGCGGCAGTCATTGGTTCACTTCTGAACCCGGGTCGCTTGGTCTCCTCATTCGGGCTTTCTATTGCCGCTGAGTACCAAGAAGAGACCGATGTGCCCGCCGCTGCGTACGCCGTGCCAACTGCATTCGGTACCAAGGCTCCCGTTCCGGTCACTCTTGGCGCTGCCAACGAATCAGGAATTCGCACTTCGCTCAACCTTGAAACACCAAGCCTGAACTCGTTGGTGTACGAATACCTCGACGGCGAGTGATTTTTCCCTCGTACACTTCTCGCTGACAGTGAGTGAGTCGGGTAATCGCGGATGACGCAAGTCATTCGAGGAAAGTCGGGACTCCGTAGGACAGAGTGCTGGCGCGAGCCAGGTGGGGGTGACCTCACGGACAGTGCAACAGAGAGAAACCGCCGATGACTGGGCAACCAGAACAGGTAAGGGTGAAACGGTGCGGTAAGAGCGCACCAGCATGTGGGGTGACTCATATGGCTTGGCAAACCCCATTCGGAGCAAGGTCAAGCAGAGGAGACGGGCGGTCCGTCCATCCGGGTCACCGGAAACTCCTCGGGTAGACCGCATAGATGGATGGTTACCGGATCGAGGAAACTCGATCTACAGAATCCCGCTTACAGACTGACTCACTGTCACCACCAACCTTTATCGATCTTCGCGCGTGAGCGCCGCCGCCCGCACCCGTTCAAGTTCTTCGAGTTGAATTGGGTCTTTTAACGAGAGCAGTCGAGCGTAGAACTTCAGCCCTCGCGCGGTTCCAGTGACTCGTACCGGTATACGGTCTCCCAGATCGGTACCAAATCCACGCGGAATATCGACGTTGTATACGCCAGCCTCGTGCAGGTCGGACTCGTCTGCAGCGAGAGCAGCACTTTCGTATCCGCCGAGGCCAAACTGCTCGGCGTCCACGAAAAAGGTGAATTCAGTAACGGTTTCTTCGCTCATATTTTCAGATTGCCACATGTACAAACCACTGTCGCATTGGGCTGAACAAGTCTGAGCACCCCCTGCGCCAACTACGGTAAGAAACCATGAGTACGTTCAATTTTGATTCAATTCCCCAAGTCGCGCTTTCAGAGATCGACTTTTCATCACCAGAGTTTTGGCTCAAGGATCGAGCGTTCCGTGAAGGTGCATTCAAGACTCTGCGTGACGAATCACCCTTTCAGTATTTTGAAGAAGCCGTTATTCAAGGTTCACCATTCCCCCAAGGTCCTGGCTACCGAGCCATCACTCGCCACGACGACATTTGGCATGTCAGCCGTAACCCGCAATTGTTCTGCAGTGGTAAAGGTTCAAACATCGGCGACTTACCGACCGAGATGAATGAGTTCTTCGGCTCAATGATCAACATGGACGATCCCAAGCACTTCCGTTTGCGCAATATCGTGTCGCGCGGTTTTGCCCCGAAAGAAGTCGCACGTATTGAAGACCAAGTTCGTTCGCGAGCCGAGAAGCTTGTGACCGATTTGCTCGAACGCTTTCCACAAGGCGAATGCGATTTCGTTGAAGAAGTCGCCGCCGCACTCCCCCTTGAGATCATTTGCGACATGATGGGAATCCCCGAATCAGATCACAAGCAGATCTTTCACTGGACCAATGTCATCCTTGGGGTTGGAGACCCTGAATTTGGTTCATCACTGGACGACTTGATGAAAGTCGCCATTGAAATGTTTTCGTATGCCCAAGCACTTGGCGAAGATCGCATCAAGAATCCGCGAGAAGACGTGACGTCGGCAATGATGAACGCCGTCGTTGATGGCGAACGCCTCACGGCTCAAGAATTCGGATCCTTCTTCATCCTGCTCGTTGTGGCTGGAAACGAAACAACACGCAACGCCATTAGCCATGGCATGAAGTTGTTAACCGATCACCCCGATCAAAAGGCTTTGTGGTTCAACAACTTTGACGCACGCACAAAAACCGCTGTCGAAGAGATCGTTCGTTATGCAACACCAGTGATCCACTTCCGTCGCACCGTCACCGAGGACACCGAACTTTCGGGGCAGAAATTAGTTGCCGGCGAGAAAGTCGTGATGTGGTACTGCTCAGGCAACCGCGATGAACGAGTCTTTGTTGATCCATTCAAGTTTGATATCACTCGCACCTCAGCAACGCCACAAGTTGGTTTCGGTGCCGGCGGACCTCACTTCTGCCTCGGCGCCAACTTGGCTCGACGTGAAGTATCGGTGATGTTTGATGAAATCCGTCGACGTATGCCCAACATGCGCACAACTGGTGAACCAGCGATGCTGCAAAGTGCATTCATCAACGGCATCAAGCGCATGCCGTGCGCTTGGAACTGATCAGTCAGTAGTCGAGGCTTCGCCCATGTCGCCACACACATAGTGGCGGCGACACAGCAATTCATAACGAACGACATCACCAAACATGGGTGTCGCAACATCACTCGTGTCGCCGACGACCACGGTCTCGCCTTCGTACACAACGACACCATTCACGACGCGTGCATTGTGGGTTGCCCGTGAGCCACACCAGCATCGGGCTTCAACTTGCATTTCGACTCGTTCGTTGGCCACCTCAAGCATGCGTTTGGTGCCCTCAAAAAGCAGTCCTTTGAAATCAGTAATCAGGCCAAAGGCGTACACATCAACATCAAGATCGTCTGCGACACGCGCCAACTGATCGCATTGGGCAATGGAATAAAACTGAACCTCGTCGCACACCACAAAATCAAGCGGCATGCGCGATTGCGCAAGTTCAAACAAATCAATCTCTGGTGACACTTCAACCGCAGGGGCCGAAACGCCCAATCGGCTGGTCACTTGTGTTCCATCTCGATCAAGTTTTGTGAGCAACAGTCCTTGGCGATCACGAACTGCCAGATTGTGATGAATCTGCAGTGCCAACGTGCTCTTACCCGAGCCCATAGTGCCGAAACTAAACCGCAGAGTTGCCATACCGCG
>CALEHE010000186.1 GCA_937876415.1 uncultured Actinomycetes bacterium
CCTTCAGCGGGGAACAGCACAATCGGTACGCCAAAGCCGGCGAGTTCGTTGATGACGTAGAAGTGGTCGGCCTTGACGTCGTCATGGGTTGAATCGTCGGCCAGGGCGAGGTCCCAATCGTCGGCCGAAGCACCAATAGATTCAAGCAATTCTTTGGCTACAGCGGGGTCGTGGGGCTTACGGCCATCGGTATGAAGCGCCTTGCCACATGCCGCATACCAGGCGTCGCACAAAGCCATGTCGCGGCGTCGCAGGCGAGCAGCAACGCGCAATGGGCTCCAGCCGTAGGCGAGAGGGCGCTCCCATGGGTGGGGTTTTCCTTCGGGGCGATTGACCTCTTCAAGGCTGAAGAAGCGCCAATTGACTTCGAGGCCAGTCAGTCGACGAACCTCTCGAATCCATAACGACGTTTGATACGCCCATGGACACATGGGGTCAAAGAAGAAATCAACTTTGTCAACTGGGTTCAACACTGCTGTACCGCCGATCTTTGAGACGAAGGAATGGTTTTTCGATGAAGAACCACGACGCTGCTGTGACAGCAGAAACGATCATGATGCCGATCATGATACGAAATGACTTTGGTCCCCATGTGAAATGGCGACCCATCACCTGGAAGATCAACATATGCCAGAGATACAAACCGTAAGAAACCTTGCCGAGAATCACGAGTGGCTTCCATGTCAAAACGACATTGCCAATCCAAGCACTTTCGACGGCCGCCAAAATCACAATTCCGGCAAGTATCGCGATGACTGTGAATCCGCCTTCATAAATGAATGATCCGGTCGAGAGTTCATATTTGATGTAGACGATCCCGAGAAACGCAATGGATGCTGCGTAATTCAGGATTTTTCGGTTGATTCGTATGTGGCGATAAATCAGGGCAAACAGGGCGCCGACCAGTAATGAATCAACGCGAGTGTCGGTACGAATGTATAAATCGAGCCATGAAACTCCCTGATCCCACAATGTGTCACGGTGCCAAGCAACGACGGAAATGGTGATTGCAACTAAGCCCATGATGACTTTGTTCGGAATTTTGAGAGCAACGAGGCCAATCAAAATCGCTGGCCAAATGATGTAGAACTGCTCTTCAATTCCGAGGCTCCAGAGATGACCTAAGTCATTTTGGGCGGCATTTGGATTCCAGACCACATTCCAGTTGTTGAGATAGAGCAATGCGTGCCAAGTTGTGCGCCACTGAATGTCCATCGGGAACTTCTCCCACAGGGCCACAAAGAAACTGGCAATAAGAATGGCGTAGAGCGCTGGCAGCAACCGCAGGGCCCGACGCATATAGAAACGACGAAACATTCCCGGCTGATTTCGTTGCCAGTCTTTGAGCAACAGTGAGGTAATCAAAAATCCGCTGAGCACGAAGAAGATGTCAACCCCAAGGAAACCTGGTTCTAAGGTCTTATTGAGCCAATGCCACGGGGTGACGGCATTGAAATACGGGTCGGTGCTCACAATCCAGTGAAAATGGGCGACGAAAACCTGCAACACGGCGATTCCGCGGATCCCGTCGAGTGCAGGGACATGGCCAGGCAAATCGAGGGGGACAATTGTGGCGGGGGCAGCGCTTTGTGGGGCGGACACATCAAGAACCTAGTACCGTAAGAACCCATGGAACGCCCTACAAAGTTTGAGCACACCCGCTTTCTTGGCGACAAGCGGACCCAGTTGGTGTACGACGTTGACAACTGGGAGGACGCTGCGGTCATTGACGAAATCGTGGCCGCCGAAATCGGCTTGTGTTTCGGCCCAGACACCTTGGTTGAGGCTCGCAATCGTGGCTACACCTTGGCGACTCCGGGCAAAATCCGCCGCCATCTCAAGCCTCGTGCCTGAAAGTTGCCGTAGCCGATGCTGAGCAACGGCACCATTGTTTCGGG
>CALEHE010000187.1 GCA_937876415.1 uncultured Actinomycetes bacterium
GGAGTTTCGGTGGGGAGAACTTCGGCTTCAGTTGCTGGACTTTCGGCAACAACTGACTTTTCTTTCTTCACCGGCTTCTTATCGGGAACAAGCACCATGGTCATACTGCGTCCCTCAAGTCGAGCTTGTGTTTCCACTTTGCCCACACTCAAAATTTGCTCGATGACATCGTCAAGAATTTTGCTTCCTAACTCTGGGTGAGCCATTTCGCGACCTCGGAATTGCAAGCTGACTTTGACCTTGTGGCCTTCAGCTAAGAATCCTTGGACGTGACGCACCTTGGTATCAAAGTCGCCCTTTCCGATCTTTGGTCGGAACTTAACTTCTTTGACCGAAACATGAGCCGTCTTCTTGCGTGCTTCGCGCGCTCGTTGAGACTCTTCGTAACGGAATTTGCCGTAGTCCATGATGCGGCATACCGGCGGAGTGGCCAAGGGAGCGACTTCGACAAGGTCGAGGTCGATCTCACGAGCTAAGGCCAAGGCGTCTGGGACGGTCTTGATTCCTAGTTGGGCTCCATCGGGTCCGATCACCCTCACTTCACGGGCGCGAATGCGTTCGTTGTAGCGAGGTTCGTTGACTGGCGGTGCTATGGCTGTTCACTTCTGTGCAAAGGGCTGACCTCCCGTTGGATGGATACATGGCGACGCGAAGTCGACACGGGTCAGCCACCGAAATGGCCTTCTCGCAATGACCTGAACGCACTGTCGACTTGCGGTTTCCCGTTTGTCAGTTGTGGTCAGGTGGGGGCAACAACCCCACTTCGCCTCAGTTGTGAACGGTAGCGTAGCCGCATGGAGCGCAAAAACGGCCATTCCCGACGAAATCGAACCATCCATCTAGCCCGAAAGACTTTCTGACCGCCATGAGTAACGAAACCGATCCTGAACTCGCCGAATCTCTTGAGGCTATGGCCGAAGCCCGTCAACGTTTGGCCGAGGTGCCCGCCGAGGTCGTCGTCACCAATCACGCCATGGGCCTCTACGAGCTGGGTGCGATTCATCTGACAGCCAGTCCCCCAGATTTAGTCGAAGCCGCACTGGCTATCGATGCCTTGGCCTGCCTCGTTGAGGGTCTCGACACCCGACTCGGTGAGAACTTTGAAGTACTCAAAGACGCTTTGGCCAATATCCGGATGGCCTTTGTTCAGGTCAAGAACACGCTCTAGTCATCGAGACGCACTCGTCCGTTGACGAGTTCAACTCCCTCAGTCTTCAACAATGTCGCCTGCTCGTTCTCTTGACCGGGCACTAATCGACCTTGAACATTGACAACTCGCCACCATGGCAGATCAAGAGCGTCTGAATACAACGACAAGATTCGTCCAACGAGTCGGGACTGCTTGGGGTATCCCGCGGCAGATGCAACTCCCCCGTACGTCACTACCGAACCTTCAGGGAGCGATAACAACACGCCAACGATGTCGCGCGTGCGTTGATCGTCAGGCAGGTCGAATTGCACTGGCCTCGGCTCGACTGAACTTCATCACAATGTCGCACTCAACTTCGGAGCCGACTTCAATCTGGCGCGATCCATCAGCAATTTCGGCGCAATGAAACATGACGACTGATCCGTCAGCCATGGTGATGTCGCCTAGACCGACATACGCATCAAATGCCGTCACGGTGCCACGCATAATTCGCCGACCTCAGGCCACAATCTTGGAGATTGGCAACTCTAAAAGATCGGATGCGCCGGCATCTTTCAATGCAGGGATCAAGGTGTTAATCGTGCGCTTTTCAACAACCGACTCAACAGCGAATCCACCGCCAGCAAGTTCGCTAATGGTTGGCGACTTGGCCGATGGCAAAACTGCCAAAACCTTTTGCAGATCCTCAGAACCGACATTGAGCTTGACCAAAACCTTGCCGCGCGCATCAAGCGTTCCGAGCAAGAGAGTCATCAACTGCCCCATCGCGTGGCGCTTAGCCGGATCAGCATAAGAATCTTTATTGGCGATCATTTCGGTGTAGCTCACCAACATGGTGTCAATCACGCGAAGGCCAGCGGCCCGCAATGCCCGACCTGTCTCGGTGATATCAACGATGCAATCAGCAATGTCGGGAATCTTGGCTTCGGACGCACCGTACGACAAACGTACGTCGGCCTTGATTCCGCG
>CALEHE010000188.1 GCA_937876415.1 uncultured Actinomycetes bacterium
TCGAATATGACCCCAGTGACTAAAAAAGACGAGGGCTGTAGCCCTCGCCTTTCAGACCCACCGGAATGGAGATTCTCTTCAGACCGAGTCATCATACAAGAATGCGAGCGCTAAGCCACACGAGTGATCTCCCTCAGTTGACGGTTCATGACAAGTAGCCTGACGGAATGTTGCGTTTATCCAGCCTGTTCGTCCGCACTCTGCGCGAAAACCCCTCCGATGCCGAGGTTCCGAGCCACCAATTGATGGTTCGAGCTGGCTATATCCGTCGGGCGGCCCCAGGCGGATACACCTGGCTCCCCCTCGGTTGGAACGTGTACCGCAATGTTGAACGTATTGTCCGTGAAGAAATGGATGCCGCCGGTTTCCAGGAAGTCCACTTTCCGGCCCTGCTCCCCCGTGAGCCTTACGAAGCCACCAATCGCTGGACCGAATACGGCCCCAACCTATTTCGCCTTCAAGACCGTCGTGGCGTCGACTATTTACTGGGCCCGACCCATGAAGAGATGTTCACTTTGCTGGTCAAAGATCTCTACAGCAGTTATAAAGACCTACCGCTCAGCATCTACCAAATTCAGACCAAATTCCGTGACGAGGCCCGCCCCCGGGCTGGCCTCTTACGTGGCCGCGAATTCGTCATGAAGGACTCCTACAGCTTTGACATTGACGACGCCGGACTTACAGCGAGTTACGAAGCCCACCGTGCGGCCTACATCAAAACTTTTGAACGCCTTCATTTGCCATACGTCATTGTTTCGGCGATGTCGGGTGCCATGGGCGGTTCGAAGAGCGAAGAATTCTTGGCTCCACTTGAAGTTGGTGAAGACACTTTCGTGCGTTGCGTGACCTGTGGTTACGCCGCCAACACCGAAGCAGTCACCGTGCCGACTCCGTCCGCCATTGATTTCTCAAGTGCGGCGCCATCACAAGTTGTTGATACGCCAGACACACCAACGATCGCCACACTTGTTGATTTGTTGAATGCTCGCACTGATATCAACAGTGCGATCGGCAAAACAACACCTTGGGTTGCAAGCGACACTCTCAAAAATGTGATCATCATGTTGCGTCATCCCGATGGACGTCGTGAACCGTTAGCGATTGGTTTACCTGGTGATCGCGAAGTTGATATGAAGCGCGTCGAAGCACAAGTCGGTCCGGCCGAACCTGATGCATTTACTGAAGCAGACTTCGCCAACTATCCCGCACTTGTGAAGGGCTACATCGGACCTGACGTACTCGGTTCAACATCATCATCGAAAATTCGTTATCTCGTTGATCCGCGCGTAACAACTGGAACCAGTTGGGTAACAGGCGCGAATAAAGCCGGCAATCATGTGGTTGGTTTGATCTGTGGTCGTGACTTCACACCAGATGGAACCATCGAAGCTGCCGAAGTTTTGCCTGGCGACACCTGCCCGACTTGCGCTGCGAAAAATGCCACTGGCGTTCTTGAAATGGCACGCGGCATTGAGATCGGACACATTTTCCAATTGGGTCGCAAGTATGCCGAGGCACTGAATCTCACCGTGCTTGACCAAAACGGCAAACAAGTTGTGGTCACCATGGGCAGTTACGGCATTGGTGTTTCGCGTGCTGTTGCCGCAATCGCCGAAGCAACGCTCGACGACATGGGATTGTGCTGGCCGCGCGAAGTTGCCCCCGCCGACATTCACATGGTGATCGCGAGCAAAGGTGCAGATGCCATTGCCGAAAAGGCTGAAGAACTTGCCGCCGAACTTGAAAATGCGGGCATCAGAGTTTTGCTTGATGACCGCACCTCAGTCTCACCTGGCGTGAAGTTCAAAGATGCCGAACTCATCGGAGTACCGACCATCGTTGTCGTTGGTAAGGGTCTTGCCGACGGTGTCATTGAAGTTCGCAATCGCGCCAATGGTGAACGCAGCGATGTCGCCATCGGCGATGCCGTTGCAACATTGCGCACAATCTGCGGGCGGCCTGGAAACTGATCATGAAGTTGGTGCGAGGTGTCGTGCAGCATTATTCGTGGGGTCACCAAACTTCGATCCCGCGTTTGCTTGACATTGAACCCGATGGTCGCCCCTGGGCCGAGTTGTGGTTCGGAACTCATTTAGGTGGAGCATCAAAAGTACTCAGCGTTGACGATGCAACTGCTGCAGCATTGCGTCGAAGTGCAACTGACGACACCGGCGGACAATCAGTTCCACTGCTGTCGGTTGCGGGCGAATTGCCGTTCTTACTAAAGGTGCTTGCAGCCGCCGAGCCCTTGTCGTTACAGAGCCATCCCTCAACCGAACAAGCCAAGGCCGGATACGCCCGCGAAAATCGGCTGAACATTCCGGTCGGAAACTCACGACGTATTTATCGCGATCCATTCGCTAAACCCGAACTCATTTGTGCCCTCGGACCCTTTGAGGCATTGTGTGGTTTTCGCGAACCAGTAGCGACAGTTGAACTCTTGCACTCGATCGGCGGAGGAGCCTCAATCATCGCTCGCATGTTGACCGACCACGACCTTGATCACACCATGCGCTATTTGTTTGGTGGCGGCGAAGAAATACAAGTGCTCATCAAAGACGTCATTGAAGCTTGTCAAAATCACGAGTCACCGAGCGCTCAATGGGTTACACGACTTGCTGTTGCGTATCCCGATGATCCTGCAGTTGTTGCGTCATTGCTTTTGAACTACCTCACTTTGCAAGCCGGCGAAGCGCTCTATCTCGACCCAGGCAATTTGCACGCCTACTTAAGTGGCACCGGTATCGAAGTCATGGGGTCAAGCGACAATGTGGTGCGGTGCGGCTTAACGAACAAGCACGTTGATGTCAATGAGCTTCTTGCGACAGTTGTCGCGCGGCCTCTTCCCGATCCCATCGTGCGCGCTACTCCGATTTCAAAAACTGGAGCTGGTCGCTTATGGAAGTACGAAACCCCAGATGCACCGTTCACATTGTGGGTGCATCAAATTGATGGCACCGAAACACTGCGTGCTCGCACCCGCGAGCTCACGTTGTGCGGAGTGGGTGCAACCAATCTGTTGCACCGTGGCGAAGTGTGTTATCTCGCACCAGGCGAAGAGATAACCCTGAGTGGCAAAGCAACTCTCTTCCGAGTTACCGAAAATAACTAGCTCAATCAACGACCAACCGTTAACTACTAACTCTTTTTGCGGATCTCCACGATGCGCTCTTGAGCATTATTGGCATCATCGCCTTTGGCGTCCAGCAACATTGATCGATCTTTGGCTGCTTCACGTTCGGCCTTTTCCGTGTCGACTCGAGCGATAGCTGCTTCTGCACCATGTTCGTGGATGTACTCAGCCCATTCAACGAGTGCTTCAACCATTTCACTTTCGGGCACAACTGCCACGTTGCGACCCTTCACGAATAAGTGACCACGCTTGTTGCCCGCAGCGATACCAAGATCGGCTTCGCGAGCCTCTCCTGGTCCATTCACGACACATCCCATCACCGCAACTTGTAAAGGAATCTTGCGGTCGCCGAAAGCTTTCATGGCACGATTAGCAACATCGATCACGTCAATTTCGGCACGACCGCAACTGGGGCAGGCAATGAGATCAACATTCTTTCGTTCGCGAAGTCCGAGGGCTTCAAGTAATTGCCGTCCGGCACGAGCTTCTTCAACTGGATCAGCGGTGAGGCTGTAACGAATCGTGTCACCGATTCCTTCAAGCAAGAGTGCCGCAATTCCGGCTGTTGCTTTCAGCAAACCATTTGGCAACGGACCCGCTTCAGTAACGCCCAAGTGCAACGGATGATCGGTCACTTCGCTGAGTTGACGATACGCCTCAACCATGAGCGGAACGTTTGAAGCCTTCACGCTGATCTTGATCTGATCAAAACCAACTTCATCGAAATACGCTATCTCGCGCATCGCCGACTCAACCATTGCTTCTGGTGTGACCTTGCCGCCGTACTTGTCGTACAACTCGGGATCAAGAGAGCCACCGTTGACGCCAATACGAATCGGAATACCACGATCTTTGGCTTCACTCGCGACGGCCTTGATGTGTTCGGGTCGACGAATGTTGCCAGGGTTCAGACGCAAACCATGAACGCCAGCCTCCATCGCTGCTAGCGCCATCTTGTACTGATGGTGAATGTCGGCGATGATCGGCACCGGCGAACGAGGCACAATTTGCGCAAGGCCTTCAGCTGCTTCAATTTCGTTACAAGTGCACCGCACGATGTCGCAACCGGCGGCAGCGAGAGCATAAATCTGTTGCAGAGTGCCTTCAACATCAGCGGTCTTGGTGATGGTCATTGACTGCACCGTGATAGGTGCTCCCCCACCAACGGGAACTTTGCCCACCATGATTTGACGAGTAGGGCGACGATTCGTGAGCGAGCCAGCAGAGGACGACATTGCTTACATTCTGTCAGTGTTTAGAACGGACGGGTGATATCGAGATATAAACCGGTGAAAGTTAAAAACAGCAGCACGGTCAAAACCACGACCGTCACCGGCCACATTTTTTCCACATCGGCGCGATAGACGCGATTCTTGCGACTGCGAATTCGCTCATATGTTGCGATAGCGGCGTGACCTCCGTCAAAGGGCAACAACGGCAACAAGTTGAAGAGACCGACGAAAACATTGATTGAAGCCAGTACCTCGAGGACCCCATACAGGCCATCACGGTTGCCGATATCGCCCGCAACCTTGGTAATTCCGACAACTGTCGTCGGACGCTTCATGGGGTCAGCATTTTCATCAGTCAACTGAGTCCACTGATTTGCTGGATTGACAATCGTTCCGATACCCGAGATTGTGCTGCCCATGCCATTCCACAAGTCGCTCGCAACATGACTCGATGCCGACACCAGTCCTAACTGATCGCGACCATAACTATCGGTACCGACTCCTAGGTATCCAATGCCCAGGGTCTCATCAGTTGGGTGCGGATCTAGCACGACATTGACGGTCTTCACTGAACCATCATCACCAGGACCCTTTTCTGCAAAGACAACCGTGATCTCGTCACCCGCTTGCGATGAACGCACCAATGTCCGCAGTTCGTCCGCTGACGCCAACTGGGTACCATTCACCGACACGATTTCATCGCCGAGTCCGATACCGGCGCCGGCCGCTGGAGAATCTTCAGTGATCGCATAAACCTGCACGACACCAGTGTCTTGATAGCGACCACCCGTGGTGTACACGAACATCAAGATGACGATCGCAATAATGAGATGCATCAAAGAACCTGCGGTGATCACCAGCAATCGCCAGCGATAGGGCTTTGAAGAGTACGCGACATCCTCATCGCCAGCCTCAACGGGGTCAAGGTTGTTCATGCCGACGATACGTACGAATGCGCCGAGCGGCAAGACTCGAACTCCGTACTCAACTCCTTTGCGATGCATACTCCACAGCTTCGGACCAAAGCCCATGAAGAATTGCGTGCGCTTCATTCCGGCCCAACCAGCAGTAACAAAGTGACCCACTTCGTGCAAGAAAACCGAAATCAAAAGTCCGGCGACAAGCACCAAACTCCAAATGTTGCTCATGCCAAGCCAGATCAACAATGCAACGATGGCAATACCCGACAAGATCGCGACAGACTGGCGCGGTTCTTTGGGATCGGCGCCAGGCTCGTCGACAGCTCCACCGGCCATCATTTCGTCTCGCAGAGATCGGTACATGGTCATTGGGATAGAACCTTATGCGCTACTTCACGACCTGTGCGGTCGGCCTCAATAATGTCTTCGCTTGACAGAGTGCCATTCGTCGCAACATGTTTCTGCAACGAGGCTTCGACGACAGCAGCAATATCGGGCCACTTTAAAGAACCAGCCAAAAATGCCTCGACTGCGACTTCATTCGCAGCCGACAAAAAGGCCGGCGCAGTGCCACCAGTGCGCCCTGCTTGATACGCCAATGACAAACAACGGAATGTTGAAGTATCTGGCGCGCTGAAATCAAGATGAGTCAAAGACGACCAATTGATCCGACCAAATGGTGTTCCGATTCGGTTCGGGTGCGCGAGTGCGTACCCAATGGGCAAACGCATATCAGGCAGACTCAACTGCGCCATGGTGCAACCATCAGTGAATTCGACCATCGAATGAATCACCGATTGTGGGTGTACAACAACTTCGATTTGGTCGTAACTCACTCCAAACAACTCGTGCGCTTCAATGACTTCAAGTCCTTTGTTCATCAATGTCGATGAATCAATGGTGATCTTGGGACCCATATTCCACGTGGGGTGCGCCAATGCTTGTTCAACGGTGACTTCGGCTAGGTCGCTCAACGTGCGACCTCTAAATGGACCACCGCTGGCTGTTAAGACAACGCGCGAAACTTCAACACCTGGCCGAACCGTTGAACGCAAACATTGATGCACTGCGCAATGTTCGCTATCAACAGGAATAATCTCGGCACCGGGCACTGAGCGCAACGGCTGAACAACTGGCCCCGCCGCAATCAATGATTCTTTATTCGCTAACGCGAGGCGCTTACCTTGACGCAATGTTTCAAGAGTGACAGGCAAGCCGGCGAATCCCACGACGGCATTAATCACGACATCAGCACCGTCCACAAGATCGGCCATATCGCGTACGACTCTGATACCTGGAAGCGCTTCGCGCACTTCTGAATGACGCGCCTCATCAGCAACCGCAACAACGACTGGCTGAAATTCACGCGCTTGAGCGACAAGCACATCGATACTTGAACCAAGACCTAGTCCATGTACGACGTATTCAATATCGGACCCACCTTGCGTATAACGCGCATTTTCGGCACGAATGACATCAAGAGTTTGGGTACCGATTGAACCCGAACTGCCAGCTATTGAAATACGAACGGTACTCACCGTTCACATCACGACGCGTAGGGCTGAAGCACCATCAACAAGTAATAAGCAGCCGGAAGGACGAACAAGAAGCCGTCGAAACGATCAAGGACTCCGCCGTGGCCACGAATGACCGTGCCAAAGTCTTTGATGTCAAGGTTGCGCTTAAACATGCTCTCAACCAAGTCGCCAAGCGGTGCGAGCACCGCGACCACAATGGCCAACATCAATACTTCACCGACATTGTTCCAGGTGTCGCTCTGCAAACTGACCACCCACATTGCGATCAATGTGGCGAGGGTTCCACCCATCAATCCTTCAACAGTTTTGTTGGGGCTGATCCAGGCACGAAGCGGCTTCTTGCCAGCAGCTGAGCCGACGAACAAGGCACCCACGTCATTGGCTATCACGCCAACGGCAACGATGAACAAGGTGTCGGTACCGACATTAGCGAGACCTGGCACATTTGAAACGCCAGCCAACAGAGCGGCGAATGAACCCATCATCCCGATCCACAACATACCGAGCGAGGTGATGGCCATATTGGGCATCGGGCTCGCTTGAATATTTGTTGCGCCGACGAATGAAACTGCCGATGCCATCAAGGCCAACGTGAACACCAAAGGCAACGCTCCGTCGCCCACCCAATAGGCAGCAAGCGGTGCACATATTGATGCTGTGATGCCAACGATTGAAGCGGGCCGGTAGCCCTTGTCAGATACTTTTTCAAAGAATTCGACCGCAGCAAGACCGCAGACCAAAACCACAATTGCCAAAACAGCAACCGGTTTCCACAGCAGTGCAGCAATAAATGCGGCGACCATCAATAAGCCAACGGCTATCGCTGTCGGCATATCACGTCCGGCTACTCCACGACGCGCCGGAACGCTGCGTTGACCACGTTCGCTCGGTCGGACATCGGGACGCGGACGCGGTCCCCGTTCAGTCGTTGGCCGCGGGCGACTTCCGGTCACTGGACGACCCTGAGTGTCGTCAGTGCTAATCGAAATTCGGCCGGTGCGGCTAGTACCACTGGTGTCTGACACATCGTCACGACGAACATTCGGAATCGGACGAGTTGACGTTCCGGTCGTGTCATCGCGACGCGTTCCGCCAGTCGCTTCGCCGAGGCGAACGCGTGGACGACCACTGCTTGAATCATCACTCGGCCGCTCGGTTGCACCGGACGGGCGATCAGGAATAGGACGAGGTGCCGAACCTGAGTACGAACCCCACACGTCTACCTCGCCTGACTCGTCACGGTCCCGTTCGCGAGACACGTCACGTGAAACATCACGAGACACATCAGGTGAAACATCACGCGACGGATCGCGCGGAATCGGACGCGAGACCGAACCCGATGGATCATCACCGAAAAGTCGTGGCAATTCACCCGTGGGCTTTTCTGTCCAATGCGGAAGTGATCCGGTGTCACTGTCGCCAAAACTCAACGGAACTGGCTCATCGTCACCTTCGTCGTCGGAGAATCGGAGTTCACCGAAGTCTTCGAATTCATCGTCCTGGCCTGAGCCAGCACCCCTTCGCCACATGTCATCGCTCATGGTCCCGTCCTATCAGACTTCCAGAAGTTCTTGTTCTTTACGTTGCACGGCCTTGTCGATGTGTTCAACATGGTCGTGCGTAATCTTGTCTAGTTCTTTTTCCGCCCGCTCAAGTTCATCTACGGACACTTCTCCGGCTTTTTCGGCCGTTTCTAATTGCTTACGGGCATCTCGTCGCACATTTCTCACGGCAACACGACCATCTTCAGCCATATTCTTCACGAGTTTCACGTAGTCGCGGCGTCGCTCTTCGGTCAACATCGGGAAGTTCAAGCGGATAATGACTCCATCATTCGATGGAGACATACCCAGATCGCTATCGCGAATGGCCTTTTCAATGGCGTTCAACGAACCACGGTCGTGGGGCTTAATGACCAGCGTGCGAGCCTCAGGAACCTGAAAACCTGCTAACTGCTGCAACGGTACATCAGACCCGTAGTAGTTGACCATGAGTTTTTCAACGAGGGCAGGCGTGGCCCGCCCAGTGCGAATCGTGGTGAACTGAATTTGGGCGTGCTCGACGGCTTTATCCATCTTGTCGATGGCCTCGAGAAGGATGTCGTCAGTCACCCGACCAGCGTACCTATGGCTTGACCCTCAAGAACGGATCTGATGTTCCCAGGGGTGCTGACATCAAAGACCACGATCGGGATTTTGTTGTCACGGCAGAAGGCGATTGCCGTCGCGTCCATGACCCGCAGTTCTTTTTCGATGACGTCTTTGTGTGAAATACGGTCGTACCGAGTGGCCGTGGGATCGAGTTTGGGGTCGGCGGTGTACACACCATCAACACCCGAGTGGGTCCCCTTCAAGATGGCCTGAGCATCGATTTCAGCAGCTCGCAAAGCGGCTGCGGTGTCTGTCGTGAAGAACGGATTACCCGTTCCACCAGCGAAAATGACAACGCGACCCTTTTCCATGTGGCGCTCAGCCCGACGGCGAATGTACGGCTCGGCGACCTTAGGCATTTCGATCGCAGTCATCACTCGGCTTTGTTGACCGACTCGTTCGAGCGCATCTTGTAAGGCCAAACCGTTCATCACGGTGGCAATCATGCCCATGAAGTCGGCCTGCGCTTGGTCCATACCCTGCCCAGCACCTTTTAAGCCACGCCAGAAGTTGCCACCGCCAACGACGACTGCCACATCAATCTTGAGATTGTCGCGGACGTCTTTGATCTCGGTTGCAACCTGATGCAGAACACCATTATCAAGTCCAAAACCAGTCGGTTCGGCCAAGGCCTCTCCCGACAGTTTCAGCACGACCCGCTTCCATACGGGACGGTCGGCCTGACGGGATGAACCAGCGTCAGTTCCGGCCATGATCAATCAGCCGATCTCAACTTGAGCGAAACGAATAATCTTCGCGCCGCCCAAAATTTGGGTGACCGACTGCTTGTCATCTTTAGCGTAAGGCTGTTCAACCAAGCACACGTCTTTGTAGAAACCGTTTATGCGGCCCTCGACGATCTTGGCCAATGACGCCTCGGGCTTACCTTCGTTGCGACTGATCGCTTCGAGGGTGGCCTTTTCTTTTTCAAGAACATCGGCTGGAATTTCTTCACGGTTCAAGTACTTGGGGCGAGCAAACGCAATGTGCACGGCGATGTCGTGAGCGAGTTCAACCGAACCACCTTCGAGTTCGACGAGAACTGCGTTGACTCCACGTCCACCTTGGATGTGCTGGTAGCTGTCAACAATGTTTCCAGCTGCTGCTTCGATACGTACGACTTCTCCAAGTTCGATCTTCTCTTTGAGAACGATCTTGAGGTCATCAAGAATTGCCGAACGCTCAGCGACTGCTGCTTCACCTTTTGCCGCAACAAGTTCGGCCAAAGCTTGAGCTTCACTCTTGAACTGATCGCTGCCGGCGACGAAGTCAGTTTCTGACTTGAGCTTGACAATCGCACCAACGTTGTTGGTGATGACAAGAGCAACGACGCCTTGATTGTTGTCGCGGTCATCTCGCTTAGCTGATGCAGCCAAACCTTTTTCGCGCAACCACTGCTTGGCCTCTTCAATGTCACCATTGTTGTTTTCAAGAGCCTTCTTGCAGTCCATCATGCCAGCGCCAGTGGACTGACGCAGACTCTGAACATCCTTAGCTGTAAACGACATTTCTCAGGCCTCCGGGGAAGAATCAGTTGCTTCAGCAACAGGTGCTTTTGATGCAGCAAGACGAGCTTCACGCTCGGCCTGAGCGGCAGCTGCTTGCGTACGAGCGTTGGCTTGATTAGCTGCGAACTCAGCCTTTTCGGCGTCACTCTTTTCGGGGGCAACCAAACCAGGATTGCGCTTCGATGCGATGTAACGACCTTCGATCACTGCTTCGGCAATCATCTTTGACATCAATTCGTTCGCACGAATTGCATCGTCGTTACCTGGAATCGGGAACGTGATGAGATCGGGGTCGACGTTGGTGTCAACGATTCCAACGATCGGAATACCGAGCTTGTTCGCTTCGGTGACGCCGATATGTTCTTTCTTAGTGTCGATGATGAAGACACACTGCGGGCGCTTGGTCATGTGGCGAATACCGCTGAGGTTCTTCTGCAACTTGGCCAATTCACGGCTCTTCAAAAGAGCTTCTTTCTTCGGCATCAAAGCGAAGTCACCGTTTTCTTGAAGACGCTCAAGTTCGAGCATCTTCTGCACGCGCTTGTGAATCGTTTCAAAGTTGGTGAGCATTCCACCCAACCAACGCTCGTTGATGTACGGCATGCCGCACTTCTCGGCGAAACCAGCAATGGGGTCTTGAGCCTGCTGCTTTGTTCCAATGAACAGAACCGAACCGCCACCGGCGACCAAGTCACGCACGAATGCGTACGCTGTCTCGATGCGCTCAAGGGTCTGTTGCAAGTCGATGATGTAGATGTCGTTGCGCTCACCGAAGATGAAGCGACGCATCTTGGGGTTCCAACGACGAGTTTGGTGACCGAAATGAACTCGGGCTTCCAATAGTTGACGCATCGTGACGATGGCCATGGCACTGTCCTCCTGTTTCTGCGGTTAGGGGCAAGGGACCTCGCATCACAAAGTGACGACCGCAGGATGAGGACCATGCGTTTTGGTATGGGCGTTTTGGTATGGGCGTTTTGGTTTTTGTAAGAACTTGTTTCTTGCACAGTTATTTCTTCAGGGGGGCAGACTAGCGGGATCAGGTCCCAAAGTGCCACCTCACCTGCCAAAAGACACCGGACAACTCAACCGCTGCGCCACCGGTCGAGCGCCTCGGCGCGAATTGGGGATCAGCCGCGCCCGAGTTCGACGTCGTCCCACATACGGTGTGGGATCTACATAACGAGCCGGTTTTCCTTCAACGATGTATCGCATACTAAGATGAATGAGTCCGTTGGAGACACCTATCTGTTCACCAGACTTCACGATCTGCCCCGACCGGACATCCGGGTCAATCACGAGTCCCCCGATCGTCAGAACCACTGCGGGGTCAAATCCGGTGCTCCGCGAGGGGTCAATCGTCACGAACTGCCGATCAACGACCTTTCCCGCGAAGGTAATTCTTCCTGCCATGGGGGCCACGACTGAACGACCCACCGACTGCCCAAAATCAATTGTTCGACGACCCGGGCAATAGACACAGGCCGGTTCAACGTAGGGAAACGCCACCGCGGTATCGACAGGTGGCACCAAACAACTCGCAGTCACGAGAAAAGCAAAAAGAATCACCAAACAGCGTGAGCAAAAGTCAACGAGCAGCGGTGAACTGATTTTGGTTTTATACGCCAGCGGCTGACATGCGCGCCCGCAACATGATGATCGCCTTGGAGTGAATCTGCGACACGCGACTTTCAGTGACGCCAAGCACCGAGCCAATTTCAGCCAAGGTCATGCCTTCGTCGTAGTACAGCGCAACGACGGTGCGTTCCCGTTCGGGCAAGCTACGAATTTCTGAGCGCATTGTTTGGCGTAACTCTTGATCTTCAACGATTGCATCAGGACCTTGATCGGGCGAAGCAGGCAATTGACGTTGCTCGCCGTCACCGCCACCGACAACATGGTCAAGAGGACCAACGTTTGCGACCGAAATTGTTGATAACCACTTCTGCAATTCTTCGATATCAATCCCGAGTTCAGCGCAGATCTCTTCGTCAGTTGGCGCACGTTTCAGTTCGTTTCCAAGCTTGGCAACTGCAGTTTCAATTTGCCGTGAACGTGAACGCACCGAGCGTGGCACCCAATCAAGAGCGCGCAATCCGTCAAGAATTGCACCCTTGATACGCGGCACCGCGAAGGTTTCAAACTTGAATCCGCGGCTCGGATCAAATCGATCAACTGCATCCATCAATCCGAAAACACCAGTGCCATTCAGTTCGCCGGTATCAATACCTGCCGGCAATCCAGCGGCGACACGGCCAGCGACGAACTTCACGAGTGGCGAGTAGTGCACGATCAATTGATCGCGAGCAGCTTCATCACGCTCTTCAACCCAACGCACCCACGCCCGCTCGATGGCTGGCGTTGTGCGCGACGGCTTTTCCTCGGGCGCATCAGGTATGTCGGTGTTATTTTCGGGCTCGGTCATATTCGTAAAACGTTCGTCGGTTGCAGTGGCGTCATGCCCAGACCGCTAGGCCCGAGGATGAGTACTTGTATACACCGACCGTAGACGCTCTTTACTGACGTGTGTGTATCGCTGGGTCGTCGCCACGTCGCTATGGCCCAAAAGTTCTTGGACTGACCGCAAATCGGCCCCTCCATCCAGCAAATGTGTGGCGTAGGTATGGCGCAAAGCGTGAGGGTGCGTGGGATTCACCGACCGCTCGTCAAGAACTCTGCGCACATCGCGGGTTCCGAGTCGCCCACCTTTGGAATTCAAGAACAGGGCGACCCCCGAAAGTTCGCCCGTCACTTCGGGTCGCGATGTCAGCCAGTCTTGAATGGTTTCAACGGCCGCAAGAGACATCGGGACCCGCCGCTCTTTGCCGCCCTTACCCCACACCGTGACGACACTGCGTTTGAGATCAACACTGTCAATATCAAGATTGCACAGTTCGCTCACACGCAGACCGCTTCCGTACAGCACTTCAAGTAGCGCATCATTGCGACGGCGACGCCACAGTGGTTCGGCTTCGTCAATCTCGATTGGTTCGAGCAGTGTCTGCAACTCTGGTCCATCAAGAACTCTTGGAAGGCGACCTTCGCCCGTTGGTGCGCGTAAGGCCACAGCCGGATCAACCTCAACCAAACCAGTTCGGCGAGCCCAAGAAAAGTAGCGCCGTAATGCCGATGCTTTGCGGGCAATGCTGCGTTTAGCAAATGAACGTGATCCGAGATAGGCCAAGTACCGGCGCAAGATTAAGCGGTCAACGCGGGCTGGCGTATCGGCCAATCCCCTTTCGGCCCATTCAACAAAATCAACGAGATCACTGCGATAAGCCGCCAACGTGTTTTCAGAGACTGATGTCAACGAACCAATGAAGTCATCAACTCCCCACGTTGCACTGAACGTTTCGCCGGCTGATTGATTCACGATGTCAGAGTACAGAGTCGATGAGACCCTTATCGGGCACCTACGCGTTCAAACCAGCCAGCAGTACACATCACCCAACCATGTGCCTCTAATCGACCGAGGCTGACAGCGACATCACCAAATGACATCGCCAGTTTTTCACCAGCTAATCGGGCAACTTCATTCAGTGTGAGGGGATCGGTTGTGATTAAGTCAAGGACATCTGAATCGGGCCATAGTGGCAGTTGACGTGCATCAAAACTTGGCACAATTCGCCGAGTATCAAGGCCAAGTGCCACCAGTACATCTTCTGGTTCAATCGCGACTAAGGCACCATCACGGATAAGCATGTTGGTCCCTTGCGCAGCTTTCGTAGATGTGGCACCAGGTACCGCCATTACCGTGACGCCGCGTTCTAATGCCTCACGAACCGTGATTAAAGAACCACCATCAAGACGCGATTCAACGACGAGTAACACTTCACTCAACGCCGCAATGATGCGATTACGTAAAGGAAAGCGATATGGCAACGGTCCGGTGCCCGGAGGGTTTTCGGATAGCAGCAAACCGCGTTCGCCGACCTCGGCCCACAGACTGTGATGCTCTCGTGGATAGACCATGTCGAGTCCCGTTGCCACGACCGCGATTGGACCAGCATTGTCTGTTGATTCAGACCTGGGTTTTTCAGACAACGCCGCCAACACTCCACGATGTGCGGCGGCATCAATGCCGCGCGCCAAACCCGAAACCACGGCAACGCCATTTTGTGCCAATGTCTTACCAAACGTGAATGCCGTGCTGCGGCCGTGCTCCGTGGCATTTCGCGTTCCAACAATCCCGACACGACGACATGAGAGCAATTCAAGATTGCCTCGCGAATACAACAAGGGCGGTGCATTCTGATCATCGTTCAACTGCTGTGGATATTGACCACGACCAACAACGTGTAGGTCCATCGTTTCAAGTGCTTGTGGCAGATCAACGTTGCCACGAAGAGCTTCACACCACACATCGCCCAGCATGCGTTTGATTGTTTGTGAACAGTGAGTCGTCAATAGCGCATGAACGTTGGGCGCAATATCAACCATTGGCGAACGATGCTCGACTGACCAACCACTTAACATTGCACTGATGTCACTGGGTTCTCCCAACGACAGCAACGTCCGTAACCGTCTTGGGGTCATCCATGGCAGTAGCGCAAGTCGCGTTGCCGTGTCTTTATGTGTCTTGACGGACTGTTGTGACTGGACGGGCTGTTGTGACTCGATCGACATCGTCACACCACTTGCCGCAAGTCATCGCCTCGACGTGGCGCAATCCGCGCCCGTAACGCTAAAGCCGCGGCAATGTGGCGATCGCTCAGGGCACCTTCGTGCAGATCGCGGTCAGCCAAAGTTCGTGCAACTCGCCGCACCCGATGAAGTCCACGTCCGGTCAGCCGACCGATTTCTAGTTCGTAACGCAACAAGTTCATCCCCGCTTCAGAAACTGGAGCAAACTGTTCAAGCAACTCACCTGACAAACGTGCGTTCAACATTCCCTGTCGTTCGATCGCAATTGATCGAGTACGCAACACGCGAGCGGCCACCGATTCAGTGTTTTCACCCAATTCTCCTCCCAATAATTCATCCACTCCTGGACGGTGCACCAAAACACGCACATCAAATCGATCAAGAAATGGACCATTAAAGCGGCGTCGATATTTAGCGAGCGCCGCTTCATCACATTCGCACGAGCCTGGCGCACCACCGCCACATGGGCACGGGTTGGTCGCACCAATCAACGTGAATCGAGCGGGTAACGACACCCGCGTATTTGCTCGCGCCACGCGCACAACACCCTCTTCAAGTGGTTGTCGTAAACCATCAAGAGTTGACGGGGCGAACTCACCTAATTCGTCGAGGAAAAGCACCCCGCCATGCGCCAGGGAAACTTCACCAGGTCGCATTGAGGTCGACCCACCGCCAACAATTGAAACTGCGCTCGCCGAATGATGGGGCATGCGGATGGGCGGTCGCGTCACAAGACCATTCGCAGGAAGCGGTTCACCGGCCGCCGAACGAATCATCGTCGCCTCAAGTGCTGTCTCATCATCAAGGACGGGCAAAATACCGGGCAATCGTTGAGCCAACATCGTCTTTCCTGAGCCCGGTGGACCGACCAACAAAAGGTGATGTCCCCCACTCGCCGACAGTTCAAGACCAAGTCGCGCTGCCGTCTGACCGCGTACGTCGGACAGATCAGGAATCTTTTCGACACCGACATCGGCGCCTTTGCTTTCGTTGATATCTGGCCAGGCCATATTGCCGACGAGACATTCAGCAACTTGACGCAAAGATTGAGCAACGCGTACTGCCGGAGGACGAGCAATGCGGGCTTCAGCAACATTGCCAGCCGGAACAATGACTCCTCGTAACGGTTTCATCGACGGAAGTTCGTATTCGTCATCATCGCCTGTTGGCATTCCGTTGCGAAGCGCCATCACCATTGGGGCAACTCCACTCACTGCACGCACGCGTCCGTCAAGACCAAGTTCACCGATGAAAGCAAGACCATCTGCACACTCGGCTGGCAATTGTTCGTCACTAATCAACAACGCAATCGCGATTGCAAGATCAAGAGCACTACCGACTTTCTTGTGCGTGGACGGGGCAAGGTTCAAGGTGATACGACGACTCGGCCAGTAAAACCCACTTGTCACAATGGCCGCACGAACACGATCGCGAGCCTCGCGACAGACATCATCGGGCCGGCCCAAAATTGTGAACCCTGGCAATCCAAGCCCGATATGCGCCTCCACCATGACTTGACAGCCCGTGGCGGCGACCACACTCGCAGTACGTACTGCAGACAACATGCATTCCTCCAAAATGATTAATCGCAGGGATTTCTGCTCGCGTCATAGTGGGGATGACCTCGAATTCACGGCGACATACGGCGTGACATAACTCGGAGGCCAGCGTCTGAGAGACTGTGAACTCATGAATTTCACAAGTGGTCTACCTAAGGTTTTGCTGACAACTGGATGTGCGCTGGTGTTGACAGCCCTCAGTGTCGGATGCAGCGACCCTGAACGCGGCGGAGCCAACTTTTGTGGCGAACTAGAAAAACAACTACCTGGACTCACTGGCCCGTTAACTGTCACTTCAGATATCGGAGATTTGCTCAGCCGATATAAGAGTCTGTCCAAGATCACTCCTCTTGCCATCGAAGCTGATTGGAAGACAGTCACTGAGCTCATCGATCAAGCGGCCGATGTTGATCCCGAAGATCCGCTGAGTCGTCAAGAACTTTCTGATGCGGCTTATAAAGCCGAACGACCCGCGCGCAATATTGCGACGTGGGTCGAATCAACGTGTGGGCTAGCAATGCCTGATGTCATCGGTCTTGAAGGCAGCATTGCGCCCCCAACCACTCTTGCGCCGTAGCGCAACGAGATCAGCGGATTTCGCCGCGCTTCAAAATTACTTTGTCAACCAAGCCATATTCTTGTGCTTGTTCGGCGGTGAACCAGCGGTCGCGTTCGGCGTCGGCCTGAATGCGCTCAAGGGTTTGACCCGAGTGGAACGCGGTGAGTTCAGCCATGCGACGCTTGGTGTAACCCAACTGCTCAACTTGAATGGAGATGTCGGTGGCCTGACCGCGAAGTCCGGCCAGGGGCTGGTGCATCATGATGCGAGCGTTCGGCAACGTATAACGCTTACCAGTTGTTCCGGCAGTCAACAAGAACTGACCCATCGACGCGGCAAGTCCCATACACACAGTGGCGACATCACAACTAACGAATTGCATGGTGTCGTAAATCGCCATACCAGCGGTCACTGATCCGCCGGGACTGTTGATGTACAACCAAATATCGGCCGCGGGATCTTCGCCTTCAAGGTATAGCAATTGAGCACAGATCTGGTTCGCCATGTCATCGTTGACATCAGTACCCAACATGATCACGCGGTTCTTCAAGAGGCGTGTGAAGATATCGGAACGTCCGGCGCCATCGCCGGCGTCGAGGCCCATGGGAGCAGTTGCATCAAAAGTCATACGCCGAGACTACCTCTCGGTATGACACAATGTCGGAGTGGCGACACCCGAAAAATTCACACCAAATACGGATGAGCTCATCCGAAATAATCAGCAGTTTTCCCAGAATTTTCCCGATATCGGACTCGCCCTCGCCCCCAAGCGTCACTTGGCGGTTGTCGCCTGCATGGACAGTCGGATGGATATCTTCCAGATGCTCGGGCTTGCCCATGGCGATGCTCACATCATTCGTAACGCCGGCGGAGTTGTCACCGATGATGTCATTCGTTCGCTCGTGCTGTCGCAACGGCGCCTCGGCACCCAAGAAGTGATCCTGATACATCACACCAACTGCGGATTACACAATGTTGAGGAAGATGCGTTTAAACATGAAATTGAGGACGAGTGCGGTGTTCGCCCCTGGTGGGCGCTGGAATCATTCCGTGATCCGTATCAGAGCGTCACGCAAAATATGAAACGCCTATCGATGAGCCCCTTCATCAAATACAAATTGCATATTCGCGGTTTTGTGTATGACGTCGAAGACGGCCTGTTGCACGAGGCCCCTAGCGCCTGATTCCCGATAGCACCACCGCGACCCGAGCCGTGTTCGCGAGCAGCGAACGCATTACCAGCAGACCAGCAACACCGGCGGTTCCGGTTGGACTTGCATTAATTGATGTCGTTCGGGGAGCAAGTTGTGATGCAACGATCACTTCAGACTCTCGCGCAACCACAACTTGTCCATTCGTCCGCTGAATCTGTGCGAGATCGGCAACCCAGTCGTACGTCTCGTCATCAAGGATTCCGTCGGCTAAAGAAACGGGCTCGGATTCCCATGGCCACATGTGTTGCGTCCAATGTTGCGCGGGTTTCGCATCTGATTGCGCGGTATTCCATGCTCGCGATAGCGGCGCGCACCCTTCGGTTTGCACTGCTACAAGGGGCGCGGCGATTCCCGACTCGCTGAGTCCGCGCGAAAGCGACGCCGCAAAAGCACCACCACCGACTTGCACAAAAACTGCGTCAAGTTCAGAGATATTTACATGTGCTAATTGCTGCCCCATTTCCCAGCCAATGGTTCGACCACCATCAAGACACAGTGCATTTTCAGGACCCTGCACGCTGAACGGTATGGAACCGTTGTTGACCGCTTCGCGAAATCTCAAGACCGTCGGATCGCCCGGAGGATCTTGGCTTTGACGAGCACAACGGTTAATCCGTGCGCCAAGTGCAGTGAGTGTTTCAACGACCACGCCACCGGCCCACTCTGGAATGAATACGTCAATGGGCCACTTCGCGGCTGCTGCCAAAGTTGACGCAGCGATTGCCGCATTGCCACACGATGAGATGACAAGAGTTGGACGTGCTGCTGCATGAGCCCACGGCGCGATACCCAATTCTTCGGCAACGAAAAGGTGCAAAAGAATTGACATCAAGTGTCGTGCCTTCTGACTACCGCCGACATTGTGAGTTTCGTCTTTCACCCAAATTCCACCTGGCGATTCAAAAGACAATTCATCGCTGAAGGCGGACTGATAAGTCAATGGCGTGGTCACAAAACCGACACCACCTACTTTGGTGATCGCATCATCAATGCGTTGAACAAGAGCGATTGTTTGCTCATCGGTCATTCCGTTAGCCGTAGCAAATTGCCACCACAACATGTTGCGACGAAAAGCAATAAACGGATTGGGATGACTTTCAACAATATGTTGATCGCTCTCATCGATCAACAAAACATGATGTCGATCGCCATTCTCGTTAGGGCAACGCCACGGCGCAAACGTATCTACCGAAACCTTTTCGGCACACGTTGCACACGTGAATCCAGACATGTATTACTTCAGCCCTTGGTGACGCGGGCATTGAAGTCTGTGATCATTTCATCCCAGATTGGTAGGTAGCGGCGCAGACCCTTCCAGAAAGATTGATCTCGCCGAGCCTCAAACAATTCAAATGGCGTGCCCTGCTGCTCAACCCAGGTGTAGTAACCCAAGTTGAAAATACGATTGCGATCGCGCTCGGTACATTCGATCATGTCTTCTGTTGTGACATGCCCAAAGTGACGACCGAATACTTCGGCTGCATCGACAGCAGTCATTTCACCGTTGAAACGTTCAGCAAGCGTGGTGACTCGTGAACTTGGATACAGGGCTCCACCATCGGTTGCAACCGTAATGACTGCTTCGTCGGGTCCGAGATTGAGCAACTTCGAAGTCTTGATTGCGGCAAGAGTGTTGCAGATTGATGAGAAACCAAAGTGCGCAAGAGCGTCAATGAGTTCAGCGGACAAACCTTTTTTCTCAGCGAGATAAGCCCGGCCGGCGGGAGTATTGAAAAGAACATCAAGTTCGTCAGTTGCCTGATCGCTGATACCACAAATGACATCGCTGTTTGTGATGTTATGAATCAATGGAATATGCTTATCGCCGATTCCTTGAATGTTGTGTTCTCCAAAACCATTTTCAAGCATGGTCGGACACTCAAGTGCTTCAACTGAAACGATTTTTGCACCGTAATCATCTTTCAAACGATCACCCGCTGCGATGGTTCCGGCTGAACCAGTTGCCGAGGTAAATGCTGCGAGTGAAATATCGCGTCCGGCTTTCTTCATTGAGTCACGAACAGTTTCAAACACATGACCAAATGCACGACCAGTGACTTCGTAGTGGCCGAGATGATTAGAGAATTCACAGAACTGATTGAAGATGAAGTTCACGGGGTCTTTATCGAGTTCATTACACGCATCGTAAATTTCTTTAACGTTGCTTTCGGTGCCGACAGTCTTGATGACGTCCTCTGCCGGATTGGCACACCACTGGTCAAGCCAGTCGAAACGTTCTTGGCTCATGCCTGCAGGCAAAATTGCGACACCTCGGCAACCCATGATGCGACTGATCGCCACACCACCGCGTGCGTAGTTTCCGGTTGACGGCCAAATGGCACGGTGATACGTGGGATCAAACTGACCAGTCACAACTCGCGGAGCAAGACATGAGTACGCCGCCAGCACCTTGTGCGCGGTGATCATTGGGAAGCGATCACCAAATACAACGATGATCGGGTTCGGCACACCCGTCAGCGATGACGGAAGAACAACGTGATCGGGAACATTGACCCGGTTGCCGTTGAGATCGTTGTACCAATGCACGCGCCACAAGTTGCGGGCGTCAGGGCCTTGCGGATTTGCATCACCGACGAGGGTCGGGTCAACCGAGGCGGGGTTGGCCAACTGCGCAAAGGTGGGCAACACGATTCCCTGTTCGCGGAATCGAGCAACGCTGTTCGCCAGAGCCTTGGCATCCACAACTCGATCGGCCAGACCGAACTGGTTTTCAAGGGCGGCAGTTGTCTCTGAACTCACAGCGGTCATCGTCACCTTTACAGTTTGTCAAAGAAACGGACTTTCCCACAGTCTTGCTCGGACTTCGTCAGAACATCGGTGAATTTTCCAAGTAACTACTTGCGTTATTCAGATATCCTGCCCGATGTGGCATCTGGGCAGACCAAACAGCGCGTGATTGAGCACCTACAGGTGGTTCCGTCCTCCACCGCCCCCGAAATGGCGCGGATTTGCGGAGTCACTGATGCAGCGATGCGCCAACATCTTGAGCAATTAGAAGCTGAGGGTTTGGTGTGTCGTGATCTTCAACCCAACTCGGGAACAACTCGCGGCCGACCCGCCGTCCACTGGGTTTTAAATCACGAAAAGCTACAAAGTATCTCGGACAGTTTCCCCGAGACCTTCCCCGATCGCCATCACGACCTGGCCGTTGACTTACTGGTTGGGATGGCCGAAACCCTTGGACCCGAGGCGGTACAGGCTGTTCTCACCCGTCGGGGCGAACGTTTGACCAAGCACTACCAACATCTCATGGCTGATCTTCCACTCGCCGATCGCGTGAAGCAACTCGCAGCGGCCCGCGACGCCGAGGGCTATCGAGCGGAATCGAGCGTCGCCCCCGACGGCAGTCTGATGTTGACTGAGCATCACTGCGCCATTGCCCAGGCCGCCGAAGCATGCGCCGGATTATGCGAATCCGAACTGGTGGTTTTTCGCTCTGCGCTCGGACCAGACACCATTGTTGAACGGGTGCAATTTGCACCGGCCGGTGATGGCCGATGCAGTTACCGCATCAGCCCTCGATGATCTCCGAGACCTGCATCACCGGAGCGATATTGGTGTAGTTCTGTACGTCAGCCATGACATCGCCGGTCAATGGCGAACCCATAGCGCCCTGAAACGCTTCAAGTGAATCAAAAGTCATATGCACGGCAGCTTCGTAAGGACCATTGATGACCTTGTCGATCTGGGTGCCAACGGGGTTCCATGCCTTCGTAACCAAGGGCACATGGGTGGTGCGGTAGTAATCGTGATCGAAGGTTGAACCTTCACCGGACGGGTAGAGGACAGAGACACGAATCATGACTGCAATCGTACTACTCCTTGACCACTTCTCCGCCACTTCCCCGTAGCCTGTCAACCGCTAACACGACTTTGCGGGCGTGGCGAAACTGGCAGACGCGCAGGATTTAGGTTCCTGTTCCGAAAGGAGTGTGGGTTCAAGTCCCTCCGCCCGCACTCGAATAGCCGCTAGAACAGTGGCATGACTCGAATCTCCGACCTGCCCACTCCGGCGCTCATTGTTGATCGTCAGAAATTTGACGGCAATGTGGCAAAGATGGCGGCGGTTCGACCTGGGCTCTCACTTCGCCCACATATCAAGGCTCACAAGTCAACTACTCTCGCGGCTCAACTCGCAGCAGTCGGGCATACCGCGTTTACATGTGCGACTCCTCGTGAGGTCATTGGCATGGCTCAGGCGGGACTCGGAACAGATTTGTTACTCGCCAATGAAACTGTTGATGTTTCACGACTTCGCGCGATGGCGGCAATGTTAAACACAAGGTCTTCAGAATTAGTGCGTATCACCGTGGCGATTGATTCGGAGATCACGGCATCGTTGGCGGCCGAGAACGGAATTAAAGATGTATTGATTGATGTGAACGTCGGAATGCCCCGTTGTGGGATTGCTCCCGAACGCGCCGCGGCACTTGCGTCGTACGCAGTTTCGCTTGGACTCAATGTGCGCGGTGTCATGGGTTATGAAGGACATTTGATGGCCGTTGCTGATCGCGATGAACAACGTGTGAAAGTGCGCTCTGCGATGGGGGTTTTGGTTCAGTGCTTTGATGACGTGCGATTGGTGAGCGGAAATGATTGCACGATTATCTCGGCGGGCGGGACCGGAACATTCGATTTATACGATCCGTCCGATCCGGTGCTGGCTCGAGTCAATGAAGTGCAAGCCGGAAGTTACGCGTTGATGGATTCGCATTACGGAAACTTAGATTTGCCATTTGAACAAGCTTTGTATGTCGTCGGAACGGTGATTTCAGTAAGTGATAGTTGGGCTGTGATCGATGTCGGTTTGAAATCGTTAGGAATGGATCACGGCAATCCGACCATTGCTGGCGCGAGTGTGTGGTTTTGCAGCGACGAGCACATCACGTTCTCCATGAAAGATGGTCAGCCACTGCCAAATGTAGGAGATCGTGTACTGGTGCAACCTGCGCATATTGACCCAACCATCGCCCTTCACGAAACGATGCACATCGCCGACCAGATTCCTGCGATTGGCGTGCAGTCGGGTGAAAACGGCAACGGAGGAAAAGAGGTCGGTGGAAAAGTGGTCGGTGGAAAAGTGATTGACGCCTGGCCCGTCAACCTCCGCCACTGGTAACCCGTCCCCATTCCATGACCAATTACTGCAACAATCTCACCACTCTGTACAAATATTCGCGCTGAGCGCGCACATTTGTACAGAGTGGCTCAAAATGGATGGGTAGGGAGGGTGGTGGCGAGGG
>CALEHE010000189.1 GCA_937876415.1 uncultured Actinomycetes bacterium
TAGTTCTTGAGCGCAAGGTTGTCTTCAACTGAATGGCTTGATGCGAGACCAGTGTGCAAACGGTCTTCGGGGACATGGGCGATTCCTTGGGCAATGGCTGAACGCGCTTTACCGGATTGAACTTTTTGCCCCTGAACGGTGATTGCGCCAGCGACCATGGGTCGCATTCCTGAAATCACTTCAGCTAATTCACGTTGACCATTTCCGGCAACACCAGCAATACCAACAATTTCACCGACACCGACGGTCAGCGAAACCGATTGAAGTGCTAGCCGACCACGATCATCATTCGCGCTGATATTGGTGACGTCTAGAACAACATTGTTGGGGTTACCCGGGTTGGCTCGTGCAACTCGAGTGAACTCAACTGAACGTCCGACCATGAGGCTCGCGAGATCGCGGGTTGATGACTCGCGTGTATTGACGGTGCCAACTGTTCGTCCACCACGCAAAACAGTGACCCGATCGCTCACTGCCATGACTTCATCAAGTTTGTGCGAAATAAAAATGACCGTTCGACCTTCGGCAACCATGGCGCGCAACGTCTTGAAAAGTTCGGTGGTTTCGATGGGGGTTAACACTGCGGTCGGTTCATCAAGAATGAGAACTCGTGCACCGCGATAGAGAACTTTTAAAATTTCAACGCGTTGTTGCTCACCAACACTGAGTTGCCAAATACGCGCACTCGGATCAACCGCAAGTCCGTAACGATCGCTGAGTTCTTTCACTCGTGCCGCGACGGCCTTCTGATCCATGAATAGTGATGAGTCAGATTCGCCAAGGACAACATTTTCGGCGACGGTAAATGTTGATACGAGACGGAAATGTTGGTGCACCATTCCGATGCCAGCATTTAGGGCGTCACGAGGAGAGTTGAACTCAACCTTGGTGCCACCGACTTCAACGACTCCATCGTCTTGGCGGTAGAGGCCAGTGAGAATATTGGACAAGGTTGACTTGCCAGCACCGTTTTCACCGAGAAGAGCGTGCACCTCACCAAAGTTGATCTCGAGATTGACATGATCGTTGGCGATGACCCCCGGGAACTTCTTGACTATTCCCGTCATTTTGACGGCTGTTTCGAGCCCCATGACTTCTCCTCCCCATGAACCTTTATGACTTTAGATGAGAAAGGGGGCGGGCTATATAGCCCGCCCCCTTCCGGCATTACTTAATTGTGCTGAAAGTCAGCTGGCGGGAATTTCCCCGTCAACACCAGCAACGAGGTAACTCATCGACATCAGCTCACCAAAGGTGTGGCTGACGCCGTCAGCAAGTACTTCGTTGCCCTCATTGTCCATGATGGGACCAGTGAACTGGCTTCCGGGAGCCTCGGCCAACTCGACTAAACGAGCCTCGATAGTTGCGTAGGTTTCGTCTGAAACCAATGAGCCATACTTGGCGAGCGTCAAGAAGCCGTCACTCAAGTTGCCGTAGTAGTTACCGGCGGTCCAGGTGCCATCGAGAATCTGCTGGAGGCGAGGAATCAGGTAAGCCTCCCAGTGGTACGACGAAGCCGTCAACCAAACATCGCCATAGTTGGCGCTGTTGTCACGGTTGTAGCCAGCCCACGGAATTCCAGCAGCCAAAGCAGCGTCACCAGTTGAAGGCGAGTCGATGCCCTTCATACCAAGAACGTCGTAGCCTTCGGCGATCAGTGCTTCAGCGGCCTTGCGCTCGGCAGCGGGGTCGAACCAAGTGTTCAACCACACGACCTTGACGGTGGCGTCGGGGTTTGTGGCCTGGGCACCGAGGGTCCAGGCGTTCACTCCACGTACAACTTCGGGGATCGGGAATGAAGCAAGGTAAGCAAGCTTGCCGGTTGCCGAAGCGGCACCTGCAGCCATACCTGCGAGGTAGTCAGTGTCTTCGGCTCCGCCGTAGAACTGTGACAAGTTAGGAGCGCTCAAGTATCCGGTTGCGAACTCGAAGCACACGTCGGGGTGAGCCGCAGCAACTTCGACGAATGCATCCTGGAATCCGAACGAGGTTCCGAAAATGACAGTGTTGCCATCTGCGATGAGGTCTTCAACGGTTTGAACGACCTGAGGACCTTCGGGGACGTTCTCTTTGTAAGTGGTTTCAATAGCGTCACCGAGAGCTTCTTGCACAGCAAGACGGCCTTCGTCGTGGGTCTGGGTCCAGCCACCATCATTGGTCGGTCCGACGTACACCCAAGCAGCCTTCAACGGGCCTTCTTCGGGTGCGCAGTCAACGACTGGACTTTCTGTACCACTGTCGGGGATATCGGCCCAAGCAGTGAAATTGTCCATCGGGTCGCCGGTCGCCATGTAGGCACTGGGTCGCGCTTCTGAACTTGCTGGTGCTTCTGAGCTGGCTGGTGCTTCGGTGCTGGTTGACGAATCATCGTCTCCACATGCCACGAGACCGAAACCAAGTGCTGCAGTGAGCAGAACCGGGACAAACTTGCCCTTGGTCATCCTTTTCATATCTTCCTCCCTCAAGGTCGGTCTAGGTTTGACCGACAGGCAAACACTAGCCGTAGATGGACATGGTCTGAACCAGTGCGTACAAAAAGTCAACACTGCGTTAACAATCGGTCATGATGACCGTGACCGCGGGCACGCCAGGCGCAAGCATGGTCTTACACCATGCCGAGGGGGCCAATGTTTTCGGGCAAATAGATCAGATTTTCGCCGGCTCGTTGACGCAATTTCCATGACAACGCACTGGGACGAGAGGCCACAACAACGGGGAATCCCTTGGCAGTGATCGTGTCAACGAGTTCAGCGAATCGGCCGTCGCCTGAACCCAAAATGAAGTGGCTATATCGCCCTCGATCGAGCGCGATTAATGCCTGCTCGATCAGCGCGTAATCGGCACCGTCTGGTCCGGGTCTGCGCACATATTGCACTGCGGGCCAACACGATTGCACGGCATAGACATGGAGTGCGTTGCATCCAGTACCAACCACAACATGATCACCTTTTTGGTAACCGGTGTGAGCGCGGTATTGGCCGAGACAATCGTTGATGACATGAGTGTCAGTCGCTGTCGGGTCACCCAACAGATTGTCGATATCGAGAATGTGCAGTGGACGGTTGAGGGTTGATGATGACTTGTTCATGTGGGGCTCCTATGTTTTTTGGGCTCATTGTTTGTTGTTTCAAACAGAACGATCAGTGCGGCAATAAATGTGCGTTCGCGCGCATGACTTTGGACCGGGTCTCTGAGAGCACACTTTTGGCCCTTTTGAGCGTTTATGTAAGGCGGAGTTTTCCGCCGATCACCTTTGAAGGGACAACTATGAAACAGCACCACGAGAATCAACACCATGTGACCGGGTCCCAAATACTCATCTATTTCTCGCCAGATTTCGTTGTGGACGGAGGGTTTGACACCATCAGCAAAGCGGGCGTACTGGCCGACTTGCTCGTTGCTCGCCCAATAGCCGGCACCGAAATCGTGAGTCCAGCACCGGCGACTCGAAATGACATCGTGGCCGTACATGATGAGTTTTATGTTGATCAAGTGTTAGGTGGCCGCGGCGGTCAGTTCTCAGGCGATGATGAATCGGCTGCTTCGGTACTCGCAACGACCGGCGGAGTTTTGCGAGCAGTTGAAACTGTTCTTGAAACCGGTGGATGTGCAGGTTCGCTATCAAGTGGTTTACACCACGCTAAATACGATCATGGTTCGGGCTACTGCACGTTCAATGGTTTAGTTATTGGTGCCCGGAAAGCACTCAAACTTGGTGCTCGCCGTGTTTTGATTCTTGATCTTGATGCGCACTGCGGCGGTGGCACGAAAGAACTCATTGGATTGTTGCGTGATCGAAATATTGATGGCATTGAACAAGTTGATGTTTCGGTGTCGTCATTCGACCAGTATCACAATGCTCCATTTGCCCAACTGAAAATTGTTGGAGCAAGTGAATATCTCTCAACGATCGAGCAGAGTCTTTCTGACATCGCCGACCCGCAATCAATAGACCTAGTGATCTACAACGCCGGCATGGATCCGCATGAAAAAGCAGGTGGTGTCACCGGTATCAACACTGAAGTTATTCGTCGACGCGAGGCGATGGTTTTTGAATGGTCCAAGTCGCACAATTTGCCAATCGTCTGGGTTTTAGCCGGCGGCTATAGCGGTGACTCATTTACGAAGCGAGATGTTGCAGAATTGCACCGCATCACTGCTGAAGAAGCAGCTCGCGTTTATGCAGGCATTGCGACTAGTTAAACGTAACAATGACTGCAGCGTCAGCAACAGACTGACGCTTGATCTTTGACGTGATGGCACTTGACCATTCCAACATTCGAAATTGGATCTTGTACTTGTTGCGCATTGCCACATTGATGGGTTCGCAATCGGCGCCAGTGACAACTCGGGCAGTTGCTTTAACTACTGGAGTGCTGGCCACCACTCGACCACGAACGTCACACTTTTGCAGTGTGACGTTCGGGTTGTTGCGAAGGCGTTTAACTTTGCCTGATTCACCACCAACGGTGAAACAGGCTTCGTTATCTCCAAATTCGTTCACGCCCAACGGAGCAATCCACACCGCCGTCTTGACCGCCACTCCGCTTTTGCGGAAAGTGGTGAACAAGACGTAACGGTTGCGCGCTATTTCAGCGTTCATCTCGATACAGACGGACGTTGGCTTTTTTGCCTCGGATGCTGACGTTCTTCATGGTGTTCAAGATGTTGTCCATCTCGTTGCCCGGAACTTCAACGATCGAGAACTGATCGGAAACCTTGATATCGCCGATGTCGCGACCAGAGATGCCGCTTTCGTTCGCAATCGCCCCGACCAAGTCTTGGGGACGGATGCCAGCCTTGCGGCCGAGTCCGACATACAACTTGGCGGTTGGGCCTGAGCCACGTCCACGAGCCGGTCCACGTTCGAAACGTCCACCGCGGTCGGGGCGCTCATCGCGACCAAATCGACTGCTGCGATCGTTACTACCACTGCGATCAAAACGCTCGCGACTATCTCCGCGACTATCACCGCGACGATCATCACGTCGACCGTCACGGCTATCGCGGCGGTCGCCACGATCACGACGATCACGGGGATCACCGTTTGACAAGTCGGGGATGTCCACTTCGTCAAGTGATGACTGTTCGGCATCATGCGTGAGCTTGATGGCGGCCAGTGCAATCTGTTCGATGTTGAACTCTTGCAACAAGTCGGTCAAGACTGATTCAAATCGTTCTTGAGTCTCGCCGGCCAGTGCTTCGCGCAATGTCTCGGTTGTGAGTTCCATCTGACGAGCACGCAGTGCTTCGACCGACGGCACTTTTTCAAACGCAATCTTGATCTTGGTTAGGCGCTCAATGTTCTGCAACATGCGCTGTTCACGAGGTTCGGCCAAAGTAATTGCGACGCCTTCGCGTCCGGCGCGACCAACGCGACCAATACGGTGCACGTATGACTCGGGAGCTGACGGCACGTCGTAGTTGACAACGTGGGTGAGGTGATCAATGTCAAGACCACGAGCAGCGACGTCGGTTGCAATGAGCAACTCGGCAACGCCCGAACGGAAACGACCCATCACGCGGTCACGCTGTTCTTGATCCATGCCACCGTGCAGCGCTTCGGCGCGGTAACCGCGACCATTGAGCGTTTCGGTGAGCTGATCAACTTCGCCACGAGTACGACAGAAAACAATGGCTGCTTCTGGTGCCTCGATGTCAAGGATGCGACCAAGAGCCGCAGCCTTATGGTGACGCGGAATCATGTACGCCGACTGCTTCACCAATGGCGAAGTGCCGGCTTCGGTTGTTGAACGCTGAATCGTGATTCGAATTGGATCGCGTTGATGACGACGAGCAATGGCATCAATACGTGGCGGCATTGTTGCGGAGAACAAAACCGTCTGGCGTTCTTTCGGAGTTGATTCAAGAATTGCTTCAAGATCTTCAGCGAAACCCATGTCAAGCATTTCGTCGGCCTCGTCAAGAACCACCATTTGGATGTGTTCAAGCTTGAGCGTCTTCTTGCGAATGTGATCAAGTGCACGACCTGGTGTTGCCACTACAACGTGAGTACCGCGACTCAAAGCATCAATCTGACGTCCGATGGGTTGGCCACCGTAAATCGGAACGCAACGGGCACGTAGATCGTGACCGTACTTATAGATGGCCTCTGACACTTGCATTGCAAGTTCGCGGGTGGGCACGAGAACCAACGCCACGGGCGATGGTCGATCGTTATTCATTTCAAGCAACTGCAAAATTGGCAACGCAAAGGCTGCTGTTTTACCGGTACCGGTTGCGGCTTGACCTAAAAGGTCCTTGCCGTTAATCATGTGGGGAATGGCCTCGCGTTGAATAGGCGTCGGTTCCTCGTAGCCAAGGCCCGCCAGGGCCTTAAGTATCTCTGGACGTAGTCCTAAATCGGCAAAGCCGGTGTCCACGCTGGTTGATGTATCCATGAGCGTTTCTCCTGCTCTGTAAGGTTGGCCAGCCTACGGCTTATATACCCCAAACGTGTTGAATGCCAAATGTGTGACCCAACATGGGTCACACGCTGGCACGGAGATATCAGAACCCGAAGTCTGTGAACGAGCGCAATGTGAATGTGGTGTCTTGCAACTTGTTGAAATGTTTGATCCAGACCTGATCGATGATCACTTTTTCAATCCTTGAGTCAGGCGTACTCTGCAAAGGTGCTTGCCCAGTTCTCAACCCTTGAATTCTCCAGCCGATGTGCACTCGACCGTGAGTCGCTGAGCCCAATGCGGGAGGTCACAGTCGCGCTCGTCGACACCGACCCGATCAACAACATTGCGCCAGTTGGGTCAATTCCATGCATTGTGGTGGGCCGCCGAGGAAGCGAATTTGACCTGACGACTCATTGCGATGTCGTTGTTGACGACGATGACGAATTAGATGAGATTTTGACCACTATTGAACGGTCCCCTCAAGCAGCTCTCGCTGCGGTGTTGTTGTTACGTGGGGTCGAAAACCGAACAATCGAAGAATCTTTGATTGCCGAGTCGACGACTTACTCACTTTTGCAAGGTGGTGCCGAATTCGCGCAATGGAAAAATCACCGAGTGAGTAGAGAAAGCAAAGTTGCGGGAGAAGCAGAAGTATTGAGCGAGCGATTAGACGATCACCTCATGGTGACTCTCAATAGTCCAGCGCGACGAAATGCCTTTTCATCAAACATGAGGACTGCACTTGCAGAAATACTGCAGGTTGCACTGATTGATGAGAGCATTCAGTCCGTCACGTTGCGTGGGGCGGGTTCGAACTTTTCAAGTGGTGGAGACCTCGATGAATTTGGGTCTTTTACGGATCCGATATCAACGCACATCTCTAGGTTGACTTCGAATGTTGCGGTAAGTCTGAATATGCTTCGAGAACGCCTCGGGACAAAATTGTGTTGCGAAATGCATGGTGAAAACTTCGGTGCCGGTGTTGAACTACCCGCCTTTGCTGGGTGGGTTGTTGCGAACCACGACACTCGATTTTGTCTTCCAGAGATTGCTTTAGGTCTTGTCCCGGGTGCAGGTGGAACTGCGAGCTTGCCACGACGTATTGGACGACAGCGAACTACTTGGTTGGCGCTAACTGGCCGAGCGATTGATGCGCAAAAGGCTTTCGAATGGGGCCTCATTGATGAAATTTCTACCTGAGGGATCTCCTGAACTTCAGCAGCTGAATTGGCTTGCTCGTGAGTTTGAGTTGTTATCTGGAATTGCAGTTGACCCGCAGGAATTGCTGGTGCAAAGAGCGCGACATACGGGTTGGCAAGCGGGCCCCTCGCAAAGTGTTGGTGGTTCGTGTCATCTCATGCAGACTTCAGATGGACAATGGATTGCCATCAACTTGGCTCGTCCCGAAGATCATGAACTTGTAGGCATTTTCTTTTCATTAGAAGTTGGCGTGAATGAAGAAATAGACATCGGCCAACTTCGCGACAATGTCCGAACGTGCACTTCGTCGGACCTCCTCGAGTATGCAATAGATGTCGGCCTTCCGATATCGCGACTCAATGAAGTGGCCAACAGTTATTCGCATAGTGAGTTGCCGGTCAAAGTTCAACACGTTCAAAAGACCACCACTCAAACTTGGCGCAAACAACTGAAAGTTGTTGACCTCTCTTCGTTGTGGGCAGGTCCACTGTGTTCGCAACTTCTTCAACAATGTGGCTATGAAGTGTTGAAGGTTGAATCGTTGTATCGACCTGATGGTGCACGGTTCGGAAACCCGAATTTCTTTGCCGAACTTGATGAAGGCAAGTCTCACGTGGACCTTGACTTCTATTCAGCGTTGGGTATCTCTCGCTTGCGCGAATTAATCTCCGAGGCCGATGTAGTGATTGAGGGCTCTCGTCCGAGAGCACTGCAACAACTTGGAATCAATGCCGATGAGATATTGCAAAATGCGAAACCGCAGGTGTGGTTGTCGATCACCGGGTACGGTCGAGACGGCGTGTCCGGTCAGCGAGTCGGCTTTGGGGACGACTGCGCCGTGGCAGGAGGTTTAGTGGATTTCTCGCCCGAAGGTCCTCTGTTTTTGGGAGATGCGGTGGCCGACCCGATCTCGGGAATGGTGGCAGCCACAGCGATTATGCGAGCACTTAAGGAACAAAAGCCCTGCTTGATAGCGGTGTGCCTGGCCGAATCGGCGGCTTGGCTAAATAGTGTCCGCCAAAAACAAGAAAGTCAGCGAGACTTCAAGCCATGAAGCCGTACTACTGCGTTCGCTTGGAAGGACTTACGTGGCCGTCGGCCCAGCAATCCAAACTTCGTGAATTAGTTGAAACATGGCTTGAGGCTGAGCACCCATTTGACGACCGCGGGCCTGGTGTCTCGATACGTCTTGATGCCGAGAATCCCGAACAGTGGTGGCGATACACGATCGATGAATCGCTCAACGGCGGTGCGATCGTGTCAACAACAATCACAATTCTAAATTTGGAGAAGCGTTCAACGTTTGAAGTCCGGACTTCTGTCGTGCCGAGCGGCTTGCGTGTCACGCCTTTGAAGATCTCGGTGTCGGTCAAGACAAAGCGCGACCTGCTGAAGCGAGCTGTTGAAACAGTGACGTTGTACGACGCCGGTATTAAGATCGGTGCAAAAACCGCGGTGATCACCGATACCTCTGGAGCGGAAGCGATTGCCGCCTTCTTTGAAGCACCAAGTCGGGCTTTGCCAATAGTGATTGAAACCACATTGTCAATAGATACGTCAGTTTTCGAATCACAAAAATTGGCTCCCGAATTGGCTGGACTCGCACATGTTGTGCAGATTGTTGGCTCAGCCCCCCGAGTTGCATTTAATGAATTTCACGGCCGCGATGTGTTGCGGCAACAAGGTTTAGTCGTTTTATGGCCAGACCATACAAATGAATCAATTTCTGGGCATGGAATGTTGGCTGGCGCTGGTGAAAAAGACCGAAATCAAGTGCGACAGACCGTCACGGTTATTGCCGCAGATTCATTGGCTCCATTGCGTGCTCCACGTTTTCGTCGACGAGCTGCTGAACAAGAAGTTGAAATTCGCGTTGTCGAAGCCACGAAAATTGAAAATGATTCGCTAGGGGACCCTGAAACAGTTTCTTGGAATGAATACCGAAGCGCCCTTGATGGATGGCAAGAAACAGAAGAACATGTGGGCGAACTTGAACAAGCAATGGCTGAAGCCGACCGAATCATCGCAGAGCAACAGACGATTATTGAAAACAAAGATCAAGCAGTGAACCAACTGATCTTGCAGAACGTGAACTACGCAATTGAGCTCAATAAGAACCCCAGTGGTTTGGTGGCATCTAATGCCATTGATGCAGTGAACCAAGCAGCTGAACGCTGTGACTATCTCATATTCCATCCGCAGGCAATCGCAACCGCTAAAGACCTTGATGGCATTGATGCCAACCGATTGTTACAAGATTTGATGCGCTTAAACATCGTTGCGCGCGACTGGCAAAGCGGGCAAATCAACAATGCTTCAATCAAAGTGGCATGCCGCGGTTTAGGTCTCGATTTTGCGCCGGGTGTTGGCGACAATGCGGCGCAAAAGTTTGGTTCGGATTACGCGTTTACCTGGCAAGGTCGCACCGAGTTTGCTATCGCCCATATACGGAATGGAAAGGGTGCACGGATGTACCGCGTACACGTTTTTTTTGACGATGCATTACGTCAAGTAGTTGTGGCCTATGTGGGTCGCCATTTGCGAGGGAAGCGGGATCAGTAGTTTGACCGCCCAAAAGATCGCATGTGATGGCGAGGCGAGCGGTCGTCATGAGTGGTATTGAAACTCAATGAGTGACAAAAAACTGAGCGATTCATGAATTTTCTTGCTTATTTTTCACAAAAATGTCACAAGAAGTGTCATTTTCGGAGGGTCGATCGACGAGTCACAAAACAAACTACTATGAGGATCTTTACTAACAGTATTTGAAAATAGTGTGAACTATTAGGTTGAGTTGGGCGAAATCTGAGACACCAATAGGGCAAAATGCTCAAGTGAATTATTCAGAGGCTGGCGACGGAGTCATAGGTTCAAATCCTGATGACGACCGCGATTCTTCAGCTGAAACCGAAGATTTCCCACCCGATCAAGCCTGGATCCGTCGATCGTTTTGGGTGAAAACCTTGCAAGATGCTCGCCGGCGCAAAACCTGGGTGCGAGTGAATCGCTTGTACACCGAGAAAACGGCCGCTCAAGTGGCCAGCGATTTACGAGCAGCACATCATCGAGACGTCAAAAAGTTGCGAGTCAAAGGAATTCTTCCCGGCGATAAATGGGACACTCGTTGGAATTCTTCACCTGAGGGGCCAGAAGGTCAGTACTCAATCTGGATTCGGTACATCGGTCACGAAAAGTAACAGCGATGCCGAATCGCGAGTAATCAACTTGGGGATTCGGCATCAGCAACTAGAAACGCGGGCTTGATCAAAAAACTCTTCTCGCGAAAGTTTTACCAGCGCTCGAACGACCAACTCTCTGGTCGCCCGTTTTTGTAGGGCATGACACCGTGGAAGATTCGCGGATCAGTGTCAAAAACGAGAGGTAAGAAGTACCGGTCGCCTTCCCACATCGGAAGTTGCGCAGCATCACGCTCAGCTTGTTCATCGCTACAAGCTTGAAGCACGCGCGAGATTGAAATCCATGCCAGGTCACCTTCAACATTTGTTGACAAAGGATCGCCAGTCCACCCGTCGATGATGAACATCGGGGACATCCAATCTTCTCCATTTGGCCCAAAACCGGGCCACGAGACCGTGCCACGTAGGCGCATGGACGTCACTTCGATGCCGGCCTCTTCGCGAATTTCTCGACGCATTCCAGATGCCAAATCTTCGTTGGTTTCAAGCTTGCCGCCGAGTCCGTTCCATTTGCCGAGATGTTCATCGTTAGCCCGCTTATTGCGATGCACTAACAACACTTCATTGGTCTCGCGATTCACGATGTATCCGAGAGTTCCCAAAATCGGCGTATAAGGCATGTCTCACTTGTATCAGAGATTGATGGGGCAGACTGTTGCTATGAGTTTGAAAGACGAGTTCGCCCGAGACGGAGCAATTGTGCTGCGCGGTGTCGTCTCGCCTCATGAACTGTCTTTGTTGACCACTGGCATCGATGCGGTTGTTCGTCATCCAAGCACACGAGCCAAAGTTGCAAGCACTCCCGATGATCCGGGTTTCTTTATCGAAGACTTCAGCACGTGGCGCGAGCACGCTGAGTTTGCTGAATTTGTGAAGAACACAAAGCTGTCAGCAATTGCTGCTGAACTCACTCAGTCAAAATCAATCAGCATGTATCACGATCACGTTTTAGTGAAAGAACCGGGTACACGGCAGCGCACTCCGTGGCATCAGGATCAACCGTATTACGACGTCGAAGGGCAACAAAATGTGAGTTTTTGGATACCAGTTGATCCGATTGCTCAACAGGATTGTCTTGAACTGATTGCGGGAACGCATCGTGGTCCGTGGTTGATGCCGCGATCATTTCTTGATCATCAAGCCAAATGGTTTCCGGAAGGTTCGCTTGAAGAAATGCCTGACTTTGAAAGTCGTCGCGATGAATATCCCATTTTGTCGTGGGATCTCGAACCTGGTGATGCGATTGCGTTTCATATGTTGACGGTGCACGGAGCACCTGGAGTTTCGGGCACTAATCGTCGACGGGTGTTTAGTTTGCGTGTGTTGGGTGATGACATGGTGTACGCGCCTCGCAATTGGGTGACCTCACCAGATATGCGCGCCGTTATGACCGCCGAAGAAGATCAACGTGTCGCTGGTGAACCACTGACAGGAGACTGGTTCCCACTACTTCACCCGTGATTCTGGTGCAGGATCGTTGCGAAAATCGCAACGATCCTGCACCAGAATCACAAGGGGTGGTGATGTTTTATGGTGTTGATGTGGCGATGGTTGTGGTGACATCGTTGGCGCGTTCGCCAAGGTCGATGAATAAAGCCACGCGATCTTCAATGACCGGATACTCGCCATTAGTTGGCGGCGCAAGATCTTCAACATTGATCGTGCGGCCATCGCAATCAGTAAATGTGTCGGTGCCAACAATTTGTTCGATCGCACAACTCACATCTCGGTCGGCAGGGAATGCGTAGTACACCACCCAACCGCGTTCAGAATCGGTGCCGTTGTGATCAAGAACAATGGTGCGTTCACCCGATGTCGTCCCGAGTCCAGGAAAGAGAACTGGTCCATCGGTATTGATGGATTCGGCCCATTGGTCAACATTGCCGATGGGCAATCGATCTGGAGTGAAGGTTGTGGTTTGCGCTTGTTCGCCGGCCATCAATGCAGCGATACCCCACATGACGAGACCAAGCACCAAGAAAAAGCCGAGACCTGCGAGCACTGGAGCAACGGCACGACCAATTGGGGAGCGAAATTCGGGGAGCGCCACGTGGTGAGTCTGCCTATCAGGAACTTCATTTTTGAAGTCGTCCGAAAGATTTCTGAATATTTCTTCAAAAGTTTCCGGATATTTGTCAGGACCGAACCCGTGATTGCTCTTGTACCCCGACAGCGCGAGGGGTGCTGACAACGAAAGGTCCGCCATGAAAATCACCAACTTGTTCGCCAAAGGATTAGCCATCACGGCAATCGCTTCGACCATGGCACTTGGTGTGGGGGTCGCTGGAGTCTCAGCTAGTGATAGTCACCGTGACCGCAACACATCAGGTTCAGAGCACGAGCGCGGTTCGGAACACGGTCACGACGATCATGACCATGACGGTCATGGACGTGGTCACGAATCTCATGGTCAGGGTTGGGGATTCGGACACGGCTCACACGAGCACAGTTCTGATGACGAAGTCGGCAGTGAAGACACCAGCGACGATTCAAGTGATGATTCAAGTCATGATGATTCGGTCCCTGTTGTCACGATGCCTGCTTCTGACAACCCCGTCGACTTTGCCCCGGATACAACAGTTTCGACCTCTGAACCGACTGCAGAGCCGACCATTGAGAACCCGGCGATCGGGCTTGAGATTCCTGCCGTTGCCACTCCGTCTGATTTTCGAGTGACGAGCCCTGCAGTCGTACCAACCATCGAACCGATTTCTGCCAGTCCAACATCAACCAGTCCGACATCAACCAGCCCAAGAACTGCCAGTCCAATATCAAATAGTCCGGCCGCGACAATCCAGCCTCAGATTGTTGATGAAGTTCCCGAAGTGGCTGGTGACCCGACAACTAATCCGTTGATCTCTGGCACCGTTGAGGCAGAGGCCACCCAGCAAACTGCCCCATCAACTTCAAGCAGCCTGCCAATGACAGGAGCATCAGCGATGGTCCTGTTGGGTCTGGCCGCAAGTGTGCTAGCCGCTGGCTGGTTAGTGATCGCCAGTCGTCGTCGCAATAACAACGAAGTCGCTTGAGCCATCCCAACTTCATATCCGTTGGCGGGCGGAGCCCCGATTCGGTTCTGGCGGAGCCGAGTCGGGGCTTTCTCGCGTCAGTGACTCTGCGATGTGACCTAATTATTTAGTGTCATAGTTCCATCCGAACTCGTGCGAATGTGTGGATGACACCCTGATGGCGTAGGGTTTCTCCCTTGTGAAGCGGCCATACCGAGTCGTCGTTGCCAAGCCCGGACTTGACGGGCATGACAGAGGCGCAAAGACCATCACTAGAGCACTCCGCGACCATGGGTTCGAGGTCATCTATACGGGTCTTCATCAGACCCCCGAGCAGATTGCCGAAACGGCACTGCAAGAAGACGTCGACGCCGTGGGATTGTCGTTGTTGTCTGGTGCGCATTTGACGTTGTTCCCTCGAGTGATGGAAGAACTCAAGAATCGTTCCATGGAGGACGTCTTGATTTTTGGCGGGGGAGTCATCCCCGACGCCGATGCCCGCACATTGCGTGAGCAAGGTGTCTCTGAAATCTTCGGACCTGGTTCGTCGCTAAAAGCAATCGCTCAGTGGCTTGAAATAGCGCTGGACGCCCGAGAAGACGCAAGTTAGAGAGAGGACGTAATCAATGGATCTGTTCGAATATCAGGGCAAGCAGTACTTCGCCCGTTTCGACATCCCGGTGAGCCCAGGGGGCGCTGCCGACACTGTTGATGAAGCAGTCAAAGTGGCTGACGCATCGGGTTATCCCGTTGTTGTGAAAGCCCAAGTACAAGTTGGTGGACGCGGCAAGGCCGGCGGCATCAAGTTGGCGAACAACGCTGAAGAAACCCGTTTCCATGCCAACAACATTTTGGGCATGGACATTAAGGGTCATGTCGTGAAGCGCGTGTGGGTTGAACACGCGAGCGACATTGAAGAGGAGTACTACGCCTCATTCACGCTTGACCGTGCGGCAAAGAAGCATCTCTTGATGTTGTCGGCACAAGGTGGCGTTGAAATTGAAGAAGTCGCTGAAAAAGATCCCGATGCAATTATCAAATTGCACATTGATCCTGTTGATGGTTTGTCAGCTGCGGCAGCACACAAAGCTGCAGTCGACGCAAAGATTCCTGCAAAGGCACTTGATGGCGTTGCCAAGATTTTGGTGCAGTTGTACCGTTGCTTCACCGAAGGTGACTGCGACTTGGCCGAAATTAACCCGTTGATTCTCAAGCCCACCGGTGAAGTGCACGCACTTGATGCCAAGGTGAGCCTTGACGACAATGCTGACTTCCGTCATCCCGAGTGGGCTGAGTATCGCGCGACCGAAGAACTTGATTCACGCGAACAACTCGCTCGCACACATGGTTTGCAATACATCGGTCTCGACGGAACTGTTGGCATTATTGCTAACGGTGCCGGTCTGGCGATGAGCACGCTCGACGTTGTTAATCAAGTCGGCGGAACTGCTGCCAACTTCTTAGACATCGGTGGTGGTGCCAACGCTGACGTGATGGCTGCTGCTCTTGAAGTCATCAACTTCGACGACAAGGTCACGTCAATCTTCATCAACATCTTCGGTGGTATTACTCGAGGTGAAGAAGTTGCGAAGGGAATTGTTGAAGCATTGTCACGCGTGACGCTGAAGGCGCCGATCGTGATTCGTCTCGATGGCACCAATGCTGAAGAAGGACGCAAGATTTTGGCTGACGCCGGAATCCCCGAGTCCACATTGATCTCAAAGCCCACCATGCTCGAAGCAGCTCGCGCTGCTGTCGCCATCTCGAACGGGAAGTGAACCCATGGCAATTTTCGTGAATCAAGACACCAAAGTCATCGTGCAAGGTCTCACCGGAGGCCAAGGCAAATACCACGGTCTACGTAACCAGGCATACGGAACTCAAGTTGTCGGTGGGGTCACGCCAGGCAAGGGCGGAACCGATGTTGAAGGTATTCCAGTTTTCAATTCGGTCGCTGAAGCGGTTGCTGCAACGGGTGCTAACGCATCGTTCATTGCTGTACCGCCCAAGGCTGCACCGGCTGCAATCTTGGAAGCCGCTGCTGCTGGCATTGCATTCATCGTGTGCATCACCGAAGGCATCCCCGCACAGGACGAAGCCAAGGTGTTCAACACCTTGATTCGTGATTACCCCAAGACTCGCTTGCTCGGCCCGAACTGCCCAGGCATTATCAGCCCAGGTAAGTGCAATATCGGAATCACCGCCGGTGAAATTGCTGAATTACCTAAGGCTGGCAAGAAGAATGTCGGCATCGTGAGCCGTTCAGGAACTCTCACGTATCAGGCTCTGTACGAACTCAAGCAGCGCGGCATTGGCGTGAGTACGTGTGTTGGTATCGGCGGCGACCCCGTACCTGGCACCAACTTCATCGATTGCTTGCGTGAATTCCAGAACGACCCCGAAACCGACGCCATCATCATGATTGGTGAAATTGGTGGATCAGCCGAAGAAGAAGCCGCTGAATTCATTAAGGCCAACGTCACGAAGCCAATGAGCGCGTACATCGCCGGTGTGACTGCTCCGGCCGGCAAGAAGATGGGCCACGCTGGCGCCATCGTCTCGGGCGGTAAAGGAACTGCTCAGGGCAAGATGGATGCACTGCGTGCTGCTGGCGTGAAGGTGGGTCTCAACCCAACCGAAGCCGGCGACTTGATGGCAGAAATCATCAAATCAATCAGCTGAATCACTCAATAAGAATTGCAAGAGCCCGAGGCATCGCCTCGGGCTCTTTGCTTTGTGCGTCTGAATTGATCATTAGCCTTGGCCGAAACTGTCTTTGATCTTGTTGACGTCGGTGAGGTCTTTCAGATTTCCACCGCCAGCGGTGAAACTCATGATCGAGCCAGCCAGAGATACCAATGTCGCGACAAAGGCCAACCACAGACCAAATGCTGGTTTGAGATCAAATCCACTCTCGTCGGGTCCGAGGATCACCAAAAGCAACATCAGGATTGTGGCAATTCCCGTCGCGAGAACCGAGATGAGCGGCCACTTCACATTGCCGACTGATTTACCTTGAAGCCCGAGCACGGTGACTACTCCGATGCCGACGACTAACACCATTGAGATCACCCCACGAAATGGGTAACTGAAAGCATTGTTACCGCTCTCAGATATTCCGAACATTTCAATTTTGGCCCAATCAAGAAAGAGACCGGCAACCAAAAAGACTGCTGCGCCACCGACCTTTAACCAATCTGGTGTTGTGAACTTTGAAAAATCCATAACTTGCTCCAATCAATGTGATGAATTAATTGAGTAATGAATTGCGTGGCTTGCTTGTTTGTCAACGCCACTATGCGGCAACCTACAGAACTTGAGCAGGGACGTGTGACAATAGTTGTTATGACCTTGTTCAGGTCTCGTTTGTCCGCCTAAGGTCAACGTATGCCCACCGCCTTACTCAGTGTTTTTGATAAGACCGGAATCGTTGAACTCGCCGAGGTTTTGACTGCAGCTGGATGGGACATCATTTCCAGTGGGGGCACCGCAAAAGCCCTGCAGGAGAACGGTATATATGTCACCGACGTCGCCGACCTCACCGGCTTCCCGGCAATGCTGGGCCACCGGGTGGTCACATTGCATCCGAATGTGCACGCTGGCATTTTGGCCGACCTCGATGAAGCATCGCATGTCGCTGATCTTGAGGCTCACAACATTGCACCGATCGCATTAGTAGTGGTGAACTTGTATCCCTTTGACAGCAACCCGAGTATTGAACTCATCGATATCGGTGGACCAACGCTCGTGCGCGGTGCCGCCAAGAATCATGCCCATGTTGCCGTTGTTGTTCGACCCAGTGATTACGCGCGGGTCATTAATGAAATCAAGAGCACTGGCGTGGTGTCGGCCAATACTCGTCGAGACTTGGCGGCGATTGCGTTTACCGAAATTGCGCACTACGACATTGCGATTGCTGAATGGATCACGACGCAAGACGCAACTCCCGAATCGCTTCCTGAACATTTATTGATTGGAAGTACGCGAGTTCAAGAATTGCGTTATGGCGAGAATCCACATCAGTCGGGTGCGCGTTATCGCTTTGATGGTGAAAGCAGTTGGTGGGACACTGCGGTTCAACACGGTGGTAAAGAACTCAGCTACCTCAACTTGTATGACACTGAAGCGGCGTGGCGATTGGTGAATCAATTCGCCGGTGCAGCGTGCGTGATTGTGAAGCATGCAAATCCGTGTGGCGTTGCAGTGTCGGCACAAAGTTCAATTGCCGAGGCGTATTCATTGGCAAATGCGTGTGATCCGGTGAGTGCGTTCGGTGGAATTGTTGCAGTTAATCGCAACGTCACTCGCGCCATGGCCGAAGCCCTCGCACCAGTATTTACTGAAGTTGTTGTTGCTCCGTCGTTTGACGCCGATGCGTTAGAAGTGTTGCTTGCAAAGAAAAATCTGCGCGTGATCTCGGCCTCGGCACCGTCGGCCCGCAAACTTGATATTCGTTCAATCGATGGCGGATTCTTGGTGCAAAATGCTGACACGGTCAACTTCGATCGCAGCATGTGGAAAGTAGTGACCAAAACTCAACCGACTGCCGAACAATGGGCCGACCTGTCGTTTGCGTGGCAAGTGTGTTCGATTGTGAGTTCTAACGCCATTGTTTTCGCCAAAGATCAACAAGCCTTTGGTATTGGCGCAGGTCAACAAAATCGTTTGGATTCAGCACGAATTGCGGCCGAACGTTCAGCTGGCCGTGCCACCGGCGGAGTCTGCGCAAGCGATGCCTTCTTCCCATTCCGTGATGGCCTTGATGCCACTGCGGCCGCGGGAATTAAGGCCGTGATTCAGCCTGGTGGAAGTGTGCGCGACGAAGAAGTGATCGCCGCAGCTAACGAACATGGCATCGCCATGGTCTTTACTTCAGAGCGCCACTTCAAGCACTGAGCAACTTTCGCCTCTAAACTTGCGTCATGGCTCGAATTGCAGACCTTCTCGCCGCGGGCCGAACGTTCTCGTTTGAGTTCTTTCCACCCAAGACTGACGGGGCGCAGTTGTCACTTGGTCGGGCGATTGGCGAACTCGAACCTCTAGCTCCGAGTTTTGTCAGCGTCACTTATGGTGCGGGTGGAAGTACTCGTCAACGTACTCATGCGGTGGTGTCGTGGATGCGTAAAGAAACAACGCTGACACCGATGGCCCACTTGACGTGCCAAGGTCATGTGCGCGCTGAGATTCGAGAAATTTTAAATGATTACGCCGCCGATGGCGTCGAAAATATCTTGGCTCTCGGGGGAGACGTCCCCACTGATGGTGAACCCGCGCCGAGCGATTACACCTACGCCAGTGATCTTCTCGAAGATGTTGTGGCTGACGGTCGTTTTTCAGTTGGAATCGCCGCCCACCCCGAACTTCATCCACGTTCACCAGATCGCGCAACTGATCGCAAGTTTCTTGCCGCAAAATTGTCGCGAGCTGATTTTGCAATTACTCAATTCTTCTTTGATCTAGATGTCTACGTGCAGATGGTCAATGAACTTGCCGATCTTGGTGTCACCAAGCCGATTTTGCCAGGCATCATGCCAGTCACCAATAAGAGTCAAATTCGCCGGATGGCCGAACTATCGGGTGCCGCCTTTCCTGCGTGGCTTGCCGAACGGCTTGATCGCACCGATGATGCTGAAGAAATTCGCCGTATCGGTGTTGATACTGCGACTGAATTGTGTCAGGGCCTTCTTGATGCGGGGGCGCCAGGTTTGCACTTTTACACCATGAATCGCAGCACTGCCACCAGTGAAATTTATGCAAATCTCGGTTTGTCGCCGACTCGCTAAGGCACAGCGCCTCACTTGCGCCTAGCGTGTAGCCATGATCAATTACGACAAGATTTACATCAACGGCGCTTGGGTTCCCTCAGAGGGCAAGGGCGTTCTCGAAGTCACTAATTCGGCAACTGAAGAAATCATCGCCACGATTCCCGACGGAACAACTGGCGACGTTGACAAGGCTGTCGCCGCAGCGAAAGCCGCATTTGAGGGCTGGAGCGCATTGCCAAGCGAAAAGCGCGCCGAGTACTTGATGAAGATTCATGCCGGACTTGAGGCTCGCACACAAGAGATCGCTGAAGCAGTCGCTCGCGAAGTCGGAATGCCCGTCGGTATGGCGACCATGATTCAAGTTGGTTTGCCCAAGGGCAACTTTGCTATCACTGCTGGTCTCTTGGGTACATATAAGTTTGAAGAAGAAATTGGCAACTCCATTGTTGTGCGCGAACCCTTCGGTGTTGTTGGCTGTATTTCACCCTGGAATTATCCGTTGCACCAGATCGCACTCAAGGTTGCGCCAGCACTTGCTGCCGGCAACACCGTTGTGGTGAAGCCTTCTGAAGTTGCGCCGATCAACGCGTTTATTTTGGCTGAAATTGTTCACGATGCTGGCTTGCCGGCTGGTGTATTCAACTTGGTCACCGGTGTTGGCCCCGTTGTCGGTGAAGCAATTGCTGCTCACCCCGATGTCGACATGGTGAGCTTCACTGGTTCAACCCGTGCCGGAAAGCGTGTTGCTGAAGTTGCTTCGCAGAACGTGAAGAAGGTGTCGCTCGAACTTGGTGGCAAGAGCCCCAATGTGATTTTGGACGACCTCGACGATGAAGGTTTCACTAAGGCAGTCGCCGCTGGTGTTGGCAAGTGCTTCTTGAACTCGGGCCAAACCTGCACCGCCTTGACGCGCATGTTGGTTCCTCGTGCTCGCTTGGCGCAGGCCGAGCAGATCGCCGCTGCTGCTGCGGCAAAGTTCACGGTTGGCGATCCGTTCGATCCAGCATCGCGCCTCGGACCATTGGTCTCAGCGGTTCAGCGTGATCGTGTGCGTGGATTCATTCAGACCGGTATTGACGAAGGCGCAACTTTGGTGACGGGCGGAACGGCCAGCCCTGAAGGGCTCACTGCTGGCTTCTTTGTGCAGCCGACGATTTTTTCGAATGTCACCCCCGACATGACAATTGCCCGCGAAGAAATTTTCGGACCAGTGCTGTCAATCATCCCGTACGACTCTGAAGAAGAGGCGATTCGCATCGCTAATGACTCAATCTATGGCTTGGCAGCGGGCGTCTGGAGCGCAACTCCCGAACGCGCCAAACAGGTGGCGCGTCGCCTCAAGGCTGGTCAGGTTGAGGTCAACGGCGGCTCATTTAACCCGGCGGCACCTTTTGGTGGTTACAAGCAGAGCGGACTCGGACGTGAAGCCGGAAAATTCGGTTTAGAAGAGTTCTGCGAAGTGAAGTCAATGCAACTCTGATTCACGGCAGACTTGGGGATTAATGGCCCCGACTACTGAGACCTCGCGATCACAACAGATCAGTCGAGTGCCGTATTTACCCGGCCTCGACGGTCTGCGTGCTTTGGCAGTTCTCGCCGTCATCATCTATCACGCCAACTCAAAGTGGCTGCCTGGCGGCTACTTGGGTGTTGAAGTTTTCTTTGTCATCAGCGGTTATCTCATTACGTTGCTTTTGGTCGCCGAAGAAGAGCGTACGGGTGCGATTAGTTTGCGCGAATTCTGGGCGCGTCGGGCCCGACGTCTGTTGCCCGCATTGTTCACGATGTTGGTTCTGCTCATCATGTGGACCTCAATTCGTGAACGTGACTCTTTAGGAGCGTTGCGCGGCGATGTTGTTGCTGGCGTTCTCTATGGTTCGAACTGGTTCCAGGTGTGGGTAGGTGCTGGTTACACCGCAGCCAATGACTTTGCACCGTTGCGTCATTTATGGTCACTCGCAGTTGAAGAGCAGTTCTATGTGTTGTGGCCGATCATCATGTTGATCATTTTGCGGGCTGGTCGCGATCGATTGCCACGCGTCGCGATGTGGTTTATAGGTATCGCGGCGGCCATCGCTGGTTTCGTGGCTCTTGTGATGCCGACTGGTCGCATCGGCGAAAGTTGCACGACCACGCCAAACGCATTTTGGGAAGTGGGCGATCGTTGTATCAGCAAGGTTGATTTCTTGTATTTGTCAACACCTACGCGGGCAACTGGGTTGCTGCTTGGTGCAGCGCTCGCAATTGTGTGGCGACCGTACGCGTTACTGCGTGGTCCGATGAAGCGAAAAGGTCCAATGATGGACCCAGTGGCCATTATCGGCTTGATTTTATTGGGCTTTTTGATGTGGAAGGTTCACATCGTTCACCTCGTAGGTGAAGATGGTTTGCATGCCGACCCGTGGTTGTTCCGTGGGGGTTTGTTCTTAACGGGTATTGCGACATTGATGGTGATCTCGGCAGTCGCCCACCAAAAAGCGTTCACAGGTCGGGTGCTTGGCAATGTTGTGCTACGCACCATTGGTGAGCGTTCATATGGTTTGTACCTGTATCACTGGCCCGTTTTTCAAGCGTTGCGCCACGAAACCGGTATTGCGCTGAAGCTGCATGAATTCATCGCAGCAATGTTGGTGACTGCGGCGATTACCGAGTTCTCGTATCGCTACGTTGAGTTGCCAATTCGTGAACGACGACTTAGAGAGTCGGTACAAGCTTTGCTGCGCAGCGGTCCAGGCGCGTTACGTCGACGTGGATCATTCGGTGTGATCATTTCGTGCTCAATTGCTTTGCCAGTTTTCGCCGCGTTCAGTTTGGTAACCGCCGAATATAAGGCGAATGATGTTCAGGCTTCGCTGGACGCCGGCGCAGGCTCGGTGACTGATGTGCTTGGCGCATTAACTTCATCAACAACCCCATTAGTGCCTGAGACAACGGCGGCGCCAACAGCAAGTGATGTTCCAACGACAACTGCGGCACCAACGACGACCACGACGTTTGTGCCTCCGCATTACGACGTATTTGCGCTTGGAGATTCGGTCATGAAGGGTGCGGCGCCGGCTCTGGCTGGTTTAGGAGTCGTTGTTGACGCGGTGCAAGATCGCCAAGGAAAAATGGGCGCCGATATTTTTGTGCAGCTGAAAGAACTTGGCGTCACGATGGACGCAGTAGTCGTGCACTTGGGGACAAATGGTCCGATGAGCCAAGAAACTCTCGACACCATGATGCAAGCGTTGAGCGATGTTCCTCAGGTAGTCATGTTGACAGGAAAGGCTAATCGCGACTGGACCGAAGCGAATAACGAAAAGATTCGGTCCTTACCAGCGACGTATTCGAATGTGATTGTGCTTGATTGGCAGTTGGTCGCAACGCTGTGTCCTGGCAGTTGTCTAACCGCAGACGGTATTCACCTTGAGCGCGAGGGCATCACCTATTACGCCGAAGAAATCTGGAAAGCCCTTGGGCGCGAAATCGTGTCAAATTAGGCACTTTCCGCGCCCATACGGCTCATTTTCCCGCTGAATTTTCAGGATTCGGGTCCGGGCGACCTACGATCTAGCCCATGACTTCCAAAACCCCCGTACGTGTTGCCGTGACCGGTGCTGCCGGCCAAATTGGTTACAGCCTCCTCTTCCGCATTGCCTCAGGAGCCATGCTCGGACCCGATACTCCGGTCATCTTGCAGCTTCTTGAAATCACTCCGGCCCTCAAAGCCCTTGAAGGTGTGAAGATGGAACTCGACGATTGTGCATTCCCATTGCTCGCCGGCATTGTCGGAACCGATGACGCCGACGTTGCTTTTGGTGACGCCGATGTCGCCTTGCTCGTGGGTGCGATGCCCCGCAAGGCCGGCATGGAGCGTGCCGACCTCTTGAGCGCGAACGGTGGCATTTTCAAGCCGCAAGGTGAAGCATTGTCACGTTCAGCTAAGCGCGACATCAAGGTGCTTGTTGTCGGCAACCCCGCCAACACCAATGCTTTGATTGCTCAGCAGAACGCCAAAGATCTTGATCCAGGCCGCTTCACTGCGATGACGCGCCTCGATCACAACCGTGCCGTCAGCCAGATCGCTCAGAAACTCGGCTCGACCGTTACCGATGTCAAAAAAATGACCATCTGGGGTAATCACTCAACAACTCAGTACCCCGACTTGTTCCATTGCGAAGTTGGCGGCAAGAACGC
>CALEHE010000190.1 GCA_937876415.1 uncultured Actinomycetes bacterium
AGTCGGGGCACGAGTTGAGTTATCGGGGCTACCACTGAAGTATCCAGGCTTAGCCCCATGGGAAATTTGGTTATCAGAGGCCCAAGAACGAATGGTGGTTGCTGTTGCTGACACAGTGCCGTTGTTTGCTGCGTGTGAACGATATGGCGTTGAGTGCATTGATATTGGTGAGTTCACTGGTGATGAACGACTCGTTGTGACCTACGAAGGAACGACCGTTGTCGATATTGATACCAACTTCTTGCATGATGGTCGTCCGCAACGTCGCTTAAACGCGGTGATGCCGAAGCCCGATCGCACGTCGATGTCTGATGAATCATTCACTTCGGTTTTTGGAACGCTTGATATTGCTGCAACAACCCTGCGCTTGCTGGCCCATCCAAATATTGCGTCAAAGGAATCAATCATTCGGCGTTACGACCACGAAATTGGTGGAGCAACTTTGGTGCGACCCATCATTGGTGCGAACAACGACGGACACGCCGATGGGGTAGTGCTGGCCGAACCATTAAGTAGTAGTGGTATCGCAGTCGGAATCGGTGTGAACCCATGGATGGGAATTATTGATGCCGAGCGAATGGCCTTGGCGGTTGTCGATGAAGCATTGCGCAATGTTGTCGCGGTAGGCGCTGATCCGCGAACCGTTGCACTGCTTGACAACTTCTCATGGGGCGATCCGCAACGACCAACAACTCTTGGTGAACTTGTTGCGGCAGTTGATGGTTGCTGCCAAGCGGCGCGAGCATTTAGCGCTCCATTCGTGTCGGGCAAAGATTCGCTGAACAACGAATACTTTGGTTCAGATAATCAGCGTCACGCGGTGCCACCAACTTTGGTGATCACGGCCATGGCTCATGTTCCTGTTGCTGATGCAGTTGTAACACCCGATCTTAAACAGTCGGGCAATGTTTTGATCTTGCTCGGTCGAACGCTGTGTGAATTTGGTGGAAGTCATCTTGCAATGTTGAACACCGTTACTGGTGGTGTTGTGCCAAGTTTTGATACCAAAGCACCACAGCGCTATCAAAAACTTCATGAAGCAATTCTGAACGGTGATATTGAATCGTGTCACGATGTGTCCGAGGGCGGTATTGCAGTGGCCATCGCTGAAATGGCGATGGCTGGTCGTCTCGGTGTTGAGATCAGCGTTGCTTCGTCGCTCAGTAACGATTGGTGTTACTTCAGCGAATCATGTGGCCGATTCATTCTTGAGGTCAAGCACGAATCAGTAGCCTCCATTCGTGAGCGATTTGGCAAGGATGCGCAAATCATCGGGCGTGTTACCGCTGAACAAGTTCTCTCATTGGGTAATGGGCAATCACTAACAGTTCAAGAGATGTTGAGCAGTTGGCAGGGTGCTTCATGAGCGTGCGACCCACTGCCGCAATATTGGTAGCCCCGGGTACGAACCGTGATCGTGACGTTGTGCTCGCCCTTGACTTGGCAGGTGCCGATTCGGTTGTTGTGTCAATTTCCGATCTTGAACGTGATGCGAATGTTGTGAACGCAGCACAGATGATCATCATCGCTGGTGGATTTTCATTTGCTGACGCGCTGGGTTCTGGACACGTCTTCGCTCTTGAACTTGAGATGTTGTTAGGTGATCGATTACAGCAAGCTGTGAGCAAGGGTCGACCCATCCTGGGAATTTGTAACGGTTTCCAAACATTGGTGCGCATGGGCTTGCTGTCTAATGGTGCTGGACCCATGGCTTTAGATCACAACGAGAGCGGACTTTTTGATTGCCGCTGGGTTACTTTGCAACCAAGCTCGACCAAGTGCATCTGGACAAAAGGCATTCACGAAAATCTTGAATGCCCAATTGCCCATGGTGAAGGTCGCTTTACCGCAGATACCGCAGTAGTCGCACAACTTCAATCAAGTGATCGCGTCGCCTTGCGCTATGTCAATGGCAATCCCAACGGTTCAGTGGATGACATCGCCGGTATCTGCGATGAGTCGGGTCTTGTGTTGGGCCTCATGCCTCATCCCGAAAATCATGTCGTGCCGCGTCAACACCCCAAGTTCTTGCGCCAATCCCACCAAGGCTTGTCCTTAAACCTATTCAGAAATGGAGTTATTCATGCCTCAGCTTGAAGGTTGTTCACATATTGAATTGCCGTTACCCGATGAACGGGTGGGCAAGGTACGCGTGTCATACGAATTACCGAATGACCGCCGACTATTCGTTACCACCGATCGATTGTCGGCCTTCGACCGCATCGTTGCATCGGTGCCGTACAAAGGTCAGGTATTGAACCAACTTGCTGCTTGGTGGTTTGAATCAACCCGCGACATTGTGAATAATCATTTCGTTTCATGTCCCGACCCCAACGTAACGATTGGTCGAACAGCGAATCCTTTGCCGGTTGAGGTGATTGTGCGCGGCGTGATGACGGGTTCAACATCAACATCGATCTGGCGTCAATACAGCGAGGGTGCCCGAACAATCTACGGGTATTCATTTCCTGATGGCATCGCCAAGAACACCTTGTTGCCCGAACCCATCGTGACGCCGACGACCAAGGCCGAAGCAGGCGAACACGATGAGCCGTTGTCATGTGCCGAAGTGGTGAGTCGCGGTTTTGTCGAAGCAAAACTCTGGGCGCAGGTTCAAGAGGCTGCATTAAATCTGTTCAAGCGGGGTCAACAAGTCGCGGCGCAAGCTGGGCTTTTGTTGGCCGACACCAAGTACGAATTCGGTTTAGACACTGACGGTCAATTGATGTTGATTGACGAAATGCATACGCCCGACTCATCACGTTTTTGGGAAATGAGTAATTACGAAGCGCGACTTGCCGCAGGGCAAGAGCCCGAGAGTCTTGATAAAGAGCCGATTCGCTTGGCATTAGATGCGATGGGGTATCGCGGAGACGGGGCACCTCCGGTACTTGGTGCTGATGTCATTGCGGCCACGACCGAGCGCTACATCAAGGCATATACACGATTGACAGCAAAAGAATTTGTTGCCGGAACCTACCCAATTCAAGAGCGACTCAATGGGTTGCTACAGAACGGAGCATTGTCATGAAGCCACTAGTAGTTCTCTTAATGGGCTCGCCCGCCGATACCGAACACGCCAACAAGATTGTTGATGCCTTGAAGCAGTTCACGGTTGACGTGGCGATGCATGTTGGTTCAGCGCACCGCACCCCGTTGCATGCACTGGAGATTTTGCAACGATACGACACCCAAGATCGAGCCAAAGTATTCATCACTATCGCTGGTCGTTCAAATGCATTGTCAGGTTTTGCCGACCCGCAAGTGTCGGCCCCAGTCATTGCGTGTCCGCCACCTGGACCTGAGGTTGATCTGTGGAGCAGTTTGCGCATGCCACCAGGAGTCGCGCCCGCGGTTGTTCTCGAACCGGTCAACGCTGCGCTCTACGCCGCCAAGATTCTTGGTCTCAGCGACTCTGCCGTGGCCGAACAAGTCCGCAAGTTTCAAGCAACGCAACGTGATCGTGTGATGCAAGCCGACCAAGAAATGCAGAAATAACCTGATGGCCGAGCATCTGCAGTGGACTGATGACTTCGACTCGCCGCATGAAGAGTGTGGTGTGATTGGTGTGTCATCCCCAACCGAAGAAGTAGCACAACTAGTTTTCTTTGGGCTGTTCTCATTGCAGCATCGTGGTCAAGAGGCTGCTGGAATCGCAGTGTCTGACGGCAAGCAAGCTCGCCTTCATAAAGATGATGGACTTGTGAACAATGTCTTTGACGCTGCAGCACTTGCGCCATTGAAGGGCAAGAACGGAATTGGCCACACGCGTTACTCAACGACGGGTGGTTCGGGAACTCGTAACGCTCAACCATTTATGGTTGAGACCATTCACGGACCGTTAGCGGTTGCGCACAATGGAAACTTGGTAAATGCTCAAGAACTACGTGCCGAGTTATTGGGTCGAGGTTTTGGATTAACTGCGTCATCTGACACTGAAGTGATGACATTGATGTTGGCTTCGGCCGGGGGACCAACGTGGGAAGATCGGTTAGCTCGCACCCTGCCAGCTTGGAGCGGTGCTTACTCGTTGGTATTACTAGTTGAAAACCGAGTGATTGCAGTTCGTGACCCGTGGGGTTTCCGACCACTGTCGGTCGGACAGTTGGCAGATGGCGGATGGGTCGTCGCATCTGAGACCTGTGCGCTCGAGACTTTGGGCTGCCGTGACATCTCTGAAGTCGCTGCCGGAGAAATCGTGACCATCGAAGGTGAAAAGATCACTCGCCGACAGGCCATGGTGCCATCGGTGCAATCGGCACGATGCACTTTTGAATTCGTGTATTTCTCTCGTCCAGATTCGCAATGGGATGGTCGAAGTGTGCACAGCGTTCGCCAGCGCTTTGGCGAACAACTTGCTCGTGAACATTCAGTAGAAGCTGATGTTGTCGTGCCAGTTCCTGACTCGTCAATTCCGGCGGCTGTTGGTTACTCGCGTGAGAGTGGTATTCCGTATAACGACGGACTCATCAAGAACCGTTACATCGGTAGAACATTCATTGAACCCACATCAATTATGCGTGAACGTGGTGTGGCCATGAAATTCAATGCCTTGGGCGAAAACCTGCGAGGTCAAAGAGTTGTGTTGATTGACGATTCTTTGGTGCGTGGAACGACTGCTGGACCTCTCGTGCAACTGTTGCGTGATGCTGGCGCAATTGAAGTTCATCTGCGCATCACCTGCCCACCTATCAAGCATGCATGTCACTTTGGTGTTGATATGGGACACGACAATGATCTCATCGCTGCACGGATGAATATCGAAGAACTGTGTCAGGTGGTGGGAGCAGATTCATTGGCGTTCCTATCGTTAGACGGAATGATGAGTGCCGTTGGCCGTGAAGATGGATATTGCAATGCTTGTTTCACTGGCGCGTATCCAGTGTCGGTTGGTGCGCCAAAACGTAAAGATGCATTCGAAGGCGTGTTGGCATGAGCGACGCGCTGTGTGTCTTGATCGTTGGCTCGGGTGGCCGTGAACACGCGATGGCTGATTCGGCATTGCGTTCAGCTCATTGTGGACGGCTGTTGGTGACGCCGGGCAATGCTGGAACACCGGGTGAGAGATTCAACGTTGCAGCCGAGGATGTACTGGGCATTGTTGCGCTATGCCAGACCGAAAAAGTTGATTTGGTTTTAGTCGGACCCGAAGCACCGCTTGCGGACGGTGTAGTTGACCAACTCATATCTGTCGGCATTGCAGCATTTGGTCCCTCGCAATATTTGGCGCAACTTGAATCGTCAAAATCATTTGCTCGCGAAGTGACGCAGCAGATCGGTATTGTCGGACCACGGTTTGCTTCGTTTAGCCAAGGAAACGTCGACGCAGCGTTGGCATGGTGGAAAGAACTTGCTGCACCGGTTGTAGTGAAGCAATCAGGTCTTGCGGGCGGCAAGGGTGTCGTTGTCCCCGAAACCGACGCTGCGACAGTTATTGCAATTCAAGAGGCCTGTGCCCTTGGCGAGGTAGTGCTTGAAGAGAAGATCTTTGGTTATGAATGCTCGTTGATTGCGGTATGCGACGGAACAACCGCGGTGCCACTTCCAATTGCGCAAGATCACAAACGAATCAGCGAAGGTGATCGTGGGCTCAACACGGGTGGCATGGGTGCGTACGCTCCGGTCAATGTAGGCATTTCACCTCATGAACTATGTGCACAGTTCATTCAGCCAACCCTTGATCACTTTGCCGCTCTCGGACATCCGTATGTAGGTGTGCTGTACGCCGGGATCATGATGACGTCGAGTGGTCCCAAACTTCTTGAATACAACTGCCGCTTTGGAGACCCCGAAGCCCAAGTCTTGTTGACGCTTCTTGAGACAAGCATTGTTGACGTTGCTTTGGCATGTCTGGCTGGGCGATTGAAGCAATTCAAAATGGTGGTGTCGCAGCAAAGTGCAATGGCTGTAGTTCTCGCATCAGCGGGATATCCAGAGAGTTCAAGTAAAGGTGACGTGATTCAAGGACTTGATGCCCGGGTTGATGGGGCAATGGTTTTCCACGGCGCAACGACTACATCAAACGCAAACGTGGTGACCGATGGTGGGCGAGTACTCACAGTTGTTGGTCGGGGCAAAGACTTGGCTCAAGCTCGAGCCCATGCCTATGAGCGAGTTGAAAAGATTTCGTTCTCGGGCGTCCAACATCGACGTGATATCGGTTGGCGCTCATTGGCATTGTCGGTGAAGTCATATTCATCAACCGGCGTTGATATCGACGAAGGTAATCGAGCGGTTTCGTTATTGAAGAGCAGTGTCGCATCGACCGCCAATTCAAACGTCTTGGCCGGAGTCGGCTCCTTCGGCGGCGCACTTGATGTATCTCATCTCAAGAAGTACGACCACCCGGTTTTGGTTGGCTCAACCGATGGTGTTGGCACCAAAGTTGAACTCGCTGCACGTTCGGGCCGATTCCGCGGGGTGGGTATGGACATCGTGAATCACTGCGTCAACGATGTATTAGTTCAGGGAGCACGTCCGCTGTTCTTCTTGGATTACTTGGCGTCATCTGAAATTCAAGCTGAGATGGTTGCCGCTGTCGTTGATGGCATGTCGCAGGCTTGTCGTGATAACGAGTGTGTGTTGCTCGGTGGAGAGACCGCCGAAATGCCCGGTGTCTATTCGCCAGGCGCATTTGATATCGCGGGCACATTGGTAGGGGTTGTTGAAAAAGAACAATTACTTCCGCGAAGCAATGTCGCGGTGGGCGATGTGTTGATTGGACTCGCATCTAACGGGCCACACACCAATGGCTACTCATTGTTGCGCAAAATATTTGCTTGGCTCCCCGATGACGCCATGCCCGAACCGTTGCAGGTTCCTATTTTGGACGCGCTGTTGGTTCCTCATCGCAGTTATTTGCGTGAGATGAGTCCTCTTCTTCATGATCCGCGTTTGAAGGGACTGATTCATATCACCGGTGGTGGCCTTCCCGAAAATGTGCCGCGAGTCTTGCCCGAAGGTGTTGGGGCCGACATCCAACTCGATAGTTGGACCATGCCACCGCTCTTTCAACTCGTTCGCGAAATCAGTCAGCTTGATACGCACGAGCTGTATCGCACACTCAATATGGGTATTGGAATGATTGTGATTGTTGCGCCAGAAGATGTCGCGTCGATCCAAGGCATGTTTGATGAGGAGACTTGGGTGATCGGCGAACTAGTCCCACGAGCAGTGGACGAACCACGAGTGAGGTTGTTGCTATGAGTGCTCCGATGAGGTTGGTGGTATTGGTTTCAGGAAATGGTTCGAACCTGCAAGCAGTCCTTGATGCATGCGAATCAGGGGTCCTTGCCGCTGAGGTGGTTGCGGTTGTGAGCAACAAACACAGCGTGAAGGCACTCGAGCGTGCCGAGAGCGCTGGAGTACCTGCAGTAGTTGTGAGTGCAGTCGCCGGAGAAACTCGTGACGAGTACGACACCCGTTTGACATCGGTTGTTTCAAGTTTCTTGCCCGACTTTGTGGTGCTTGCGGGATACATGCGCATTCTGAGCATGGAATTCTTGTCATGGTTTCCTGGTCAGGTGGTCAATCTGCATCCCTCCCTCCCAGGCGACATTGTCGGGGTGGGAGCCATCGAAAAGGCCTATGCCGAATTTCAAAGTGGTATTCGCGACCATAGTGGCGTGATGGTGCATTTTGTTCCCGATGAAGGCGTCGACAGCGGGCCAGTTTTGGCAAGCGCACGAGTTGAGATTGCCCACGATGACACCCTTGTGACATTTGAAGCAAAGATGCATCGCCAAGAACACAAACTGCTTGTTGAAGTCCTGCGAGAATTGTCAGTGAAGTACACGAAAGTTGGAGAGCCCTCATGAACCCGATTAACAACACTGTGTTTAGCCAACACGAGGGCCTCACCTTTGACGACGTGGTTTTAGTTCCAGGATTCAGCGATGTCCTACCCGACCAAGTTGATGTGCGTACTCAATTGACCAGTGAAATCACGTTGGCCGTGCCGTTGTTGTCGGCTGCCATGGACAAAGTCACCGAAGCACCTATGGCTATTGCCATGGCTCGTTTGGGCGGAATCGGAATCTTGCATCGCAACATGAGTATTGAAGACCAAGCCGCTGAAGCTCGTCGAGTGAAGCGTTCGCAATCAGGCATGATCTCTGACCCAGTGACGCTTGGTCCCGACGCATCATTACAAGAGGCCGAAGACCTTATGCGTCGATTCAAGTTTTCGGGTGTGCCGATTATTGATAAGGGCGGAGTACTCGTTGGAATCTTGACGAATCGTGACATTCGCTTCTGCGAGCCCGCTGACTTCGTGCGACCAGTGAGTGACTTCATGACGAAGGCTCCGCTAGTGACCGGCAACGAAGACACAACGTTGGCCGAGGCTCAAACGATTATTCAGAAACACCGCATTGAGAAGTTGCCGCTCGTCGACAAAGACGGTCACTTGGTTGGCATCATCACCGTCAAAGACATCATGAAGAAGCGCGACTATCCAGACGCGACCCATGATGATCTCGGTCGCTTGCGCGTTGGTGCGGCCGTTGGTGTTGGTCCCGATCTTGAAGACCG
>CALEHE010000191.1 GCA_937876415.1 uncultured Actinomycetes bacterium
AGCGGTAGTCACCAAGATGCCATCAAGAAGGGTCTTGAAAAACTGGGCGAGGGTTACGACACCTGGGGTGTTCCGTATTTGCCGCTTGATCCCAAGCACCTTGGTCGCACGTACGAAGCAGTGATTCGTGTCAACAGTCAAAGCGGCAAGGGCGGCGTCGCGTACGTGATGAAGTCTGAACACGGTTTTGATTTGCCACGCCGTTTGCAAATTGAGTTCTCCAAGAACATTCAGCACATGACTGAAGATCTCGGAACCGAAATCAGTCCCGTCACTATGTGGACTGCCTTCCAAGGTGAATATCTCGCCGAGTCACCAAGGTTCGTTCTGGAAAGCCACGAGATGCGCAGTGTGTCAAGCGGTGGTGGTCGAACCACGATCACCGCACAGTTGGTCATTGACGGCAAGCACCAGACCATCAGCGGCGAAGGCAACGGACCAATTGATGCTTTCGTATCGGCCATGCGGACCGGCCTCAACGCCAACCTTGACGTGGTCGATTACACCGAGCACGCCATCGGCAAAGGCTCAGAAGCCAAGGCTGTCGCGTATGTTGAAACCATCAACGGCGATGGCGAGGTTCTGTGGGGAGTCGGAACCGACGAAAACACCGTGACCGCCTCGTTGCGTGCGGTCCTGTCGGCTCACGAACGCCACACTTTGGCCACCGCGCACTAGGGTTAGATTCAGTAAGAACTCAACAGGTTTGACAAGTAGGGAGACAACATCATGAAGGTTTCAGTCGATTTTGATATTTGTGCATCGACCGGTTCATGCATGCAGGTATGCCCCGAAGTTTTCGAAGTTCGTAGTGACGGTTACCTCTATGTGCTCATCGAAAATCCGGGTGAAGAGTTGCGCGAAAAAGTTGAGCAGGCTGCCGACTTGTGCCCCACTGCCGCCATCACGGTTGAGGGCTGAGTCTGCTTCGTGGGCTTCCACGACAAACTGAATCATGCGTGGGCCACGAGTGGTTCAATGCTTTGTGTCGGACTTGATCCCGACCCCGCCAAGATTCCTGCGCATCTCAATGGCCCCGACGCAATCTTTCGTTTTTGTGCTGACATCGCAGACGCCACTGCCGATCTCGCATGCTCGTTCAAACCACAAATTGCGTACTTTGCCGCGATTGGTGCCGAAGCGCAATTAGAGAAACTCTGCGAGCACATTCGAACCAATCATCCGCAGGTGGTGTTGATTCTTGATGCTAAGCGTGGCGACATCGGGCCGACCGCCGAACGCTATGCCCACGAAGCATTTGTGCGTTACGGCGCCGATGCGGTCACCGTGAACCCGTATCTGGGTACCGACTCACTTGAGCCGTTCTTGGCGCACACCGGAAAAGGCGTCATCGTTTTGTGTCGCACCTCAAACCCGGGCAGCGGCGATTTACAAATGCTCACGACCGATGGTCGACCGATGTATCAACACGTCGCACACATGGCGGCCGATCAGTGGAGCAAGATGGGTGAGGTCGCACTGGTTGTTGGTGCGACGTATCCCGCCGAGTTAGCCACAGTGCGAGGCATCGTGGGCGACATGCCATTGTTAGTACCTGGCATCGGAGCACAAGGTGGCGATGTTGTTGCCACCGTGAATGCTGGGGCCACTGCAAACGGCACCGGAATGATGATCAACTCATCACGGGCAATTTTGTACGCGTCAAGTGGTGACGATTACGCACACGCTGCGCGCAATGTCGCGATCGCAACGCGTGACGAGATTTCTCAGGCTGTCAATACGTGAACGCTGGTAATGCCAGGTGCGGCACGTAGCGCAGCCAGTACTTCATCTGGTGCCGGGCCCGATGATGCAATCACCATCAACGCCGAGCCCGCCACCGAACTACGTCCGACACCCATGTCGTTGATGTTGACACCAGCATTACCTAATACGGTTCCAACAACACCAATCACACCAGGACGATCGTCGTTACGAACGACCAACATGTTTTCGGCTGGTGGCACATCAGTTGCGTGATCGTCAATCATGACCAAACGCGGTTCACCATTACGTCCAGTCAATGTGGCCGAGATGCTGTGGCCATCACTACGCAGAGTGATGAGGTTCACAAAATTACGCGAATCGCGAGACGATGTTTCGCGAATTTCAAGGCCGGCGTTCTTAGCCATCTGCGGAGCGTTCACGTACGAAACGGGCTCGTCGCTCATTGAGCCAAAGAAGCCCTTCAAAACACTGAGCGTCAAAATGCGATTGTCGTATTGTCCAATTTCGCCTTCAGCAGTGATTTCGAGTTGCTTCGGCAACTGACCAACAAGCGATGCGAACAATCCGCCCAAACGCTCAGCAAGCGGCAGGTACGGACGAAGTGTTTCGTTGGCTTCGGCCGCCGACACGTTCACTGCAAACGGCACGAAGTCACCAGCAAGGGCCAACTTCACCATGTCGGCAATCGTTTCGCCAGCCTTATCTTGTGCTTCGCGAGTACTTGCACCGAGGTGCGGGGTGACAACGATGTTGTCAAGAGCGAACAGTGGGCTATCGGTGCACGGCTCAACATCAAACACGTCGAGTGCTGCACCAGCGATTTGTCCTGATGCAACTGCTTCAGCAAGAGCGGCTTCATCAACGATGCCACCACGAGCGACATTGATCACGCGTAGGTCGGGCTTGGCCTTGGCCAGAATTTCGCGGCCGATGATGCCTTTAGTTTCTTTGGTCTTGGGCAAGTGCACCGTAATGAAATCACTTTGCGCAATGACGTCATCAAGGCTCATCATTTCAACATTCATTTGACGCGCACGTTCTTCAGAGACAAATGGGTCGTACGCAACGAGGCGCATACCGAATGCCAATGCGCGCTGTGCAACCAACTTGCCAATGCGACCAAGGCCAATGACGCCGAGGGTTTTGTCGGCAAGTTCAACGCCTTCCCACTTGCTGCGCTCCCACCGACCGGCCTTGAGCGCTGCGTGCGCTTGGGGCACATTGCGCGCACAGGCCATGAGCAAAGCCATGGTGTGCTCGGCTGCCGAGACGATGTTGCTTTGTGGAGCATTGACAACCATGACACCACGTCGGGTCGCGGCCTCAACATCGACATTGTCGAGTCCGATACCGGCTCGACCGACCACGATGAGTTCATCAGCGAACTCAAGAGCTTCAGCCGTCACTTGAGTTGCTGAGCGAATAATCAGGGCGTGAGCGCCTTTCAGAGCCGCTGGAAGCGTCTCTGGGGTGAGGTCGAGTTGTACGTCGACGGTGTGTCCAGCTGCTCGCAGGCGGTCAAGACCGCCGTCGGCAATTTCTTCGGAAACGAGAATGCGTGCCATAGGTACCCATCATGTTGGTCGGTCGC
>CALEHE010000192.1 GCA_937876415.1 uncultured Actinomycetes bacterium
GTTTCGACCAATTCAGATGGTGCAATCGATTTCACGTCGCCACGATTGGTTAACAACAAGACATCGGAGCGGTGAAGATCGTGTGAAACATCAACACCTAACGCGCCCAGCAGTGATCCCATCGTGTCAACATCAGAAATGGCGGGCACATTGGTGAGCTCGTGAGTACCCGAGGCATAGAGCGACGCAACCATGAGCTTGAGAACAGAGTTTTTTGCGCCGGGAACATCGACCTCTCCGGCCAATGGACCACTGCGGTGAACGACGATGCGATCCATGAACCACAAATATAGGTCGCCAAGTAGGCTCGCCACCGTGGGTCGCGATGTGAAACATCTGGTACGGACGTGGCCCGACACTCCCGAAAGTCGTGATTGGCTCACCTCGCCCCGCGAAGACATCGTGCTTGAAACCTCGAGTGGCCCCACCGCTGACGAGATTGCAGTTTTTGAACAAGAAACTGGCCCCTTTGTTGCATATCGGCGCACTGTCGGCAAAAGCCCAAACGGCAACGAGCTCGTCGAGACCCTCGACTACAAACTGGTCATTCCGTGGTTCTCGTGGTTATTCGGTCGGCTGATTGGTCGCCTACTTCGCCGCCGCGACGTTGGGCCAGAACCCAGTAAGCAACCCGCGTGGGCGCCACCCGATCGCCTCACGGCACGCCAAGCCCAAGTACTCGGTCTGCTCGCGGCGGCTTCGTTGCTGAGCGCGTTCGTCAACACACTCTTCACACAAACCGTGGCCTTTGCCGGCGACGACTTTGGTGTTGGCGACTGGGGCCGTGGTGTGGCCGGCACTGTGGTGCGCGTCGGAATCATTTTGGGTTTGCCCGCAGCACTTCTCGCCGATCGCATTGGTCGACGGCGCGTCGTGATTGTGTTGGCGTGGGCCGCACCGATCATTGCGTCACTTGGTGCAATCGCTCCCAACTTTCCGATACTTGTCGCTACTCAAACGTTAGGGCGGCCACTTGGTTTGGCTCTTGACTTATTAGTTGCCGTGATTGCTGCCGAAGAAATGCCACGTGGTTCACGCGCGTATGCCGTTGGACTTTTGGCAATGGCCAACGGACTCGGTGCTGGAGTTGCCGTTATTGCGTTGCCACTCGCCGATATCGGCGACAACGGTTGGCGTTTCATTTATGTCATTGCATTGGTGTGGCTTGCTGTTGCACTTGATCTCACCCGTCGACTGCCTGAGACTCGTCGTTTTGAATGGCACCAAGAAGATGTCAAAGCAACTCCTGTGCCGAAACTACGTCGTAAGCGCTTGGCTATTCAGATGGCCGTTGCGTTCTTTGGCAACATGCTGTTGTCACCAGCATCGTTCTTTCAGAACTCCTTCCTCAAAGACGAACGCGGATTTTCTGCAGGCATGGTTGCCGTGTTCACTCTTGTCACGTCAACGCCGGCAGTGATTGGATTGATTGTTGGTGCGAGGGTGGCTGATCAAAAAGGTCGGCGCCGGTTAGCCGTGACATGCGCACCTATTGGTGGATTGCTCATCGCCCTCTCGTTCTCGGCAACGGGTGGTCTGATGTGGATGGCCGCAATCATTGGCGCAATGATTGCTGCCACCGCTTACCCACCACTTGCGGTGTATCGCACCGAACTCTTCCCCACCGGCAACCGTGGTCGTGCCGCGTTCTTGATTTTGGCGAGCGCGTTGATTGGCGGAAGTATTTCATTGCTCATCACCGGCGCAATCGTTGATGGCGGAACCAGTTACGGACCAGTCATGCTTGCACTTGTTGCTGGCCCAGTCATTGTGGCATTAATCGTGTTCTTCACGTATCCCGAAACTGCGCATCGTGAACTCGAAGAACTCAACCCCGAAGATCACGCGCTTCCGGTTAACCGTCCCAACCAACCCTGAATCACTTCGGCAATTTCGCCGTCTTTCTTTTTCATTTCGTGATGGGCGTGTTGCACGAAATGGTGTGTGACCTCACCTGGAATCTTGGCGGTCCACTCCTGCAATTCTTCAGGAGAACCGAACTCATCTTTGGTGCCCTGAATAAATAAACACGGCACATTAAGTCGTTCAAAATGTTCGACGCGCAAACTCTCGGGTTTGGCTGGTGGATGCAGCGGATACGAAATCAAAATGACGCCAGCAACTGGCAATGCGTCAAGCCCATCGGTGTCGGGCACACCAGCGGCCACCATCGAGCACATACGACCACCCATTGATCGTCCACCGAGCACCAACTGCGATGTTGATGTACCCAAGTCGACGGCGAAGGCATCAGCACATTCGCGCACGCGAGAAATCAATTTGCGCGGACGGTCAGGTGCTTTACGACCCTCGATGCGATATTCAAAATCGTTGCGTCGAACTGGCAACGGCGACAACTTCTCTTCAATCGCGATAAGCGACGGATGATCGCTTCCTGAACCAGCTCCTGGAAACAGCAGAACTCCACTGACCGCAGTCACGAGTTTGCCAACAAAATGCGACGGGCTTCGCCCAAATCGTCAATAGAAACTGCAGCTTTCATTTCATCGCCTCCGTGGTCTGGGTGAGCCTCACGTAATCGATCGCGAAATTTTGCTTTCACTTCTTTTGACGACGGTTTGGTTGTTCCAACGGGGAAGCCTAAGAGTTCGAGAGCCCACGCACGGGGATCACCCATTGAACGCAATGATGAGGCCTTGCTGCCAACAAGATGACTCACGAATGCCGAACCTAAAGGACCACGCCAAGTCATCGCCTTTGTCAACACTGGTCCGAGCAACAAGCGGGTTGCTGGGTCAAGCCGTTCAAGCGCGTAGATCGAACCCAAGACTTGACTCATCGCGCTTCCTTGCGTATCAAACTCAAATGAATAGTCGTCGCCTTCGCCGACAAGTCGGTGCACACTGCGCGCCATTCCCTGTCGATCAACCTGAAAACGATGACGTAAACGTGGTTGCGGAACGCGATCGCCGTTCTGCACTTGCGTTAACAAGCGTTGCGTGTCTGGGATGACATCGTCATCAACATCAATGATGTGTCGGGCAATCACTGCACCTAATAACAAACCACCGAAGCCCGGAGCGGGATCGCAGGGCAACACCAAATGGCCGAGCGACACGCGACGAGTCGGTGTTAACGGTCGGGTATGCCAGATTTCTACTTCAGCAAGAAGCATGAGAAATCATCGTTCTCAGTCGACGTCCACATCGTCAAAAGCCACTTCGCCACCATCGAGCTCGTCGAGCAGTCCATCAACGATCTCTTCGGCCGCGGTTGGCACGATGAGAGTTCCTTCTTGCCAACGATGAGTCACTTTGGCAACGATCAACATTTCGGTGAGGTCACGTCGTTCAGCAACGGAATATTCATCGAGTTCGTATTCGGTGACATCGTCTTCGTCGTCGACACCGCCGGTGACTGCCAGCGAACCGATGCCAAGTTCTTGTTCAAGACGATCAAACAACACGTCGAGACGATCTTCGTATTCGGCCGGAACAACAAGTTCAGATTCGACCCACGCATGAGGAATATCGGCTTGCGCCAACGTTGCGGTCATTTCGGCTTGATGATCGGTTGACCATGACGACAGGTCGTAAAAAACGTTTTCAAAATCGGGGTCGAGCGGGTTCCAGTCGGTCACGGGGCAAACGCTACCCGTGATTTATGACAGATACCTGTTCAGGAACGCTTCTGTGACTTCGTACTCACGACGATTGTTCGCAACGGTGCGAAAGCCGTGTCCTTCGCCCTCGAATTCGATGAGTTCAACGTTGCCGCCCGCAGTCGTGATCGCTTGTGTGAGTTGTCGGCTTTGTGCGATATCAATAACTGGGTCAGTGGTTCCGTGAAAAATCAACAACGGAACTTGCACCAACTTGTCGGCGTGATGAATGGGTGAACGCTCTTGTGATTTACGAGCGGTCTCTTCAACATCGCCCATCAATGTGCGGTTGTAATGCGCTTCAAAGCGATGAGTCGTTGCATCAAGTGCTGCGATGTCACACACCGGATACACGACACGCACGCACCCGACTAATTCGGGTCGGCGCATGGCCACGCCAAGCGCGGTCAAGCCACCAGCCGAACCACCGATGATTGCGGTTGCTGCGCGCGGATGCCCGAGTGATTGGAGAATGTCAATAACGTCGTTGACGTCTACGTCTCCCCAACCACCGTGCATGGCCTGAGTGAAGTGACGTCCGTGACCAGTGCTGCCCCGATGATCGGGAACAAGTACGTCGTAACC
>CALEHE010000193.1 GCA_937876415.1 uncultured Actinomycetes bacterium
GCCGGCGACACCGGCTCGGCCAAAACCTTATTACGACGTAGTGGCGCGGGGCGAGTCACCACCGTATTGGGCGAAGCAGTCACCAAAAATGGACGCAACCGAGAGGCACACCAACGAACCGAAGCCCAACGACACAACTCGAGCATCTCGGCATCGGGACCAATGCCGCTCGACTTGTCAATTGATTTCAGTTTGACAGCAGAAACACCTGGCGACGGTAAACCAAGCGAAACGACCCAACCACCAACGCGGCGACCATTCAAGGAAACGCGAACCTTAGAACCAATCTCAATCGTTGAAACAAGATCAGCCGGAACAAGATAATCAAAGACACGATCAAGACCGGTGAGGTCAGGAACTATTCCAGCAACAACTGGTTCGTGATCGACCAAAGCGGTCGTCATGTCACGAGCAATCGGCAGATATCGACTTGCTCAGCGGCCAAGTGCAGCAGAGAACTCGGACAAGCGTGACAACTTCTCCCATTCAAAATCTGCCAACTCGCGGCCGAAATGACCGTACGCAGCAGTCTGCTGATAGATCGGACGCTTCAACTGCAAGTCGCGAACTATGGCAGCGGGACGAAGGTCGAAAGTTGCACGAACGGCAGCTTCAATTGTCTCAACGGCAACTTTTTCGGTTCCGAAGGTCTCGACCAAAATGCTCACCGGATGAGCCATACCAATTGCGTAGGCAACTTGCACTTCGCAACGATCGGCTGCGCCAGAAGCAACAACATGCTTGGCGACCCAACGTGATGCGTACGCAGCCGAACGGTCAACCTTGCTCGGATCCTTGCCGCTGAATGCGCCACCACCGTGACGACCCATACCGCCATAGGTGTCAACGATGATCTTGCGACCTGTCAAACCAGTGTCGGCGTGTGGTCCACCCAAAACGAACTTGCCGGTTGGGTTAATGAAGATGGAGTAATCATCATTGGCGAACTGCGCCGGAATCATGGGGCGAATGACTTGCTCGATGAGGTCGGGGCGAATCACGGTGTCGCGATCGATACCCTCATCGTGCTGAGTTGAGATAAGAACAGTCTTCAAGCGAACGGGCTTACCGTCTTCGTAATCAAAAGTGACTTGAGTCTTGCCGTCAGGACGCAAGTACGGAATCTGACTCGACTTACGAACCAATGCCAAACGCTCCGCCAAACGATGCGCCAAGTGAATCGGTAACGGCATCAAAGTCTCAGTCTCGTTACATGCGTAACCAAACATCATTCCTTGGTCGCCGGCACCTTGAAGATCAAGATCGTCACTGCCAGTACGGGCACGAACTTCTTCGCTCTTGTTGACACCTTGAGCAATATCGGGTGACTGTGCGTCGAGCGCAACGAGCACACCACAGGTCTTGCCATCAAAACCAAAATCGGCGTTGGTGTAACCAATGCCCTTGATGACTTCGCGAGCAGTCTCAGCGATATCAACGTAAGCCTCGGTCGTGATCTCACCTGACACCAAGCACAAGCCGGTCGTGACCAAAGTTTCGCAGGCAACGCGCGCATGTGGGTCTTGCGCAAGGATCGCATCAAGTACCGCATCAGAAACTTGGTCGGCGACCTTGTCGGGGTGACCTTCGGTCACGCTTTCAGAAGTAAATGTCCAGTTACGACTCATGATGGCTCCGTGTCATCTCTTTCAGTGAAAGAAGTGTGTTCAATAAAACTTCGAATGCAGTTACTGACTAGCCCGTATCTGCACCACGATGTCGAGTAACGCCCGGGCCACAGCCCGCTTGTCTGTCAACGACACCGACTCTAGAGCCTGGCTGGGTCGTAGGAAGGTGACCGCATTGGTGTCATGGGCAAAACCCACACCAGGTTGACTGACATCGTTGGCCACAATCAGGTCAAGATTCTTGCGTTCGAGCTTGCTTTGAGCGTTTGCAACCAAGTCTGATGTCTCGGCGGCAAACCCAACCAGAACTTGATCGGGGCGCTTTGAGGCCCCGAGGCCCGCCAAAATATCAGGTGTTGCTTCAAGGACAATCTGTGGGATTCCCCCGTCTTTTTTGATCTTTTGTGTCGCGCACGAGACCGGCCTGAAGTCGGCAACCGCCGCGCTCATCACCATGACGTCACTCGTCGCCCACACCGCATCAATAGCCGCTTGCATCTGCGCAGCCGTTTCAACATTGACCACGCGCACACCCGCAGGCACAGCTAGTTCAACTGTCGAAATAAGTGTCACATCGGCACCTCGCGAGGCAGCCTCAGCGGCAACGGCGTAACCCTGCTTCCCACTTGAGCGGTTAGCGATGACTCGTACCGAATCAATCGGTTCACGGGTTCCGCCAGCGCTCACGACGACTTTGACTCCAGCAAGATCTTTGGGCCCAAGTACTTGATGCACTGCTGCGATGATTGCATCGGGTGATGCCAAACGGCCCTTACCTGAATCTCCACCAGCAAGTCGACCGGCTTCGGGTTCAACGATGTGCACTCCGCGCGATGCAAGCGTGGCGATATTTTGTTGAATCGCGGGGTGTTCCCACATCTCGGTATGCATCGCTGGACACACGATGACTGGCGCACGCGTTGCAATCAACACATTGGTCATCAAGTCGGTTGATAAACCATTGGCGTAGGCACCGAGCAAACGTGCAGTCGCCGGAGCAATCAACACAAGATCGGCACCTTGCCCTAATTTCGTGTGAGGAATAGGCGACGCTTCATCCCACAAAGAAGTTTGCACGGGTTCACTAGCTAGGGCTGACAATGTGGTTCGACCAATGAAATGTTCGGCACCTTTGGTCATGATCGGAATGACATGCGCACCCGCGTCAACTAAACGACGAATCACTTCGACGGCTTTGTATGCGGCAATGCCGCCACAAACGCCAACAACAATTCGCTTACCGGCCAGATCGGCCATGATCAATCAGGCGTCGCCGGATTCAGCGTCTACTGCGCTGGCTTCGACGACAGCCTCAACGACAACTGTTTCAATAACATCGTCGCTTATTGCTTCTTGCGAACTTGCGAACAAAGCGGCAGCATCGGCTTGGGCTGCTTCTTCAGCGGCACGACGCTCAGCCATTTCATCGGCTGACACGCGAACAATCTTGTCAGCGGCAATTTCTTCAAAGCCCATGCTGAGGGGCTTACGCAATGATGCAACCTGAGGAGGAACAACCTTCGAGCTCACTGAGCCCATCTTGGCGTAGTACTGCTGCAACTCGCGGGCACGGCTCGCTGCCAGTGTCACCAAACTGAACTTTGAATCAACTTTGCCGAGAAGAACCTCAAGTTGTGGGGTCATCATCGAGTCGTTGGTTACGGCCATAGTAGTTCTGGTCCTTTGAGAGGGTTAACGCCAAATAGTTCAGCGATTGAGCCTAACCCGATTTAGACCGTTTCAGCGCCCTGACTCGGCACGTAAGCGGTTAATGAGGCCCAACATCTCGTCAACGGTCTCGTCGAGATCGTCATTGACGAAGGTGTAGTCCGCCAAAGCCAGGCCAACTGGCTCTTCTTCTTCGGCTTTGCGTAAACGTTCAACCACCTTGTGGTCGGGATCACCCCGTCCAATCAGACGCCGGCGTTGTTCATCTCGAGACGGGGGCAAGATAAAGAGCAATACCGACTCGGGGTGGCGCACCTTGACCTGCTGTGCTCCATCGACTTCAATTTCGAGCACGATGTCTCGATCAGACGAGAATTCTGGGACCGGGGTGCCGTAGTAGTTGCCAAGGAATTCGGTCCACTCTAAAAACCCGTCATTTTGGCGATGCCGCTCAAAGGCTTCGCGAGAAGTGAATACATACGCCTCATCATGCTCACCTGGCCGTTGTTCGCGGGTGGTCCACGACCGACTGAGGAGCAAAGTGGAGTCTCGACGCAACAAGGCGTCCACAATGGTGCCTTTGCCAACTCCGCCTGGACCAGAAACGATCACGATCAATGGCTTGATCGGCGAAGAAGCACTCGACGATGAGGCGGGCGGTTGTGCCCGCTCGTTCACTTGGCTAAGTGTTCGAGAAGTGTTTTTTTCTGCTGTGTGCCAAGACCCTGGATCTTGCGATTATCGGCAATGCCGACTTCTTCCATGATCTTCCGCGCTTTGACCTTGCCCAAACCGGGAAGGCTCTCGAGCATGGCAATGACTTTGAGTTTGCCGACATTGGGATCGTCTGACTCTAGCGCTGCCGCCACCGTCAAGGTGCCATTTTTCAGTTGGCCCTTGATAATGGCACGCGCAGTCCGAGCTTCAGCCGCCTTGGCGAGGGCTGCAGCACGCTGTTCTGGTGTGAGTATCGGAGGAGTAGCCATTCGGAAACCGTACCTATCACAAGCGTTCAATAGGTGGATACCAGCCCAATTCGCTAGCCTACGGCTGGGCTAAACCGCCACGATGGGCAAGGCCGGTCAGGCTCGCGATGTCAGACAGTCCATGACGGGTAGCCCACACAGAGAGTTCGTCAGCAATTTTAAAACAGGCGCGTGGATCGGCGAAAGTCGCCGTACCAACTTGAACTGCGCTGGCACCGGCCAACATCAGTTCGGCGGCTTCCCAACCCGATGTCACTCCCCCAACACCGATGATAGGTAACTCGGGAATGGCGGCATGAACATCAAAGACCGTACGAACCGCAACGGGGTGGATCGCCCGTCCCGAAATACCCCCACCGCCATTGCCAAGGACCGGCCGCCCAGTTTCGGGGTCAAGTACCATTCCGACCACCGTGTTGATCAGGGTGACCGCCTCAGCGCCTGCTTCGTGAACTGCGCGCGCCACCGAGATCACTTGATCGGTATTCGGACTGAGTTTGGCCCACAACGGAAGTTTTAGACCCATGCAGACGCCGATGACTTCGGCCGACATGTTGATGTCATGGGCGAAAATTCCGTGACCATGCATATTTGGGCACGACAAATTGACTTCGACGGCGACGACAGTTGAACGATGAGGCGACCTGGTTAACCCATCTTGCAGAAGTTGGGCCGCTTGTTGATATTCATCAACCGATTGACCCCAAATGCTGACGACTGCCGTTGCATTAACTGCAGCCATCGCCGGCAAATCGTGTTTGATCCAATGTTGAACCCCAAGTCCTTGCAAACCAACGGCGTTGATCATGCCTTGCGGAATCGGGTGAACACGTGGAGCCGGGTTACCTACCCACTCAGTAGCCGCAATTGATTTCACAACAACGGCACCAATTGAATTGAGTTCGCCATAGGCAGCAAGTTCTGCTCCGTGCCCGGCCGTGCCTGACGCAGCCATCACCGGATGTGTCAACTCAACTGAACCAACTCGCACACGCGACATCACGATACCGATCTCATCTTCCGTGATATTCCTGCAGGCTCTTGACTTCAAGAGGATGATCAAGTTGTTCAGCCATACCTTGAACAGCAGCCAATGCGGCCTCAACCGTTGTCACCGAGCTCACTCGATGCACGTTGGCGGCTTTGCGAATAGCTTCGCCGTCGGTTCGACCACCACGACCTTGTGGTGTATTGATGACGAAGGAAATCTCGCCACTCGCAATGAGATTCACCGCAGTGATTTTTGAGCCTTCGCTTACCTTGCCAACTACTGCGTCGACCATGTAACCAAAACGACTGAGGTAATCAGCAGTGCCAGGTGTGGCCATAATTCCGAATCCGAGTGCACGCAATCGCTTGGCGACAACAATGCCAGCGGGCTTGTCCCCATCGGCCAACGACAAGAACACTGTTCCGTTCGTTGGCAAAACAGTTCCAGCAGCCAACTCTGCTTTGTAGAACGCTCGCCCGAATGTCACGTCAATACCCATGACTTCACCGGTTGAACGCATTTCCGGTCCGAGCGCAGTGTCAACTTCAGGGAATCGGCTAAATGGCAACACTGCTTCTTTCACCGCAACGGTGTCGGGTGAATCAAGCAGAACTGAACGAGTGAGCAAACCTTCAGTACGCAATTCAGCCAAGGTTGCACCAAGCATCACTCGCGTCGCCACTTTGGCCAACGGAACTCCAGTTGCTTTGGCCACGAACGGAACCGTACGACTTGCTCGTGGGTTCGCTTCAATCACGTACACATTGGTTCCCGCTACCGCAAACTGCACATTGATCAATCCACGTACATCAAGCGCAGTCGCAATCGCAGTCGTGTACGACTCAATCACTTCAACGACCCAAGCGGGTAGTGTTTGTGGAGGAATCGCACAAGCAGAGTCGCCGGAGTGCACGCCCGCTTCTTCAACATGCTCCATGACTCCACCAATGAGCACTTCACCGGTGTGATCGCGAATCGCATCAACGTCAACTTCGGTTGCATCCTCAAGGAATCGATCAATTAAAACTGGACGTTCTGCCGAAAGCCCGCCCTCTTTGCCCAGACTGCCAAACCCTGAGAGTTCGGCCATCGCGCGAGTGAGATGCTCGGGATCGTGAACAATTTGCATTCCTCGGCCACCCAAGACGTAACTCGGCCGTACGAGAACCGGGAATCCGACTTGATCAACAATGGCCAAGGCCTGCTCAAGATTGACCGCCGTTCCACCTGGCGGTTGCGGAATGCTGAGTGACTCACACAGTTCATTCCACTTCTCGCGGTCTTCCGCAAGGTCAATTGATGCAGGCGACGTACCGGCAATGAGCTCAACAGGAATTTGACCAGACAATTTCAGCGGAGTTTGTCCACCCAAGGAAACAATGACCTTAGGTTTTTTACCGCCCGCAGCAGCCGTTTCTGCGGCAATGACATTCAGTACATCTTCCTTGGTTAGCGGTTCAAAATACAGACGGTCTGACGTGTCGTAGTCAGTTGAAACTGTTTCAGGGTTGCAGTTGACCATGACAGTTTCAAATCCGGCATCACGCAACGCAAACGATGCATGCACACAGCAATAGTCGAACTCAATGCCTTGCCCAATACGGTTCGGACCAGAACCCAAAATTATGACGCGCTGACGATCAGAGTCGCGCACTTCATTTTCGTCTTCGTACGTCGAGTAATGATAAGGCGTCTGTGCTGCAAACTCAGCCGAACAGGTATCAACAGTTTTATACGTCGGGATAACACCGGCTGCTTCACGAGCCGCGCGTACTTCTGATTCAGTATTGCCCCAGAGGTAGGCCAACTGCGCATCGCTAAAACCCACGCGCTTGACGCGTTTCCATGCCCCCTTCGTCATCGCCGAAGGATTTAAAGACTTCACCGCATCGCGCTCTTCAATGATGATGGACATTTGATCTAAAAACCAGGGGTCAACTTTGCATGCAGCATGGACGTCATCAACTGAAATTCCACGGAACAACAGTTCACCGATGATGAAGATTCGCTCGGGCGTCGGGATGTCAACGAGTCGCGTCAACTCCTCAGTCGAAACTTCGGCGAGTTGCTTTTCGGCGGGATCGCAATTGAGACCCATACGCCCCTGTTCAAGAGAACGCAGCGCCTTCTGCAAACTTTCGGGGAAGGTCCGACCAATCGCCATCACTTCGCCGACACTTTGCATTTGAGTTCCTAAGACTCCACTTGTGCCGGGCAACTTCTCGAAAGCCCAGCGAGGAATTTTTGTGACGACATAATCAATCGTCGGTTCAAAACTGGCCGGCGTTGCCTTGGTGATGTCGTTAGGGATTTCGTCGAGCGTGTAACCCACTGCCAACTTTGCCGCAATTTTGGCAATGGGGAATCCCGTTGCCTTTGAAGCCAACGCACTTGACCGTGAAACTCGAGGATTCATTTCGATCACAACTAATTCACCGTTGGCAGGGTTCACTGCGAACTGCACATTGGATCCACCAGTTTCAACGCCAACACGGCGAATACATGCCAAGGCCGCATCCCGCATGATTTGGTACTCAACATCACTCAGTGTTTGCGCGGGTGCAACTGTGATGGAGTCGCCGGTGTGCACACCCATTGGGTCAAAGTTTTCAATTGAACAAATAATGACGCAGTTGTCGGCGGTATCGCGCATGACTTCAAGTTCGTATTCTTTCCAACCCGCAATGCTCTTTTCAATCAAGATCTCTCGGATTGGACTCGCATCAAGTCCATTGGCAGCCAAGTGTGCGAACTCTTCAGCAGTCTTGGCAATGCCGGTTCCGCGGCCACCCAAAATATACGCGGGTCGAATAATGGCGGGAAGCCCGATGGTCTTGATGACTTCAAGTGCATCTTCCATTGAGTGGGCGATTCCACTTTCGGGAACATTCAAACCAATTTCAATCATGGCCTTCTTGAACTTGTCGCGATCTTCCGCCGTCGAAATTGATTCAGCATTCGCACCAATGAGTTCAGGGGTTCCTGGCACGCCCACGAGACCACGCTCAAACAAAGCCATCGCCAAGTTCAGACCGGTTTGTCCGCCAAGTGTCGGAAGAACTGCATCGGGCTTTTCACGCTCGATGATTTTCGCAACAACCTCCCAAGTCAGTGGTTCGATGTACGTACGATCAGCAAAATCGGGATCGGTCATGATCGTGGCTGGATTCGAGTTTGCCAAGATAACGCGATAGCCCTCTTCCTTGAGAACGCGACAGGCCTGAGTTCCGGAATAGTCAAACTCGCATGCCTGACCGATCACGATGGGACCAGAACCGATAATCAAAATTGAATGGATATCAGTGCGCTTGGGCATGTCAAAAGGTTCCGTTCTGCATCAGTTGTGCAAATTGTTCAAAGAGATAGCGACTGTCATGCGGACCTGGTCCAGCCTCAGGGTGGTACTGCACGCTGAAAGCTGGTGCATCGAGAACGCGCATTCCTTCATTGGTTTGATCGTTGAGGTTGAGGTGCGTCACTGCTACTCGCCCACCCAAACTTTCGGCATCAACACAGAAGTTGTGGTTTTGACTCGTGATCTCCACATGACCAGATGCGAGATGTTGCACCGGATGATTTCCACCATGATGTCCGAATGGCAACTTGTATGTTGATCCGCCCAGTGCACGACTTAACAATTGATGCCCCAGACAGATACCGAACATTGGCACCTGTCCAACCAATTCGCGAATTGCGTCGACCGCGTATGGAACAGCGGCCGGGTCTCCTGGACCGTTTGATAGGAACACTCCGTGAGGCTGACGAGCCAACACTTCAGCGGCTGTCGTTGACGCCGGAACAACTTCAATCGTGGCGATCTCGGATAAGCAACGCAAGATGGTGGTTTTGATACCAAAGTCGTAGGCCACAACTTTCAGTGGGCCGTTGCCGAAGGAGTACGACTGATCAGTCGTCACGGTCGCGACGAGATCAACTCCGTCGGTTCCTTTTTCGGCTTGAGCTGCGGCCAGTAGTTCACTGTGTGACGCCGTCCCGAAAGCTCCGGGCATCGCTCCAGTGTCACGCAAAATTCGCGTCAAACGTCGCGTGTCAATGCCGGCGATTCCGGCAATACCGCTCTTCTTCAACAACTCATTGAGACTTTGTTCGGCCCGATAGTTGCTATGACGACGGGCCAGATCACGAACGATGACACCGCGGCAATAGGGCCGACGAGATTCATCATCAGCAACATTCGTTCCGTAATTACCGATGTGGGGATAGGTGAATGTGATGATCTGTCCGGCATAACTCGGGTCAGTTACCACCTCCTGATAGCCACTTAACACGGTGTTAAAAACGACTTCGCCCGTTGATATGCCCGATGACGCATCAGCGCCGATGGCCTCACCTTCAAAAACACTTCCATCAGCGAGAACTAACGCCGCTTCACGAATTGTCATCATCATCCCTATTCTGCATAATTATGCACTCTAGTGTATTATTAATGTTTCGCCACATCATCGTTGGGCCACCCCATCACGGACCACGAGTTGGCCCGCAAAGATCGTGTGTCGCACTTGACCGCGCACCCTGCGGCCGTGATACGGCGTGTTTTTGCTCTTGCTCGCCACCACTTCTCGATCTACCACCCATTCCGAAGTCGGATCAAAGATCGCAATGTTGGCGGGTTCGCCGACAGCAATGGGACGACCATGGCGATCGCCGATTCCGGCGATGCGGGCCGGATTCCAACTCAGCGCCGCGAGAACTGCCTGAATTTCCATATCTAATTCCGACAAAGACAAAGCCAATGCGGTCTCAAGTCCAAGCATTCCTGGTGGGGCCTGATCAAGAGGCTGTTCTTTGAGATGACTCGCATGCGGAGCGTGGTCGGTAGCAATCGCGTCAATCGTTCCGTCACGCAAACCCTCTTTGAGAGCAGCGATATCAGCGGGTGTTCGCAACGGTGGGTTCACTTTAAATACTGGATCAAAACTGCGAAGAGCCTCATCAGTCAAAGTGAAGTGGTGCGGAGTTGCCTCAGCGGTGACTGGCAATCCTTCGGCCTTGGCCTGGCGCACCATTTCAACACTGCGTTCTGTCGACAAGTGCAAGAAGTGAATCCGCGATCCGGTTAAGCGGACAAGTTCAATATCTCGATGAACCATTAGTTCTTCGGCGAGTGCTGGCCAACCGGGTAAACCGAGATGACTACAGCATGAACCCTCGTGCATGACTGCACCGGCGGTCAAACTACTCACTTCGCAATGTTGCGCGAGTGTGATATCGAGATCGCGAGCATATTCAAGGGCGCGGCGCATAAGCAATGGATCTTGCACACCATTACCATCATCAGTAAAGAGCATGACTCCAGCATCACGAAGTTCGGCGTACGGTGCCAACACTTGTCCAGTGCGCCCGACTGTTATGCAACCAGACGGAACAACTTCGCACAGCCCAGCGCGCACTCCTTGTGATCGCACAAACTCCACAACAATTCGTGAATCTTGAGAAGGTTCGGTATTGGGCATCGCGACTACCGCAGTAAACCCACCCAAAGCAGCGGCCCTACTTCCAGTTTCAATGGTTTCAGATTCTTCGCGGCCTGGTTCACGCAAATGCACATGAAGATCAACAAAACCAGGCGAAATAATGCAATCCGTTGCATCGAGATCGAAATCTGCTTTTGGCAGTTTTGACCCAGCCTGTACGACGTCAGCAATCACTCCAACCGATATATGAACATCGGCCAGACGACCTTGTGCGTCAGTCGTTTCATCAAGAATCCGGCCCCCACGAATATTGATCGTCTGCTCTTCCCTCATGACACCACTCCTGCTCCGGTTTCAGATCCACCTAAAACATCAAACAAAACCGCCATGCGTACCGAGACACCATTGGCGACCTGTTGCATGATCAAGTTGTTTGGTAGCGATGCTGGGTCAATCAACATTTCAACGCCACGATTCATCGGGCCCGGATGCATCAACAATGCGTCGTGTGACAACATTTTTGCCCGACGATCATCAAGACCGTAACGAGCCGAATACTCCCCCAAGTTCGGAACCAAAGCCTCATTCATTCGTTCACGTTGCATGCGCAGCATGTAGAGAACGTCAAGTTCGCTGATGACATCATCAAGTGACGACGAAACCTCAACAGGCCAACCCTCAACTGCGGGTGGCAACAAAGTACGCGGTGCGACCAGCACGACTTTTGCTCCGAGGGCAGTGAACGCTTGGATGTCACTGCGAGCAACGCGGCTGTGGCGAATATCGCCAACTATTCCGATCGTCAGACCACTGAGGCAATCAACACTTGGAGTTCGTTCAAGTGTTGACATGATCGTAAAACTGTCAAGTAATGCTTGAGTCGGATGCTGATGCCATCCATCACCCGCATTAATGATTGATGCATCCGTCCAATCGCTCAATTGCCACGGGATACCACTTGTTTTGTGACGCACAACGAAAGCAGTAACGCCCATCGCACTTACCGTCTCAATGGTGTCTTTGAGACTCTCTCCCTTATTCACACTTGAAGTCGACACGCTAAACGTCATCGTGTCTGCCGACAAACGCTTAGCAGCAGTTTCAAAACTGATGCGAGTACGAGTTGAGTCTTCAAAAAACAAACTAACAACGGTGCGGCCGTTGAGTGCCGGAACCTTGGGCACGGGGCGTCGATTGACCTCGGCCATATGCGTGGCCAAACCCAAGATTCGCACAATTCCATCGACTCCTAATTCAGGAATACTGCGCAGATGCTTCACGGGTTCGCCCTTTTCGACAACGTCACACCGTCGGGTTGCACCTGCACGTCTTCGTCACGGCCGGTCGGAAGGTTCTTGCCAACATAATCAGGCCGGATCGGTAATTCACGGTGACCGCGATCGATCATGACTGCCAATTGCACGGACGAGGGGCGTCCATACTGATTCAGCGCGTCAAGTGCGGCGCGAACAGTGCGACCGGTAAACAGAACGTCGTCGACGAGGACAACTTTTGATCCAGTGAGATCTGTTGGAATTTCAGTCACCGCCACGGGAGTCACCGGCCGCAAATTGATGTCATCGCGAAACAGTGAGACGTCTAACCTTCCGAGCGGGATAGGCCGACTGGTTTCGCCTTCAATCTGATTAATGGTGGCAACGAGACGTTCGGCCAGCCAGACACCACCTCGTTGCAAACCAACGATGATGATTCCTTCAAGACCACGATTGCGTTCAATAATTTCGTGAGCAATACGAGTGATTGCACGATTCACATCGGCTAGTCCAAGAACCTGCACCAGGTTTGACGTAGCAGTCTGAGATGTGTCTGGGTGAGAACCCGAAGAAAGTGTCATGTTGTCCTCCGTATGAGCCTCACGGGACTCACTTCACGGTTGGCCCTACCCTAGCAGGTCATTGTTCGCCGCGACAGCGCTCAAGCACCTCTTGAAGGTCGGCTGGTAACTCGGATGTGAATTCAAGTGGTTCGCCCGTCAACGGGTGATCGAATACCAAACGCCCAGCGTGCAAGAACGGTCGCCCGATCACCAGAGGCATCCGCGCCCCACCGTATTGCGGGTCACCGACGACTGAGTGACCCGTTGCTTGAAGGTGGACTCTGATCTGATGCGTGCGCCCAGTTTCAAGTTCACACGCAACCAAGGAAACATCAGGATCTGCCATCGTTTCTAGAACTTCGTAATTGGTACGTGCTGGTTTGCCGCTCGCGACCACCGCCATACACAACGGGTTACGAGGATCGCGTCCGATCGGCGCATCAATTGTTCCGACGGGTGCTGAGGGGTGACCCCAGACCAAAGCGGTGTAATGACGCTTGACCTCGCGCAGTGACATCATCGCAACAAGTTCTTCATACGCCTCTTGGGTTCGAGCGACGATCAACAAGCCGGTCGTTCCGATATCAAGTCGATGCACAATTCCGGGACGGTGTTCTTCACCGACCCCAGCAATTTCGGGGAACCGAGCGAGAAGACCATTAACTAACGTGTGGTCGTTATTGCCAGCACCGGGGTGCACAACGACTCCAGCGGATTTATTGACCACGATGATGTGCTCATCTGAATACACGACATCAACCACAACTGTTGGATCTGGTCCCGGCAAAATAGGTTGAGGAATTTTAGAAATGTCAACGGCAACGATCTGTCCAACCTTCAAGCGGACTTTCCCAGTTGGGGCAACAACTCCATCCAGTTCCACAGCACCGTTAGCAATCGTTGTCGTTGCGTCCGCGCGGCTAATTTCGGCCATCAAAGACACGACTCTGTCAAGTCGCTCACCGGCTAACGAATCAGGTATTTCCTCGGTGATGATCTCAGACATGGTCGACTTTCGGTTGGAAAAACAGATAACTCACGATGAGTAGTCCCCCACCAACATTGACGCACATATCGGCAATATTAAAAATGGGGAACCATTGGAAGTCGATGAAATCAACGACTTTTCCTTGCAACCACGCGTCACCACGGAAAAGACGGTCGACGATGTTTCCCATGGCACCGCCGACGATGAGACCGATCGCGACCACTGAAGACTTGCTCGATGCTTGCCGCAGCGAAAGTAGCAAAAAGACGACGACAATGACCGCGACGACACCAATAATCGGACCTAAACCTTGACCCCTGCCAAAGGCCATTCCGCTATTAAACGCCAAATTGAATTGCAAGGTCCACAACACATGAACGGCGTGCCCGTCATTGAGTTGTGACACCGCCCAATGTTTGCTGAGTTGATCTAAACCGACAACAACTGCCGCAACCAACAACGACAGACTTGGAATCCTGCGCTGACCTTGAGTCACTTATCTCCAGCCGACTCGTTCTTCAACGAGTTCAATTGCCCACGGAATGACTTCAAGGCGCTCGCGCGGAATCGGGCGGGTTGAAACGGTGCTGTAGCCATAGTCGCCAGTTTCGATGCGCAAAAGTGCACCATCAATTTCTTCGATGGTCTGACGCGCTTGATCGGACAAAACGCGATCTCGCTCACGTTCAACTGCCATGGTGTCACCTTCGCCACCATCTTCATCAAATTGATCGTCACCCATACCGGCTTCTTCAATGAGCTTTTCTAATTCATTCTCAAGGCTCACTGCACGACCCAACAAACGATCACGCTGTTCAATCAACAAAGCGCGCTGGCTACGAAGGAACGTCAAGTCAAAATCTTTGTTAGCAATGATTCCGTCTTTTGACACAGCCTTCTTGCCGGGAACAGGCGGCTTGACAAAAACCGGCTTGGCTACTTTCTTGGGAGCGGGGGGAGCCTTGACCGGCGCAGGTGCGACTGGCTTAGTGGGTGCCGGCTTCTTGATCGGAGCGGCCTTCTTGACCGGCACAGCCTTCTTTGACGGAGCAACCTTTTTGGCAGGTGCGACCTTCTTGGCGGGAGCGGTCTTCTTGACCGGCATAGCCTTCTTCGCTGGTGCGGCTTTCTTGACTGGCGCCGCTTTCTTCACCGGAGCTTTCTTGGCAGGTGCAGCCTTCTTGGCCGGAGCTTTCTTGGCAGGTGC
>CALEHE010000194.1 GCA_937876415.1 uncultured Actinomycetes bacterium
GTTGCAAGAACACGGTGGATTGTCTGCCGATGATGCGTACTCGTTGGCGTCGGTTGCGGTCGATCTTGGGATCACCCAGGTCGTTGACGGCACCTTGGGCTGCCACGCCTCATTCGACCGCTCCATCCTCATCTAATCCCGTGCTTCTGGTGTGGTTTTATTCGGTAATAGCGAATAAAACGACACCAGAATCACATAGTTTTGAAACATGATATCAGCGCCTCAATTGTCAATGCTTGAACGTTCGGCCCGCATCGTTGACGGTACCGACGCAGCACCCATCGGACTGAAAGTCACCGTCGACGCAACACCAGTTGAAGAAGTTGCGCCCGGCATCGGCGTGATCGAATCATTTAGCAACGTCGTCGTCTTCAACACCGACGACGGACTCACATTGTTTGACGTCTCGCACGGCATGGCAGCCAAGAGCGTCGTCGCCAGCCTTCGCTCGTGGTCAGACGATCGAGTCAACACTGCGGTCTACACCCATGGCCACACCGATCATGTTGGTGGCGCAGGTGCATTCAACGCCGATGCAACAAAACGCGCCGATCAGCCCATTCAATACGTCGCGCACGAGGCTGTCGTTGATCGCTTCGATCGTTACAAGTTGACGAATGGCTACAACGGCTACATCAACATGCGTCAGTTCCGTTTGCCCGGACCCATGTTCCCCAGCGACTTCGTGTATCCCGACACCACTTTCCGATCTGAAACCACACTCGATATCGGCGGCCGTGCTTTTGAACTTCATCACGCTCGTGGCGAAACCGACGACCACACGTGGGCCTGGATTCCCGATTCACAAGCTGTGTGCGTTGGCGACTTATTCATTTGGCAGTTCCCCAATGCGGGGAATCCGCAAAAGGTGCAACGCTTCGCCTGGGAATGGGCCGTTGCATTACGCGCCATGGCCGCCAAGCAACCCGAATTGATGTTGCCCGCACACGGCATGGCCATCGGCGGAAGAGAACGAGTTGGAATGGTGCTCACCGATACTGCGGCAGCACTTGAGTCACTGCACGAACAGACTTTGGCATTAATGAATAGCGGTGCGCGTCTCGACGATGTGATTCATCAAGTGCGTTTGCCAAAAGAACTTGCTGATAAGCCGTTCTTGAAACCCACGTACGACGAACCCGAATTTGTGGTGCGCAACTTGTGGCGTTTGTATGGCGGATGGTATGACGGCAACCCCGCCAACCTCAAGCCTGCAACCGAAGTAGCACTAGCAACTGAAATGGCAGCACTTGCTGGTGGGGCAGAGGCTCTTGCTGCTCGTGCTGAAGAGTTGGCGAATGCTGGAGATTTCCGTTTGGCCTGTCATCTCATCGAAATGGCAGCGACCGCAGATGCAGATTCAAAACGCATTCACGAAATTCGCGCCGCAATATACACCGAACGCCGCAAGATCGAAACTTCATTCATGGCAACAGGTATTTATCGTTCGGCGGCTCTTGATTCAAAAGCCCGCATTGACGAACTCTCGTAGCGATATTTCTTTGAGCGTTATTTCTTGTACGGCTCAACAAGCCGTTCAATGTGCTTGGCCAGTACGTCCATCTCTAGATTGACTTTTGATCCACTCGGACGAAAGCCCAACGTTGTCACCTGAGCCGTATGCGGAATCACTGCAACACGAAACGTGTCGTCGGTGATGTCGAATGCTGTCAGCGAAATTCCGTCGACCGTGACCGAACCTTTCTCCACGAGATAGCGCATCATCGTGTGGGGGACCCGCACTACTAAGTCAGGTGCGGGCGACAGGACTTCGCCGACACCATCTACATGTCCAAGAACCATGTGGCCACCCAGGCGATCGCCCAAGGCCATCGGCCGTTCAAGATTGACCCGGTCGCCGACGTTCATCGCGCCAACAGTGGTGCGATCGAGGGTCTCTTGGCTGACATCGGTGTCCCACCACGAACTGTTGGCGTCGGTGCCTTGATCGACCAAAGTCAGGCAGCAGCCGTTGACAGCGATTGACGCCCCAAGGCCCGAACCTTCCAGAACTGTTGAAGCAGCGATTCGCAGGCGCACCCCAGCACCCCATTCGGTGGTGACCGGTCGGCTGTCAATGACGGTTCCGAGCTCTTCAACAATTCCGGTGAACATGGTGGTGAATAGTACTTGAGGCTGTGAAAAAGCGAGACTTCATCTCTTGACTCATGCCCCTATCCAAAACCTCGCGGGGTTGGTAATTTGTCTCTACTGACC
>CALEHE010000195.1 GCA_937876415.1 uncultured Actinomycetes bacterium
AAGCCGAAAGATCAAGCCATTGAAGTCGCGCGACGTTTGGCAATTGGTTACCCCGAGGTGATTTGCGAACTCGATCATCGCAACGCATTCGAGTTGATATCGGCGACCATCTTGTCGGCACAATGCACCGACGTGCGCGTCAACATGGTGACGCCAGCATTGTTTGCGCGTTTCCCAGATCCGTGGTCGTTGGCATCAGCTGATCCGTCAGAAGTTGAAACACTCATTCGCTCGACGGGCTTTTATCAAAGCAAAGCAAAAAACTTAATGGGTATGGCGCAAAACTTGATTGAACGTTTTGGGGGAGAAGTACCAAGCGAACTTTCAGATCTCGTCACGTTGCCGGGTGTTGGTCGTAAGACGGGCAACGTTGTGCGCAGTGTGGTATTCGATTTACCAGGACTGCCCGTTGACACTCACGTCGGTCGCTTGTCGCGACGATTGGGACTCACGAAACTCGAAGACCCGGTGAAAGTTGAATTGCAACTCAACGATTACTTGCCGCCGGCCGAATGGGGTTCGTTTAGTTTGCGATTGATTCTTCACGGGCGCCGCGTATGCGACGCACGTAAACCGCAGTGCCCGATTTGCGAGTTAGCCGACATTTGCCCATCGGCAGGTGTGCCGGTGACCGCTCCGACAACGAAGCGGTCACCACGCAAAAGTTGAAATTGTTGTGTTCCGTGATACCCTTAGGGGTATGTGCAGAAAAGTGATATGTCGTGAATGTGGCAAACCGTCGTGGGCGGGTTGTGGAGCTCATATTGAAAGCGTTTTGGGTGATGTTCCCAATGCCGACCGCTGTCGTTGCGATGAGGCGAACTCGGTTCCTAACTCGGTTGTTGCCGACGGCGGGCTCTCAAACTTCGAGCGCCAAAAGCGCGAAACGTTTGTGATGGCTGGTTTAACCCGGTTGGTGTGAGGCTCGTCGCCTGCTCGTCGATCTCCAACCGGATACCGCCGAATCGGTTGTCAGAGAGTAAGTGGTGCAGGTATCCGATGTTGTCGACCGACGACAGGCTGCGCCCCACACCGAGCGTCATTAAGAACCGGCCACCCCAACGAATAGTTACAGACTCGTCGCAAGAATCTGGTGGTGGTGAATTGATGTTGGGATGCGCAGCTGTTCGTGGGTGATGAACGTTGACTGAGCCCACACCAGAGACTTGACACAGAACAATGGCGTGTGAGCGACGTCAGTGAGTCATCCACGAGCCAGCGACGAGCAACCCAACAGACCGTCAACATGCCACAGGTTTGTGAGGCGATCTATTCGACCTGTGTGATTCTGGTGTCGTTTTATTTGCCAATAGCGAATAAAACGACACCAGAAGCACAAGGAATTCTGGTTACTTGACGATTTTGCTGGCGCGGAGTAACGATCGTTGGGCGGTACGTAACGCTCGATCGGCCTCGTGGATAGCCATCAAAAGATCGTCGTGCTTGCCATCAAGGTTCA
>CALEHE010000196.1 GCA_937876415.1 uncultured Actinomycetes bacterium
CCAAGTTGAATCCAAACTTTGAATCATCTTGACCCGTTGCAATGAAATCGTGCGTGTGCGCATGCACGCCAGGCGTGACTCGAATCATCAACTTCGGTGCAGCAAATCCGCGACGACTCAAATCTTCAAGGCGTTCAATTTCGTCAAAGCTGTCAACAACAATGTGACGAACACCGGCGGTGATGGCCATCTCGAGTTCGTCAACGCTCTTGTTATTGCCGTGAAGAGTGCAGCGGCTCGCTGGCACTCCCCCGTGCATCGCCACATAAAGTTCGCCACCAGACGCAACGTCAAGTAGAAGTCCTTCTTCACTCACCAATCGCGCCATCGCCGAACACATAAAGGCTTTTGACGCGTAGATGACACGATCAACACCAAATGCGGCGACAGCTTCACGGCAACGAGCGCGAATATGTTCTTCGTCGTAAACAAAAAGCGGAGTGCCATATTGCTCGGCCAGTTCAGCGATTGAACAACCACCGATTGACAACGAACCATCGGCTTCAACCGCTGCCGAATCGGGCAATAGATCAAGGGGTATTGGGCGATTACTCATGGATATTTCTCACATCTGCTCCGGAGTTTCGATACCGAGTAATGCCAATCCTTGATTGAGTACTCGGGCGGTGAGATCGCATAAAGCCAAACGGCTTTGGCGAATGTTTTCGTCTTCGGCTTTGAGCACTGGGCAGTGTTCGTAGAAAGCCGTAAACGTCGTTGCGAGTTCGTAAATGTACGTACACAAACGATGCGGGCTGTATTTGTCAATGGTGTCTATAACTGCGGCATTGAACGCGAGAAGTTTGATTGCTAAGTCGCGCTCTTGTGGCTCAACCAAATTCGGAGTGACATTGCGAACTGATTCACGCTCAATGCCAGCGCGACGGAAAATACTGCAAATACGCGCATGGGCATATTGCAAGTACGGGCCAGTGTTGCCATCAAACGACAACATGCGTTCCCAATCGAACACATAGTCGCGCACGCGATCGGTTGATAGGTCCGCGTACTTCACAGCACCGATACCGACCATCTGCGCAATCACTTTGCGTTTGGCTTCGGGCAAGTTGGGATTCTTGGTGGCAATTGATTCGTCGGCACGTGTCACCGCTTCTTCAACAAGATCAATGAACTTCAGCGGATCACCACTGCGGCTCTTCATCATCTTGCGATCGGAGCCAAGCACATTTCCGAATGCAACGTGCACTGCTTCGTTGGGTTCGGCTAGCCAACCCGCCATACGCGCGACATCAAACACCATTGATAAGTGTTGAGCCTGCGGCGCACCGACGACGTAGAGAAGCAAGTTAGCATTGAGGCGTTCGATGCGGTCAATCACACACGCCAGGTCGCTTGTTGCGTAGTTGAATCCGCCTTGACCCTTTTGCACGATGAGCGGCAACGGATCGCCTTCACGGTTGGTGTATCCGGGTGGGAAAACAACATCGGCGCCATCGGACTGTTGCAAGAGTCCAAGCTTGTCAAGACGCGTGATGACTTGTGGCAAAAGATCGTTGTACGCGCTCTCGCCCATGAGGTCGTCATCGATTAACAACACACCGAGCAGTTCGTAAACCGCGTTGAAGTGTTGTGTTGAAAGATTGACGAGCAACTTCCACAAACGTCGAGTTTCGGCATCGCCACCTTGCAGCAAGACCACACGTGAACGTGCACGATCTTGGAAAGCTTCATTGCCATCAGTCTCGTTGCCATCAAACTTGGCGCGAGCTTGCTTGTAGAAACCATCAAGGTCGCCAAGCGACAAGTGTTCGGCCGCTTTGGTTTCGCCGAGATCGAGCAGATGCTCAATCAACATGCCAAAGGGTGTTCCCCAGTCGCCGATGTGATTTTCACGAATGACATCGTGGCCAACAAAGGTGAGCATGCGTACTAATGAGTCGCCGATAACGGTTGTGCGCAAATGGCCGACGTGCATTTCTTTGGCGACGTTCGGTGCCGAGTAATCAACAACAACTTTGCGCGTGGTTACTTTGCCGATGCCAAGACGTGGATCGTCCGACACTTGCTTGAGCAAACCAGCGAGGAAATAGTTATTGAACACCAGATTCAAAAAGCCAGGGCCAGCAACTTCCACCGATGAGCAGATGTCGGTGAGGCCAGCACATTGGGCAAGGACGGCTTCGGCAACTTGGCGGGGGCTCTGTCCAAGTTCTTTGGCCAGACCTAATGCTCCGTTGGCCTGAGCGTCGGCATGTTCGCTCGGACGAATAACGGGGTCAATGCCAGCGCGACCAGCGACGGCTTCAAAGGCTGTCTGCAGGGTGCTCGAAAGAATGAGCAGCGGATCG
>CALEHE010000197.1 GCA_937876415.1 uncultured Actinomycetes bacterium
GGCAAACTCACCATTTTGCAGGTATCCAAAACCAAACATGTACTCCAAGCCGTCGCCATGGTTGGCGTATGGGTCACCTTCCATGTCGAACCACAGGTCGCCAGCAGAACGGGGTGGCATGGAATTAACAGATGACACGGCAGTGATGTCGAAAATGACTTTGTTTGCTTGTTCGCCTCGGATTTGAATGGCAGCTTGAGTCTGCAGGCGCGAAAATGTTTCTTTTGATACTGACTTGGGTCGTTGATCAATTGTGGCCTGAGCCATCTGGTCAATCGTTGTGATTTTGGCGTCAACGAGTTTTAACCTGGTCGTGGCTCGAATTTCTTGGATGAGTGAAAGGTCTCTGGCCTCTCTCCTGCCCAGATCGCAATTGTCTGCCCATCGGCAATGGGTGCAGGCACTGCAAGGCGGGGCCCAGGTGGGATCCGGGATTGATCCCAGTTGGGGAAGGCGTTGTTGAACACGCTGTCGATATTCGCGGGCGACATTGATCAGATCAGGGGCCTGACCGCTCCAATTGTTGTCTCCGGCCAGCCAAAGGTGTACCTCGAAAGGTTCAGGTTGTCCGAGTCGAGTGAGCGCTTCAGCATAGGCAGCCACTTGGATGACGGCAGTCTTCTTTGCGCTTCGCGCCGATTTTGTATCGACGGGTTCATAAATGACTCTATTTTCTTGGTCACGTTCGAATTCCCCAGTGCTCGTCTTTCTGGCGACTAGGAAGTCAACAAAACCAATAAAGTCCCCCGTGAACAAGGTGCCTTGGTAGATTGCTTCGTATTCATCAGCCATGGCCTGCTTAGTCGCTTCCCAGGCAACCTGGTAATCAGTCACGTTTCTTTTCGGCACTTCAAGACGTTTAACTTGATGCGTGGATTCGAGTGCTTCGAGTCGCTGCTTTTCAAACTTGAGACCGAACTCTTGGAGGAGTTTCAGTTCGGGATTCTCGACCTGAGAAATGTTCAGGTTCCCCAGAGTCACTGCGGCGTCAAGAGCCACCTTGTGTTCACACTCATATTCAGAGATGAGATCTTGTGCTGAAAGCACCCAGTTGCCGCTAAGAAGTTGTGCCATGTGAACCCCCAAAATGATTTCGCACCGCACTAATCTCCAGCC
>CALEHE010000198.1 GCA_937876415.1 uncultured Actinomycetes bacterium
GTGGCGAATCAGTTCTGGATTTTGACGCATCCCGATTTTCGCCAGGCGCCAGTTGAGCGCATGCAACGCGCCGCTGCCCAACAAAACCCCACTCTTGGCTAGATCAACCTTGTGATTCTGGTGTGATTGAATTTGGTATAGCCAACTTAAATGACACCAGAATCACAATGGAATGTCACTCAGTGGGCGGCGGGTGCAGTGCCGTCAGCTTTTTTCTTCGGCGGTGGAACACCAACCGAAACTGACTTTTCGGCCCACTCTGGCCAACGACGACGACTCACAATGCTGAGTGTGCGCAACAACTTCATTGCTACCTCGTCTTCTTGGGCCGGACGTGATTCGATCACGCCATCGCTGATCATGCGCGAAATGACTTCTTCGCCAAGTTCGGTACGAACAATGGTGAGGGTCCAGTCGTTGTCCTTGCCAATACCACCCGTTGAGATGTCGGCGTGTTCGGCAGCGAAGTCGGGGCAGCTCTTGCAGCCTTCGCGGGTCCACTTGTGACACTCTTTGAGATCGATTTCGTGGAATGAACCGTCCTTCATCCAAATCTGGAAGGCACCTTTAATGTTCATCTTCACCATGTCTTGCTTCTTCAAGCCGTACTTGGCTTCAAAGAGCTCTTCAAAGATGGCGTCGTCAAAAGTCTTCGAGCACAACAAGCCAATGTTGAACAAGAAGGGCTTACCAACTTTGCCAGCCTTGCGATCCCACATGACCGGCGGCGATGATGTCTGGCAACCCATACCGACGAGGGCCAACTTCGTGAGACCTTGTTCTTTGGCTTCACGCAATGCGAGTGGATTCGCGCAGTAGGTGTAACGCGAGCCAGCAGTTGCCAACACTTCTTCTTTATTGCGAGCAAGGGCTGGCTTGGCCTTCCATGCATCGTCGGTTTCAACGCCACTCACGAGTGCACCTTCGATGTAGCCATTTTCCATGAGCCAGATCAACATGGCCGACACGAAACCGCCGTCTTGACCCTTTTCGTGCTGCACTTTGTCGGTCGCACGGGTCAACAACAGTTGACGCCAGATGCCTGACATTTCTTCGGGTTCGCGCGTACGACCAAAGAGGTGGTTGTCGGCTGACTCTTCCCACTTGCGGAAACGGGGGCAAGCACGGGTGCAGGTGGTGCAACCCTTTTCGCCGTGAATGCAGTTATCGAGACCGAGCTCTTCTTCGATGTGGAAGGGCTTGTACTTACCCTCTTCGTGCTCGTAACCGATCACGTCGTGGGGGCAGGTGACGACGCAGCCGGCGCAACCCGTGCACAGACCAGTGGTGATGACCTCTTCGTAGAGTTCTTTCCACTGGGCAGTCCAGCGTTCGGCTTTTGGCGGTGCAGACTCGGTAATTGTCATGGCTTTCAATCTACGCTGAGGACGGGTGGTCTCAGGTAGCCGAAGTGGTACTAATGATCACAGAATTTAGAGGAAAACCATGGGAATGATCGGCGAGCGCATACTCCGTACGGAGGACCCAGATTTAGTCACGGGTCGAGGAACCTTTATTGACAATCTCGACCTGCCAGGTGCTGGTCATGTGGTGTACGTGCGATCGAGCGTGGCCCACGCGCGAATCACCAACATTGACACCTCGACTGCGGATCAGATGCCTGGGGTGTTTGGGGTATTCACAAGCGCAGACTTACAGGCCGATGGTCTCAACTTTGTTCCCATTGATATGCCGTTGTTGCCCGCTGGTATTCGGCGCTCGGCTTTGGCCGATGGCACCGTGCGCTATGTCGGCGAATTGATTGCGGCTGTTGTCGCCGAATCGCGGGCTCAAGCAGTCGACGCGGCCGAACAGGTTTTTGTCGACTACGACGCGCTGCACGCGGTGGTTGATCCCGAAGAAGCACTTGCTGACGAAACTTTGTTGTTCCCCGATTTTGGAACGAACACCATTGTCAATCTTGAAGCCGGTCAAGTCGCCGACTTCTCTCAGTGCGATGTGGTGGTGGGCCAACGAATCATTAATCAACGCATTGCACCGAGCCCGCTCGAAGGACGAGTCGCCGCCAGTCGTTGGGAAGAAGCAGGACCCGATGGAGTGAGTCGGCTTACTCATTGGCAGGCGTGTCAAGGTGCGCATCCGATTCGTAATCAACTCTGTGCGTTTTATGGTTTGCCTGCTGAGCAGATTCGCGTGATCACACCAGATGTTGGTGGCGGCTTTGGGGCGAAAGCCTTCTTCTATCCCGAAGACATGTTGCTTCCGTGGTTGGCCAAACGAGTTGGGCGAGCGGTTCGTTACACCGAGTCCCGCACCGAAAGTATGAATGGGCTTGGGCATGGTCGCGGCCAGATTCAAGACATTCGTATTGGTGGCACGCGCGACGGAAAAATCTTGGCGTATGACATGCAAGTGATTCAAGAGGCTGGTGCCTACGCGCGCTTTGGCGCGTTCTTGCCGTTCATGACTGGTCGCATGTTGACCGGCACGTATCACATCCCCAACGCGTACATGTCGTCGCGTTCAGTTGTGACGAATACAGTTCCGACATTGGCTTATCGTGGAGCTGGACGGCCTGAAGCGGCGGCAGCGATTGAACGTGCCGTTGATTTGTTCGCTGCTGAAATCGGCATCGATCCGGCGCGAGTTCGCGAAGTCAATCTTGTTGCCAAAGATCAGTTTCCCTATACCAATGGCACAGGGACGACATACGACAGTGGCGATTATCCAGGCTCGCTCGAACAACTGCTTGATGTTTCGGATTACGCGCAACTACGCAACGAACAAAAGCAACGCCGAGCCAGTAATGATCGAGTTCAACTTGGCCTCGGCCTTGCGGTCTATGTTGAGATCACTGCAATGTCTGGTGGTTCGGAGTTTGGCTTCGTTGAAGTGATGACGAATGATGACGGCGAAGTGCATGCCAAAGTGATCACGGGAACAACTCCATACGGTCAGGGTCACCGCACCACGTGGGCGATGTTGGTCAGCGATCGTCTCGGTATTCCATTTGAAAACATCACGGTGATTCACGGCGATACCGATGCGGTGAAGAGCGGCGAAATCACTGGCGGATCTCGATCAGTGCAAATTGGTGGAACAAATGTGTGGCGCGCTGCTGGAGTAGTGGCCGATAAAGCTCGACAGATCGCCTCGCGACTTCTTGAAGCATCAGTTGACGACGTTGTTCTTGAAGACGGAGGTTTTCATGTGGCTGGCACACCTGCTGTGACACGCACGTGGGCTGATGTCGTTGCAACTGCCCAGGCAATGGGCGAGCGTCTTGATGGCGAAGGCGACTTCGCACAAGCGTCAGGAACCTTTCCGAGCGGCGCGCATCTTGCAGTTGTTGAAGTTGATACCGAAACCGGCAAGGTCAAATTGCGCGATATGTTCGCGGTCGATGACGCCGGTCGCATTGTCAATACGTTGCTTGCCGAAGGTCAGGTTCATGGCGGACTTGCTCAAGGAATCGGCCAAGCGTTGTATGAAGAATTCATCTACGACGCTGATGGCAATCCGCTCACTGGCAACTTTGCCGATTACGGATTTCCAAGTGCCGCCGAGGTACCAAGTTTCGTGACGGTGCACATGGAGTCACCATCACCGATGAATGATCTAGGTGCTAAAGGAATTGGCGAAAGCGGAACGATTGGCGCAACGCCGGCCGTACAAAACGCAGTCGTTGATGCATTGAGTCATCTTGGTGTGCGCCATATTGATATGCCGTGTACAGCAGAACGAGTATGGCGCGCACTCGAAGCAACTAAATAGCGTCGCTGCCTTCTTCGCCGGTACGAATACGAATGATGCGATCAACATTCGTAACCCAGATTTTTCCGTCACCGATCTTGCCGGTCGTGGCTGCAGCCTTGATGGCTTCAACAACACGGTCAACTTCTGAGTTATCGACAACGATCTCAAGGCGAACCTTGGGAACGAAATCGATTTTGTATTCGGCGCCGCGATAGGTCTCGGTATGGCCGCCCTGACGACCAAAACCGCGAACTTCGCTGACAGTAATTCCTTGAATACCGGCGGCCTTGAGAGCGTCTTTGACGTCATCAATTTTGAATGGCTTCACGATGGCGGTGATGAGTTGCATGGATATCAATCCTCTTGTCGTATCGAACGTGTTTTGAGATAGGTGAGTTATGAGATAGGTGAATTCTTACTGGGCGCCGTGGTAGGCAGTTTCACCGTGTTCGGCGAGATCTAGTCCGGTCGATTCCGTTTCAGGTGATACTCGCACGCCAATGGTCTTCTTTAACGCCATCATGATGACAAAGGTTAGGACGAACGACCACACAATGGCGGCGCCATTGGCAATTGCTTGCTCAACGAGCAGGCCGGCTCCGCCACCGTAGAAGATGCCTTCGTCAAACGAACCTTCAAAGAATGAGGGGTTGGCGAAAAAGCCAATGAGCAGTGAGCCAACGAGTCCGCCGACAAAGTGAACACCAACGACGTCGAGGGCGTCGTCGTAACCAAACTTGTTCTTGAGGCGCACTGCGTAGCAACAGATTGCGCCGGCAATGAGACCAATCAAAATTGGTGCTGGTCCAGAGACATAGCCGGCGCCAGGTGTAATGGCGACAAGGCCCGACACAATTCCCGACGCAGCGCCGAGGTTTGTCGGGTGACCATCGCGTAGCCACTCGATCAGAATCCATGCCAAACCACCGGCAGCTCCTGCCAAGAAAGTATTCATGAATGCTTGGGCAGCTTGGCCGTTTGCTGCAAGTGCTGAACCAGCGTTAAATCCAAACCATCCGAACCACAAAATACCGGTGCCGATCATCACGAGGGGCATTGAGTGTGGAGGAGTAGGTGCAGAGCGGCGCTTGCCGAGCACCATGACTGCGGCGAGCGCTGCGATACCGGCGTTAACGTGAATTGCCGTTCCACCTGCGAAGTCGATTGATCCGCGCTGGCCCAGCCAACCGCCGTAGACCCATTTGAAGACGGGCACATACACCAACAGGAACCAGATGGGAACAAAGATTGCCCATGCTGAGAACTTCATTCGATCGGCAACAGCACCAGAGATCAGTGCGGGCGTGATTGCAGCGAACATTCCGAGAAATGCGATCGTGGCCAATGACATTCCGTCACCAGCTGCCGTGATGTCTTTCAAAAAGAATGAGTCGAAACCACCAATGAAACTGTTATCAAAAGGGTTTTGCGAAAGCGAGAAACCAATGGCGACCCACAAAATCGGGATGATGAGAACACAATAAAAGTTCATCATCAACATATTTAAAACGTTTCGACTTCGGTCCATTCCTCCGTAGAAAAATGCGAGGCCGGGAATCATGAAAAGTACGAGGGCTGCTGATATCAACACCCACGCCATATTGCCGCTGTCCATTGGTTCTCCTGATCGTTGTGTGATCTGTTGTCAACTCGGGGCATGAGTTGATGCAGGAACGATACGAAACTCAGATTGCTCAATTGTTTCGGCAATATAAACGAATGGTGCGGGAAAAGGATGTCCCCGAGCCGACAGCGAACTGTCAACTCGGGGACGGCCCCTACCGGAGAGGAGAACCTTCTCCGTTTTGCCGCCAGCGGATATGCCGAACAGCGGTGTTGATTTGGTGGCCAGGGTCATCAAGGGAGAACAACTGATCTGGCCACCTCATCGACTGGGTGTTGCTTAAATTGCGTCTGGACCTTCTTCGCCGGTGCGGATACGAACGAGGCGGTCGATGTTGGCCACCCAGATCTTTCCATCGCCGATTTTTCCGGTGACTGCTGAAGCCTTGATTGCGGCAATGGCGGCGTCAACACTGCCATCGTCAACGACCAACTCGAGCCGAACCTTGGGCACGAAATCGATTTTGTATTCGGCTCCTCGGTACGTTTCGCTGTGGCCACCTTGGCGACCAAAGCCTCTAACTTCACTAACGGTGATGCCCTGGACGCCGACAGCCTTGAGGGCATCTTTCACGTCATCCAATTTGAAGGGCTTCACGATTGCGGTGATGAGTTTCATTTTGTTGTGTTCCTCTCTGGTTTCTCGTGGTCGACTTATCGCAAAACCATGTCATCGTTGACATAGCCAGGGACACCGTGCTCGTGGGTGTCGAGACCTTCGATCTCTTCTTGTTCACTGACGCGAAGACCGATGGTCTTCTTAATGATGAAGAAGAGAACTCCCGTGGTGATCGCAACCCAGGCAGCAATGATCAGCACCATCAAGATCTGGACGATCAACTGATCCAGGCCACCACCGTAGAAGAGGCCGGCCTTTTCTCGTCCGAGGAAGGCATCGTCGTAGCGGGCGAAGAGTCCGACGGCGATGGTTCCCCAAGCACCGCACACTCCGTGCACGCTGATGGCGCCGACCGGGTCGTCGATCCTGATCTTGTCGAAGAACACGACCGAGAAGACCACGATGAGTCCGGCGATACCGCCCGTGATAAGCGAGCCCAGCACGTTCATTGTTCCGCAACCAGCCGTGATGCCGACCAGCCCGGCCAAAACACCGTTACCGACAAGGGCCATATCAACTTTTCCGGTTTTGAACCACACCGTGGCCAAGGTGACTGCTCCACCGGCTGCTGCGGCGACCAACGTGTTGACGGCGATCCAGGCGACGTAGTTGTCGGCCGCCAATTCTGAACCGGGGTTGAATCCGAACCAGCCGAGCCAGAGGATGAATACGCCGAGCATGGCGAGCGGAATGCTGTGTCCGGGAATGGCACGCGGCTTGCCGTCGGATCCGTACTTGCCAATGCGAGGTCCGAGGAACAACGCACCCATGAGAGCGGCGACACCACCCGTCATGTGCACGATCGAAGATCCAGCGAAGTCGGAGTACACCGCGTCGCCGATGTTGATCTTTGAGATGAGACCGCCACCCCAGGTCCAGTGCACGACAACTGGGTAGATGAAGGCGGTCATCACGGCGCTGAACATGAGGTACGACTTGAACTTGGTGCGCTCGGCCATCGCTCCCGAGGCGATGGTGACAGCCGTGGCCGCGAACACCACCTGGAAGAAGAAGAACGTCGGCGTGGTGAGCGTTCCGACGCCGCTCGATCCCCACTCGAAGGGATTTGAACCGCTGAGGAACCAGCCGCCAAGGCCGATGAACCAGCCACCGTCACCACCGAAGGCGAAGGCGTAACCGACCGCCAAAAACATGATGACACCGATCATGGCGTCGGCCAAGTTCTTGGCGAAGATGTTGACCACGTTTTTCGCACGCGTGAGACCGGCTTCGACGAGTGCGAAGCCAGCTTGCATGAAGAATACGAGACAGCCAGCGATGATTAGCCAGAGGTTGTCGAGGGCGGCCTGAACTCCGTCGATGGCCGCCATGGTGTCGGCCTCTTCTGCGAGAGCGATTCCGGGTAGGGCCAGTGCTGTGGCAGTGGCCGCCGCAATGCTCAGCGAGAGACGCAGGATTTTCTTACGCATAATTCTCCTTGGGGTTGGGTGAGTGATATGCCTGACCCTGTCCACGCTGACTAGGACGGTGACCGATATGGGACACCTGGCAAAGTCAAAACTAGGAGGTTGATGTTTCTCGAGTGTCCGTGAATTGTTACGGCAGTGTGAGCGATGTGTTCGGCAGTGAACTAGACGAGGTCGTTGATGGCTACATCAAGAGCTGTACGGTGAGTTTCAGGAACCGTGAGCGCGGCGACAACATAAGCCGACAAAGTGATGTATGCGTCTCCGACCAAAAGTTCGGCGGGTATTGAAAGATCTGGGCCATGGACGGCATCTTTCATTGATTCGCTGAGCGACAAAATATGAATGATGTCATCGGTTGACTCGGGCATCATCAAGGTTGCGGTGCCAATGGCTTCATGACCGTTGTCAAATAACGAGTCGATGAAACAAGCCAAGGCCACGATTTCAATGAGACCGACACGGTCAAGGGCGCGACTCAGCAATGGGTCAAGGCGTGGGTCATCAAGGTGCAACTTCAAAGCATGTAGCGAATGGAGATGGACGTTTAACCCTTGATCAGCAAAGTCCGGTTCGGTACGACGACGTTGCATTGCACTACCAATTTCGGGAATCCGCAACTCAACATTGTGACGATCAAGAATGCGCCACCATTCGTCGGCATCGTTATTGAGAAGTTCTTCAATGAGATGTGACGTATCAACCGAAGTCCAAACCTCGACTGAAGTTGGTGTCGCTAGGTCGTCTCGTTTTGCCAGTTTTAAGCGAATCAGTGGTGGGGTGATCAGGGTCGTCACGAGGACCATCAGCAGAAGTGCGCCGTAGAGTTCGTCATCAAGAACTCCCTTTGATAATCCAATTGATGCGAAGATGAGGCCCACTTCGCCGCGTGGCATCATTGCAATACCGATGAGCAACTTGTCGCCGCCAGAACGCCCAACGCCGAGCCCAGCGACCAGTTTTCCAATGATTGCGACAACTGTGAGCGACACCGCTAGAACCAGAACACTGGGTTGGAACATGGCTTCTAGATCAGCGTTAATTCCGATACTGGCGAAAAAGACTGGAATGAAAATATGTCCGAGTGGGTTGAGTCCTTCAGAAATGCGTTCATGTTGAGGACTTCGTCCGACCGCAAGACCCGCCATGAAGGCTCCAATGATGAAAGCAAGTTTTGCTTGATTGGCCAACAATGAAAAAGCCAACGTGAGAGCAAACGCGCTTGACACGATTGTTGTCGTCGATTTCGCGAGTCGATCAATGCGCGTGAATAACCGAGGGATGACATAGATCGCGAGCAAACCCGTGATGAGCAGAAAGCCGACCGCTAAACCGATGGTCTCAAGTACTACCCCGGCGCTGATTGAACCCTCGGTGACGACCTTGACGACCACAGTCAAAATGACGAGACCCAAAACATCGTCAGCGACTGCAGCGCCTAAAACGATGCGCGATTCGCGCAGCGCGAGGGCTCGTAAATCGCCCAGAACACGGGCTGTAATGCCAACGCTCGTGGCAGTGAGGGTAGCGCCGATGAAGAGTGCAACTTTGGCGTCTTCGCCAAAAGATGCAGCAACGCCGAAGCCAGCAGCGAAGGGAACAGCGACACCGATGATCGCCACGACAAAGGCCGGTTTGCCAACCTTGGCCATTTCTCCGAGATCCATTTCGAGACCAACTTGAAAGAGCAACAAGATGACACCGATTTCTCCGAGCAGGAGAACCATGTCGGCGACATCAAGATGCTTGATGGGATCAATCAGACCAAGAACACTTGGGCCAATAATGATGCCGGCCACGATTTCGCCAAGTACTGCCGGAATTTTGATTCGCTCGGCAAGTTCGGCGGCCAGACGCGCAACAAGGATAATAATGAGCAAATTGCCCAAAATGAGGGCGAGGTCGTAACCCTCGGTAGAAGCAGCAAGCAAACTCACGGAGGCATGTTAGTAGTCATCTATGGTGAGAAGAGGATTGACGGTCAGGCAGCAATGAGCCGGTTTGCCAGCTCAAGGTTGTCGTCATTCAGCATCCAGCCTCGGCCACGAACAGTGCGGATCGACGAGGGTCCAAGCGCCTTGCGAATGGAGACCAAAAGTGAATCGCAACGGCGATCGTTTAAATCGGCGATTCCAGCCAAACGTGACAACTCGCGACGACTGACAACTCGTCCTGAACAGGTAATGAGGGCTCGCAGAACCGCAGACTCCTGGGGTGGCAATGGGGTCGCAGATAGTGCAATTGCCGCGTCGACGGTTGTTTCCATGTGGGCAACCCTAGAAATGGCGGATTTCCCCAATGTTTGACTTTTGTGAACGCCGTGTGAATCGTTCAGTGTCATGGTTCTATTTGTCGGTGTCCTATTTGTCATAGTTCGTGACGCATTTATTGACGCTCGGGTTGGGGTCGGGCTGATGCCTGCGAGAGAATGATGAAATGGAACTGAATTACCCCGCCGACGCCGAAGCTTTCCGTGGAGAAATCCGTGAATGGTTGGTCGCCAATCTGCCTGCAGGTTGGGGAACCCCCGGATTTGAACTGACTGGCGAAGCTCGCAAGAAGTTTGTTGAAGAATGGCCGTCGAAGTTGTT
>CALEHE010000199.1 GCA_937876415.1 uncultured Actinomycetes bacterium
ACCGCAGTTGGTTTCGAGAGAGCGTAAATACCCAATGCAAGCGAACTCAAGAGTTCAAAACCGACCGCTATTCCACCCACAATTTTGCGATTAAATCGATCAGCGACTGAGCCAGTCACCAACACTAATAAGGCCGCGGGGAGAAACTCGGCGAGCCCCAGTAAGCCAATATCTAGTTCGCGCCCAGTGATGTCATAAATCTGCTTACCAAGCACCGTTGCCTGCAACATCACCCCAGTCGATGTGAAAACGCTCGAGCCCAACAGGTTTCGAACTGGGCCCACCTTCAACAAATCGCGAGTGCTCTCGGCTGGATTTAATGGTTTCGGAACAGACACAGACCGATCACCTTAGCGAAACCTGCTATCAATTGAATGATGAGTTCACTCGCTGATGACACCCGCTGGCTTGATGCCACCGCACAATCCGAATTAGTCGCCTCCGGCAAAGTTTCACCGCTTGAAATGGTCAATGCGGCCATTGAGCGTGTCGAGCGTTACGACTCCAAGCTCAACGCTCTGACATATCGCTGGTTTGAAGATGCACGACAACTCGCCGCAAGCAGCGATCTTCCCGATGGTCCGTTTCGCGGTGTCCCATACCTTTTGAAAGATCTCTACGCAGCCGAGGCTGGCAAACCACTCAGTAACGGCAGTAAGGCGTACAAAGCCGCTAACTACGTTTCAACTGAAGACACCACACTCGTCGCGCGTTACAAAGCCGCTGGGTTGATTTCAATCGGTCGCGGCAACAGTCCAGAGTTCGGAAGTGTTCCCGTCACCGAACCAGAAGCATGGGGACCAACACGTAATCCCTGGGACCTCGCGCGCACTCCTGGCGGATCAAGTGGTGGCTCGGCATCGGCTGTTGCTGCTGGCATTGTTCCAATCGCTCATGCCAGTGATGGCGGTGGATCAATTCGTATTCCGGCGGCTTGTTGTGGCCTTGTCGGACTCAAAGTTTCGCAAGGTCGAATTTCAATGGGGCCCTACCGCGACGAAAGTAATCTTGGCGTTGAGCACTGCGTGAGCCGAACAGTTCGCGACTCGGCACGCCTCCTTGATGCAACACATGGTCCTGGAATTGGTGATGTGATCATCGCTCCAACACCACGTCGCCCATTTATTGAAGAAGTTGGCGCCGACCCAGGTCACTTACGCATCGGCATGCTCGACTTCAATCCACGCGGTGGCGATGTGCATGCTGACTGTGTTGAGGGTGTGCACAAGACAGCAAGGTTGTTGGAGTCACTTGGGCATCACGTTGAACCTGGTTTCCCAGACATCTTCTCTGACAATGAGATAGGTCGAGCCTTCAGCATGTTGTGGAGCACCAACATGGGTACCGCTATTCGCCGATTCAGCGATGCACTCGGTCGCGAGATGACACCCGACGATATTGAAGCGATGAACTGGGCGCAAGCCGAGTTCGCTAAAGGCGTGAATGGCGTTGACTTCTCGTTGGCACAAGCAAGTTCAATCCTTTTCCGTCGCGCCATCCAGTCATGGTGGACACAAGGTTGGGATTTACTGCTGACGCCGACCCTCGCCGCACCACCACTTCCGATTGGTTCAATGCCAAACAATCCCGCGCGTCCGATGACGCCTCTGATGACTGCTGGTACCTGGGTCTCATTTACAGCGCAGTTCAATATCAGTGGTCAACCCGCTATCAGCCTGCCACTGCACCGCAACGCAGATGGACTACCCATTGGCATGCAACTTGTCGCCGCGTATGGTTGCGAAGATGTGTTGATTCGAGTGGCATCTCAACTTGAGCAAGCTACACCTTGGGCTCACCTCACGCCAAATCTCTAGACGATCGGCCGTTCAGTAACAACTGCGGCGATATCAATACAACCGTAGATATGTGGAAAAGCTTCAGGCGCTGCTCCGAGTTGTTCAACGATGACTTCGCTCGTCAACGACGCTTCATCAATTTCGAGCAGTACTAAATCACTGTCAACAAGATCGCTATAGAAACGATCGCGAACACCCTTCCACTGACTCTCGTAACTGCAGTGGGTATAACCCTCATCAACAACCAGGATTCCGCGCGTTGACCAGGGATAGTTGCCACTTGATTTGGCCTGTTCCCAATCGGCACGAATAGCGAGATGCAAAATCATCGAGCAGTCCAACCACCGTCAACAACAACATGCTGACCAATCATGAAGGAAGCCGCATCGCTCGCGAGCAAAAGAAGTGCGCCATCTAATTCGTGCAATTCACCCATGCGCGGTAGCGGTGAGTTTGCGCGCATGAAATTCATGCTTGATTCGTCATCCATACCTTGGGTCATTTCTGAAGGGAACCAACCTGGGCAAATTGCATTCACTCGAATGCCGCGGCGTGCCCACTGCATACCAAGTTCGCGAGTGAGGTTAATTACAGCTCCCTTCGATGCGCAGTAATGCGCTTGCTTAATTGGCGCCGAACCAACCAAGCCCAAAATTGAAGCGATATTTACGATGTTTCCGCTACCGGCTTCTTTCATATACGGAGCGCACAGCTTTGAGAGGTGCCAAATTGCCGTGACGTTGATTTCCATCGCAGTACGGAAGGTGTCGAGATCTTCGTCTTCGACAGCAACTTTGTGGCCGACTCCGGCATTGTTGATGAGAATGCGAGGTGGGCCAACACGGCGAACGGTTTCGGCAATCAACCGTTCACGATCGTCAGCCAAGGTGAGATCTGTTGCAATCGCGATTGACCCTGGAAGCTCTTCAACTAGCGCTTTAAGACGATCAAGGCGGCGCGCCGCCAAGACGACAGTGGCTCCCACGGCGTGAAGTGTGCGGGCGAATTGCACGCCAAGACCCGAAGAGGCTCCGGTCACAATCGCGACACGGCCATCGAGACGAAAAGCGTTCAAAGGATTGGCTGGGGTTGGCGCTGTTGATTCTGCGGTCGACATGCCTGCAAGGTTACGGGCACGTTGAGCATCATTCCCCTCTCTGGGGGTGCTTGTGGCACGATGGGGATATGTCTCCTATTCGACACGTCGTCCTGGTGCACGGCGCCTGGCATGGTGCTTGGTGTTTTAGTGCTCTACAGGCAGAGCTTGATCGGCGCGGAGTTCCGAGCCTGGCAATTGATTTGCCCGGCCATGGTGCCTCCACGCTTCCCCTCAGCGATATGCACGGTGATGCTCAACATGTTGTTGACACATTGGCGGCATTGCGAACACGTGGTATCGAAAATGTTGTACTCGCTGGCCATAGTTACGGTGGTGCGGTCATTAATCAAGTTGCGTCAACTGATGCTTCGGTAAGTCATCTCGTGTACATCGCGGCCTTTGCACCCGATGCTGGCCAAAGCGTGATGTCGCAACTGATGGCGATGCCGCGTCACGACACCGTTCTCGGCGGCGCGATGGTGGTCATTGACGATGCGAATACAACTATCAATCCAGCACTGGCCCAAGAAGCCTTTTATGGCTGTTGCGATAGCGGCGTTATTGCTGCGTCTATCGCTCGCTTGTCGCCTCAACCCATGGCCACCATGACCCAAGAAGTCACTGGATCACCGCGCGATTCAATATCGTCAACATATGTGCTGTGCTCACAAGATCAAGCAGTACATCCTGAACATCAAAAGATCATGTCGCAACTTTGCAACAACGTAGTCACGCTTGATACCGATCACTCGCCATTCGTGTCGATGGTCAAAGAAACTGCCGACATTCTTGAACGGATTGCTCGGTCATGAAAATTCGAGTCGGCTACGGGCTTGGCGTTCGAACAAATCTCAATGACGACGGCTTCACTCAAGTCGTTGATGCACTCGAGGCTTTGAACTTTGACAGCTTGTGGTTGAGCGAGCGCATTGGTGGCGAAGCCCCCGATCCACTTGTGGCGATGTCATTTGCTGCTGGACGTACCACCAAATTGAAATTTGGAATGAGTGTGATGGTGTTGCCAGGTCGCAACCCCGTCATCCTTGCCAAAGAACTTGCAACCCTTGATCGTTTATCTAATGGTCGACTTCTTCCCGCATTCGGGTTAGGTGTCGCTGACCCACACGAACAACAAGCATTCGGCGTGGCCCGCGAAGAACGTGCGAAGCGATTTAATGAGGCACTTGAAGTCATCCGAGCCTGCTGGACGCAACCGAGTGTCACGCATCATGGAACATATTTCAATTACGACGACTTACGCGTTCAACCCAAGCCGCTGAATGGTTCACCCGACGTTTGGCTCGGTGGTATTGCGCCGAGTGAGCTAAAGCGCGTCGGACGTTTGGCCGATGGTTGGCTTCCAAGTTTCGTCACTCCGGCCGACGCCGAACGTGGTCGTATCGAGATTCAACGGGTTGCGGCCGAACATGAACGTGAAATTGATCCTGAACATTTCGGCGCACTCATTCCATACGCTCATGGACCACTCCCCGACTCTGTTGCTCAAGCGTTGATGACTCGACGTCCAGACCTTGACGACATCAACCAACTCGTACCCCAGGGTTGGCCAGCTCTCCAAGATTTCATCAAGCAATTCGTTGATGCAGGAATTTCAAAGTTTGTGGTTCTGCCTATTGTTGAGCCGAAATCTGCCAATGAATGGTGCGATCACCTCGCAGTTGCAGCCGAACAGTTACTGCCGCTTGAAAACTAATTCTTGGGCGTCAAAAGTGCCAAATCTGGCATGGTTTCGCGCCCAATAGTTGATTAGGCGAAGGGCGAGATCCATGCGTGGACATTACGGCCGATCGCCTCAATGTCGTAGCCGCCCTCTTGCAGAATCAATGTGGGCAATCCCAGTTGCTTTACTACTTCGCCACAGCGTCGATAGCCATCGGTTGTTAATGCCAAGTCACTAATTGGGTCGTTCCAATAGGTGTCAACACCCAATGACACAATCACCATGGAAGGCGCAAAAGACGAGATCTCTTCACAAACTCCAGCAAGACGCGAAACATACTCATCGTCTTCAGCTTCTGGTCCGAGCGCCACATTGATGTTGTAGCCCCGACCTTTACCCGCACCAGTTTCATCTTCGTGACCAATGAACCACGGATAGGCACGAACTGGGTCGCCGTGCAATGAAACAAACTGCACGTCATCGCGTTCATAGAAAATCTGTTGGGTTCCGTTGCCATGGTGATAGTCAACGTCGAGAACCGTCACCTTGGTTCCGGTCGTCGTTGCAACATGATGCGCCGCAATGGCTGCATTATTGAAATAGCAAAAGCCGCCAAACACATTGGCTGCTGCGTGGTGTCCGGGAGGACGACATAAGCCATAGGCCGAAGGAGCACCAGCAAGAATTTTCTCGGCAGCGGTGAGAGCCACGTCTACTGACGCTCGCGAAGCAAGGTATGTTCCCTCAACCATGGGCGTCGCAGTTTCGTAGCACCAATAACCAAAAGCAGCCGCTGCACCATGCGGCGGTCGAGCCGTGCTCATTCCCTCGCGCAAGCCAACATGCAACATTGCTTCAGGAGCAAATTCGCGCCTACCAGTTGCAGCGTGAATTTCTGGCCACGCTTTTTCTAGATAATCAATGAGCCCGAGTGCATGCACTGCTTCGATCGGCGCACGACCATGTTCTTTCAGACCAACGAATGAGAATCGCTCGTCTGTTTCAAGCTGCTGGCGAATTGTCTCGGCACGATCGGGACGTTCGTACGTCGGAATAGGTTGCCCAAGATTGATTTCCATCTTCGGATTTTGATGACGGTGCAGATCAGTCCAAACGACATCCATGCGTCAACTCTAAACGCTGCTTATTACCCCAACCACACTGCCGTATTGCCCGCCAGCAACTTTGACCCGTCACGATTGGTCGTCGCACCTTGCACCGATTCCAAAATAACTGAACGATTATCAGTGAGTGTCGCAGGGATTTCCACAAAATCTGCCGAAGTATTCACAATGACCGCACACGAGCCACGAGTGAATGAGAACAGTCCATCAGCACCGTCGCCCACAAACTCAATATCTTTACCCTCATCAACTAAACGTGGGCGCAATTGGAGAGCCTGTCGATACAGGTTCAACATTGAGTCTCCGAGTTGTTCTTGAACTTCGACGGACATCTCTCCCCAACCTGCTGGTTGTGGCATCCAAGCTTCGACCGACGTTGAAGTAGAAAATCCATTGAGGTTTGCAGAACCAGAGGTCCATGGCATTGGCACGCGGCAGCCATCTCGACCCTTCTCACGGCCTTCTGTTCTGGCAAAGATCGGATCCTGTCGCGCTGAATCTGGAATATCTAAAACTTCAGGCAAACCGAGTTCTTCACCCATATATAGGTATACAGCCCCAGGCAAACCCAGAATGAGTAGTGCTGCAGCACGCGCTCGTCGATGTCCCATTTCAAGATCGACAGATGCATCGCTATTCACCAAGTTGTTCCCTGTCCAAGAAGAAGTCAGGTGAGCATCGGTTCGTCCATAACGCGTGACAACTCGATGAACATCATGATTATTCAATGCCCAAGTAATTGACGATCCAGATGCGTGAAGCGAGCGGTATGACTTCGCAGCAGTCTTATGAAAACTCTGCGCATTCCAAGGACTCAATAAGAGATCGAATGTAAACGATTGATGGAACTGATCGGGCTCAACAAACTTCAATAACAAATCGGGACGACCAGGTGTATACGCCTCGGCAACAGTGACGAGTTCACGAATTGGATTGTCACGTTCATATTGATCAATCACTTCGCGCCAATGTCGCCAGATGTCATGAGCCGATGGCCAAAACAAGGTGTACGGATTGCTTGCCCACGCAGCCATCTCAGTCATCCCCGCTGGAGTATCTGGAGCATTAGGAAGATCCGGGTGTTTGCCAACAACGGTAACTGCATCAACTCTGAAGCCATCAACTCCTCGATCAAACCAGAAGCGCAACATACGGTCGAAGTAATCAACAACATCTTCGTTGAGCCAATTGAAGTCGGGTTGCCACGGAGTGAACGTATGCAGATACCACTGTCCTGGCGATCCGTCTGGTTCAGTGATGCGCGACCACGCACCTCCACCAAAAACTGCTTTCCAATTGTTCGGAGGCAATTCACCGTCAACACCTTGACCCTCACGAAACCAAAATCGTTCGCGCTCTCTACTTCCTCGTCCGGCCGCTACTGCTTCTGTGAACCACGCATGCTGATCACTGCAGTGATTTGGAACCACGTCCATCAAGATGCGTAGTCCAAGTTTGTTCGCCCGCATCATGAGATGATCAAAGATCTCGAGATCACCATATGCGGGCTCAATATCGAAATAGTCCGACACGTCATAACCGTGATCCATTTGAGGCGACGGATAGCACGGGTTGAGCCAAATGCCATCAACACCGAGCGAAGCTATGTATTCAAGATGATCAAGCAAACCAAACAAATCACCAGCACCGTCGCCATTGCCATCGGCGAATGAACGTACATACACCTGGTAAATGACTGCGTTACGCCACCATGGTTGATTGACCATTCGCTTTACTTCCCAGTATCACGAAATGGAGTATCTAAAAATGGCGGCCAATCTCCGCCACCATGGGCTTCAATTGATGCCCCGCTCACATACGACGCCATTGACGACGACAAGTACACGCACACGTCGCCAATCTCAGTTGGTTGAGCCAAACGCCCAATCGGAATTTGTGCACCGGTGCGACGCACACCCTCCTCGTCTCCGTAATGCAGGTGTGCCAATTCAGTTCGCACCATTCCGACGGTTACTAAGTTGACGCGCACTTTTGGTAACCACTCTTGGCCAGTTGTACGGGTGTAATTCGCGAGCGCCGCTTTTGCAGCGCCATACGCCGCAACAGTTGGCGCGGGTCGTTCAGCCGAGACACTTCCGATGTTCACGATTGACCCACCATTTGGTTGATTCTGCATGTGACGATTGGCGGCCTGACTACACCACATCGCCGAGAACAGGTTGACAGCAACAATCTTTTGCGCAAAGTTGGCTGATCCAGTCGAAGTGTCAGACGGAGGACTTCCTCCGGCGTTATTGACCAAGATGTCGATGTGACCGAACCGGTCAACAATTTGGTCAATGAGGGCCGTGGCTTGATCGGCGTCACGAAGGTCAACGGGATAAGCCGCCCAGTCCTTGGGCAAGTCATCGGGGATTGAACGAGCGCACACGACCACCTGTGCCCCTGCATCGGCAAATCGTTGTGCAATCCCCCTACCCACACCCTTGGTGCCACCCGTAATGAGGGCTACTTGTCCCGAAAAGTCAATTGTGATTGCCACACGACGAACCTTAGTAGGAAGTCCTCGCTCGTTTCTGACGCTTCGTCAGATGGGGAGTACGCTCATCCCGTGGGAATTTCTTCAAATATCAACGACCGCGGCATTGCCGAAGTCATCATGGACTGCCCTCCTGTCAATGCCCTGACTGTGGCTGAATGGTTCGAGGTCGCCGACACCATCACCGCCTTGGGTCGCGACACAAAGGTGCGCGTCGTCGTCTTGCGCGCCGAGGGCCGCGGCTTTAACGCCGGAGTTGACATCAAAGAGATGCAGAACACCCAAGGTTTCGATGCGTTAATCGGCGCCAACAAGGGTTGCTACGCCGCCTTCGCCGCCGTGTACGACTGCCCCGTTCCCGTCATCACTGCCGTTGCTGGTTTTTGTGTCGGCGGCGGCATCGGCCTCGTTGGCAATAGCGACATCATCATCGCCAGCGACGACGCGTTCTTTGGTTTACCCGAAGTTGACCGCGGAGCACTTGGCGCGGCAACTCACTTGGCACGCTTGGTCCCGCAACACAAGATGCGCGCCATGGTCTACACGTCGGCAACCGCAACCGCGGCCGAACTTCATGCGTTTGGCAGTGTCTTGCAAGTGGTACCGCGAGCCGAGCTTCGTGACGCGGCGATGAAGGTCGCCGAAAGCATCGCCGACAAGCACCCCACCGTGATTCGTGCTGCCAAAGAAAGTTTGAATGGCATCGACCTCTGGGATGTCAAGCGCAGCTACCGCTTTGAACAGGGTTTCACTTTTGAACTCAATCTGACTGGTGTCGCCGACGAATTGCGTGACGATTTCGCGGGCACCGACAAAAAGAATAAGAAAGACGGCAAGTGAGATGAGCGAGCCACGTAACAAAATCATCACCGAAGATCAAGCAGTCGCCACACTTCAAAGTGGAATGACTCTCGGTATTGGTGGCTGGGGAAGCCGCCGTAAGCCCATGAGTTTGGTGCGTTCACTTCTTCGTTCAGATATCACCGATCTCACTGTTGTTTCGTATGGCGGCCCCGATGT
>CALEHE010000200.1 GCA_937876415.1 uncultured Actinomycetes bacterium
AACGCGCACCTTCCTCGATGAACACCCAGCCATGGCACTTTCATGTGATCACCGGTGAGCCACTCGAGCGCATTCGCAAAGGCAACACCGAAAAGATGATGAGTGGGTCGGCAGTTGACCGCGAGATCAAGATGAACCACGGTTACGAAGGACCACATCGCGAACGCCAAATCGAGATTGCAGTTCAGTTATTTGAGGCCATGGGCATTGCTCGTGACGACAAGCCAAAACGCCAAGATTGGGTGATGCGAGGCTTTCGGCAGTTTGACGCACCGGTGTCTATCGTGATCACCGTCGACAAAGCACTCGCCGACGACACCATCGCGCACTTCGATTGTGGTGCAGCAACATATGGCCTCGTGCTTGCAGCATGGTCAAAAGGTCTTGGCTCGGTAATCAATGGTCAGGGCATCATGCAGTCATCAGTGGTTCGCGAAAACGCAAACATTCCTGAAGACGAAGTGATCATGACGTGCGTTGCCATGGGTTACCCAAGCGACGAGTTTGTTGCTAATGACGTGAAGTCACGTCGAGTGGCCAATGATCAAGTTGCGTCTTTCGTCGGCTTTGACTGATCAATATGCAAGTAGTTGTCTGCAATCAGGTTGGGTCCCTCGATCAGTTGACGGTTGAAGAACGTCCATCGCCTGACCTCTACCCCACGTGCGTGCGCATTGCTGTTACGGCATGCGGAGTGAACTACGTAGACGCATTGTTTGTGCAAGGTAAATATCAGATCAAGCCACCAACACCATTTATTCCCGGCATGGAGGTCGTTGGTCGCGTAACTGAAATAGCAAGCGATGTTGCTGGCATCAATGTCGGTGATCGTGTGTTTGCAAACATTGGCCTAGGCGGATATGTGAGCGAGGCAGTTGTTGCAGCAAGTCGTGTGGTGGTGTTGCCCGAATCATTAACGGATGGTCAGGCCGCAACTTTTATGCAGAGCTATCTCACTGGTTGGTTTGCTCTTGTTGAGCGCGCACATGTTGAAGCCGGTAAGTGGCTGCTTGTTTTGGGTGGAGGGGGCGGAGTGGGGCTTGCTGCAGTTGACCTTGGCCATGCCTTGGGTTTGCGCGTTATTGCTGTTGCCTCTACCGATGAAAAGCGTGCACTCGCCACCGGGCGCGGTGCAGACGCAGTGATTGATTCGACGCTTTCGGCCAACGAGATCAAGGAGCAAGCCAAACAGATCTCGGGTGGCGGCGTTGACTATATATATGACCCCGTGGGCGGAGAGGTTGGTGAGACTTGCTTGCGCGCGCTGACCGACGATGGCCAATACCTCGTCATTGGTTTTGTTGCGGGCATTCCAATGCTTCCGGCCAATCAGGTATTGCTTCGCAACCGCCGGATCACTGGTGTCGACTGGGGCGCATGGGCAATGAAAAACCCAGAGCCCAACAATGCAAACCTTGCCAAAGTTTTAGAACTCATTGATACCGGCAAATTACACCCCGTCGAGCCAGTCACGTATCCACTTCGCGATGCAGCGCGTGCACTGACCGATATTCAGGCACGCAAGATTGCAGGCAAGGTTGCACTGATTCCTTAATTGGTGCCCCCAGATATATCGAACATGCGACCTGCGGTTCGCAAGTATCATTGGCTCATGACCGAAACACAATTAACAGTTACTGGAATGACATGCGATCACTGTGTGCGCCACGTAACTGATGCAATCTCGAAAGTTGCTGGAGTACACAGTGTGAATGTCAAACTGGCCGAAGGCATTGCCGTGATCGAATCCGATGCCTCGCTTGACCTACAAGTAGTGAAGGATGCGGTGGTTGCAGCGGGTTACTCCGCCTAATTTCCACAGTTCAAAAGAGTGCCCCCGGCATGAATCGAACATGCGACCTGCGGTTTAGGAAACCGTTGCTCTATCCACTGAGCTACGGGGGCGGGGCCGGGAGAATTCGCGGCGCGAAACTCCCGGTCAGGCGTCGAGGCTAGTGCCGACGGTGTGGAGGGCCTCGCCTCTGGGGTGGCCGAGCCGCCTGCCGTCTCGACGTGACGCGATCGTCAGCTTCGAGGGCGCGCCGGGGATGCCCGTGCAGGGCTGGAAACCTCAGGCGGCCTGTTCGGTTCGGTGTCGTCGGTGCTCGTGCAGGGCGACGCTGTTCACTGCCAGGGCGAAGCCGATCAGGTTGAGGTGCTGGCGGGTGTGGCCGATGGAGTGGGCCCGTCTGAGCCAGAGGGTGTCGTCGAGGTGGCGGTTGATCGATTCGGCGTCGTTGCGGCGGGCATACAGCCGGGCAAAGTCAGGATCAGCCGGGGGGATCTGGCGGACGTTCTCGGTGCGGTTGAAGCCCCGTCGTTCGTCTTCGGTGTTGGTGTGGAGCCGGACGGTGACGGTTCCGTTGCCGGCGGAGTCGGGGAGTCGGTGGTCGTTGTACCACCGGTATCTGTTGTCTTTGCCGGCGTTGCGGTGGGTTCGGATGCGGGGCAGGGCGATGAAATCGAGGTCGCCGGTGTCGACGAGGCGGCCGATGCCGATCTGACCGCCTCTCGCGTAGAGGTCGATGGTGCTGGTGGTGCCGTCGGTGTGGCGGATCGTTTTGGTGTCGACCCACACACTCTTTTCGTGTCGTTGCTGGTCGGGGTCCCGGCGTGGGTCCTCGGCGCCGGCTTTGGCGGCGGTGCCGGATCCGTTGGTTCAAGAACGATCGCGCTGAGGGTTCGGTGGCTCATGGCCGCATGTTCGGTATCGTTGCCGAATGGATCGGCGGCACTTTCTCTTCGGAG
>CALEHE010000201.1 GCA_937876415.1 uncultured Actinomycetes bacterium
TTCAAAGCCAGCAGTCGCCATGGCGACACCCCAACCTTTGTTTTCTTCGCCCAAAGTGTTCGCTAACGGAACGCGTACATCGTCAAAAAAGATTTCGGCAAATCCGGTATCGCCATCAAGTTGTGCGATAGGTCGAACAGTGATGCCAGGCAGATCAAGGGGACACAGAATAAAGGTCAAACCCCGATGGCGATCGGCAGTTGGGTCAGTGCGGAAGATTCCGAAACACCAGTCAGCCCATACGGCGCGGCTCGCCCAAATTTTCTGGCCATTCAAAATCCATTCATCACCATCGCGAGTTGCCTTACTACGAATACCCGCTAGGTCACTGCCGGCATTGGGCTCGCTCCACGCTTGGCCCCACACAATTTCTGACGAGGCCATAGAGGGCAAAAACTTGGCTTTTTGTTCTTCGGTGCCGACTTCCATAATGGTGGGGCCGAGTAAGAAAATGCCGTTCTGATTCACTCGACCGGGCGCACCCGCTCGGTAATACTCTTCTTCGAAAATCAACCACTTGATGTAGTCGGCATCACGTCCGCCGTACTCAACTGGCCACGAGACTGCCGACCAGCCTCCCTCGTACAACTTCTTTTCCCACACACGATGGAGGGCGAAGCCTTCTTCGGTGTCGAAGCTAGGAAGTGGAGAAGTGGGCACGTTGGCCTCAAGCCAGGCCCGTGCTTCGGCGCGGAATGCTGACTCATCACTGGTTTCGTTGAGATCCATACGGTGACGAACCCTAGTCGCAGTGGATCAAAAATCTGACGCCGTGTCAGAAATCGTTGGTGAGACATATTCGCTGAACATTCGCCCAACTATCCTGACCCCGTGGGGGATCGCAATCATGGGGGAATTGAGTATGTCGCTGGGCTAGATGGCCTTCGCGCACTCGCCGTGATGACGGTGATGGCGTTTCACCTCGGTTGGTCGTTTGTGCCTGGTGGGGCGTTTGGTGTGTCGCTGTTCTTCACACTTTCCGGGTACCTGATTACTCAAGTGATGCTGGCCGACCATGATCGTGCCGGAAAGGTTGATCTCAAACGATTTTGGGCACGTCGTTTACGGCGACTTGTGCCAGGTTCGATCGTTTGTTTAATTGCCGTCACGGTAGTGGCGTTATTTGGACTTTTAGAAGGTGATCGTTTGCGCAGCGACTTGTTGGCGGCACTCGGCTATTCGGCTAACTGGCGATTCGCGACTGCCGGAACGACCTACGCGCAACTTTTTGAATCAACGCCTTCGCCGGTTTTACATTTTTGGTCTTTGGCAATTGAAGAACAGTTTTACGTCATCTATCCGCTGCTGATGGTCGTCTTGTTGCGGTGGCGCAAACTTCTTGTTCCGACATTGGCATTGTTGACGGGAGCAAGTGTTGCGGCGATGGTTTTGACGAGTTCACGGAATCTGGCGTACTACGGAACGCATACGCGAGCGGCCGAATTACTGATTGGTGCGTTGCTGGCATTAATCATTCCAGTGAGTAAGCAACTGTCAACGGCAGTACAAAAAATTGTGGCGACGTTGGGTGTTGTCGCATTCATTGCTTTTCTATACATCGCCACTAACGCTCACACCAGTGATGCTTGGCTGTACCAAGGCGGACTCAGTGGCTTCTCGCTGATTTCTAGTGTGCTGATTATCGCGGTGTTGGTGCCAGGACCGCTTCGCTTGTTGATGTCTTCGCGGCCGATGGTTGCAATAGGACGAATTACTTATTCGTTGTATCTCTTTCACTGGCCGGTTTTCGTGGTGCTCAACGAAGA
>CALEHE010000202.1 GCA_937876415.1 uncultured Actinomycetes bacterium
CGATGTAATAGTCGCGCTTCCACCAGCAGCAGGCGGCGCCACGTTAATTGCCAAGAACTCTGATCGCCCTCCGCACGAACGACAAGTTATTAACGGGCCATGCACTGCATTGAAGTGACAACGACACATGGACAAGATGGCTCGGTTCATGCGCCATCAGTGACTGAAGTTTTATTCAGTGGTTATTGACGAGTTGATTGAACAGTTGCGATGAGCGCCTGAAGGCGTTCCCTCACCAATGCTTCAATGGACGGGTCTGTGGTTGAACCGTCAGATGCAATGCGTGCGGCACCTTTGGCGATCTGACCATTGGGTTCGGTGATCACTGTGTTGCCGAGTAGACCCAAAATTCCGCTGAGTTGTTCAATCATGTGTGCACCACCAGTTCCTCCCGAAGAACTAATCAAACTGATCACCTTTCCCGAGAGCACATGTTGACCCATCGGTCGGCTAGCCCAATCAATTGCATTCTTCAAAACCGCTGTAGGTCCGAAGTTGTATTCAGGGGCGGCGATAAACAGAGCGTCTGCTTGACGAACTAGTTCGCGCCATTGCTGCACCACTGCCGGAGTTCGCGATGGATCCTCAAGATCTTCGTTGTAAAACGGGAGTGCCCCGATGTCGCCATGAACGGTAAATGTGACATCTGTCGGCGCGAGTTTTTGTGCCAACTTCACGAGTCCTCGATTTGAAGATTCTTGACGCATGCTTCCGAATATTCCGAGGATCTGAATTGACATGTCTCAATTATGACCCTGAAGTGGTGCGTGAGAGCGTCCGAGATCGGGCAAGATAGAGAGGTGCAAGCACCTATTCGCGTGGCCTACACATTTGAACAGTGCTGGCATCGTGTACCTGGCGGGACGGCGTCTTCGGCGATTCGGGCAGCGGTGGCACTCGGAGATATTCCAGGGGTTGAATTAGTTGGGGTCGCCGGCACTCATCGTCATCCGCCCGAACCTTCGTTTATGCCGCCGATACCGATCCAGGCTTTACCGTTCCGACGTCCATTGCTTTATGAAACATGGCTGCGGTTTGGATGGCCCCAAGTTGAACGGGCGACAGGTCCAGTAGATGTCTTGCATTGCACCGGACTCATTCCTGCTCCTTCAAAGGCTCCGCTCGTCGCAACATTGCATGACGTTGCTTGGCGCCATCGACCCGATCACTTCACGCGTCACGGAGTGCGAATTTTCGAACGCAGTTTGGTTGAAATACGTCGTCGCGCCGAAATTGTTTTATGCCCATCAACCGTCACCATGCTTGATGCCGAGAGAGCAGGTATTAACACCGAACGTCTGCGACTGATTCCGTGGGGAGTTGAATCAAAGCCGGTGACCCTTGCTGATGTTGAAGCAGTGCGGGCGAAGTATTCATTGCCGCAGGAGTTTCTACTTTTTGTCGGAACAGTTGAACCACGTAAGAACCTGCGACGTCTTGTCGACGCAATGGCGGTTTCGAATTGTGCGCTTCCATTAGTTGTGGCGGGCTCACAGGGTTGGGGAGATACTGGGGTGAGCGCGACAAGTTCGGTGCACTTCATCGGGTTTGTGGCAGATTCTGAATTGCCAGCCTTGTATTCAAGTGCGGCGGCTTTTTGTTATCCGAGCGAACGCGAGGGATTCGGCATGCCCGTACTGGAGGCCATGTCATACGGAACTCCGGTCGTCACGAGCCTCGGAACATCAACTGAAGAAGTTGCAGGCGGTGCTGCGGTCTTGGTCGATCCGTTTGACGTGGAAGATATCGCTCGAGGAATTGACGAGGTGCTTTCTCGTCGCCAGGAGTTGTCGATTTGGGGTTTGCGTCAAGCCGCACGACGTCAGTGGTCAGAAACGGCCCGACTCACAGTGGCTGCTTATCGTGAGGTCATCGGTTGAGTGCTCTGGCTAAACCACAAGTCACCGCCAATTTGATGTGGTGCGTCCCTGGGGCGGTCGGTGGTAGCGAAGACTATTTAGTGCGCCAACTCCTGGGAATTTCATCAAACGACTTTGATATCACGGTTTGCGCGCCTCAAGGATTCACTGCGGCCCATCCCGATGTCGCCGAGCGACATCGCATTATCGAAACTAATCACGATGGGCGGTCTCGTCCACGGCGAGTGATTTCTGAGTCAACATGGCTCTTTAAATGTTCTCGTGACTCGGCCCTCGTGCATCATGGTGGGGGAACAATTCCACTTCGTCATCGACAACCGACGGTCTTAACAATTCATGACTTGCAGTACCGAGAGTTTCCACAGTACGTGCGACCTCACAAGCTTGCCTATTTGAGAACGGTGATGCCACGTTCGGCGCGGCGCGCCGACATCATTGCAGTTCCAACTCAATTTGTGAAACAAACTGTTGTCGACGCTTACGCGATTGACCCCAATCGCATCACTGTTGTGCAACACGGAATTGAGAGTTCGCTCGGAACTGATGCGACGAGTGAAGCTGCTTTGCGCGCAAAGTATTTACTTGGCGATCGGCCCGTGGTCATACTTCCGGCGATGACACACCCGCATAAGGGGCATTTGTTCTTGCTCGATGTCATGGAAAAGTATTGGAATGCGCAGGGGATACAACTCGTTCTGATCGGAGCGGCGGGACTCGCCGAAGATGCGGTGAATCAACGAATTAGTACGGCTGGTTTGAAAAGTTGTGTGAAGAAATTGGGACGAGTCAGCAAAGCCGATCGAGATGGACTCATCAAAATGGCCATGGCATTAGTTTTCCCGAGTGAATACGAGGGTTTTGGCGCTCCAATTATTGAAGCAATGGCGCTCGGGACCCCGGTCATTTCAAGTGATCTGGCGTGCTTGCCCGAAGTGGTCGGCGATGCTGGGCTGGTGTTGCCCTTACTTGTTGAAGCCTGGGCCGATGCGGTTGAGCAGGTTCAGTTATCGCGGGGTCATTATCTTGAATTGGCGACTCGAAGATTAGAAAATTTCACTGCTGAAGCATCGGGAAGAGCGCTTGCCGATGCATATCGAATGGCTCTGCGATGAGTGCTCACTTGAAACTGCTGGTTCTATGTCCGCACTTTGAACCTGACACGGCACCAACCGGTGTCGTGATGACCAGAATCGTTCACGAGCTTGCTGAGTTAGGCCACGAGATTCATGTTGTTACTGCTCTTCCTTGGTATCGCGAACACAAGGTTGAAAGTGAATGGGTGCAGACAACATGGAAGACTCGAACTTCGGTAATGGCGTGGGGGTCGGTGACCCGTTTAAACCCATTTGCTGGTGACGACAAAAAGAATTTGTGGCGCAGAGCCCTTGGTTTTGTTGGGTTTTCTGCAATTTCAGTGGTTGCTGGTTTGAGGGCAGGGCACGCTAGTGGTGGTAAGAGACGAGTCGATGCAGTGATTGCAATGTCGCCGCCACTCACTCTTGGTTTGAGCGGTTGGTTCATCGCTCGGGGACGACGGGCGCCCTTGCTATTCAATATTCAAGATGTCTTCCCAGATGCAGCAATTGAAACCGGAGCTATTAAGAACTCGACGGTGATTACTATCGCTCGTTGGCTTGAGAAGATTTCGTATCGTGCCGCGCGGGTTGTGACTGTCTTGTCTGACGATTTGCGTGAGAACATCACTGCAAAATTGCCGGTCGCGCATTCAGCAAAAGTTGTAGTGATTCCAAACTTTGTTGATACCGAAGCTATTCAACCGTTAGGGCGAATGACGAAATACCGACAAGACCTAGGAATCGATGATCGTCCTGTAGTGATGTATGCCGGCAACGTTGGCTATTCACAGTCGTTGAATCTGCTCATTGATGCAGCTCGCAAATTTCCTGGGGTTGCCTTTGTGGTGAACGGTTCAGGGGCGGCGCGGGCCTCACTAGAACTTGAAGCCAAAGAAGTGAAAAATGTGATCTTCGGTGACTACCAACCGAGTGAACGTCTAGCCGAAGTTCTGGCCACGGCAGATATTCATATGGTCCTCCTGAAGAAGGGCCTAGGAAAGGTCAGCGTTCCGTCTAAGATGTACTCGATTATGGCCTCTGGTCGAGCGGTTGTGGCCGCGATCGACCCGGGAACCGAGGTGGTACGGCTGATTGAGGGTGCGCAGTGCGGTGTTGCAGTGGCCCCCGATGACTCCGCTGCCCTCGTCGGGGCGTTGCGAACGATGTTGGACGAACCCAATCAAATTCGCCAAATGGGGGAGCGGGCTCGGGAATTCGTTGAACATGTAGCTTCCCCAGCAGCAGTCGCACAGCGCTATGTCGAGGTACTCCATGATCTACGTGACGGTCCACGTCACAAGCGTTGACAGGAGCTTTACGACCCAATCGGGGAATGTGCTCGGCATTTGGCAGTTTGTGCAGGTAGCCTTTCTCACTCGTGGGTAAGGCATCGTCAGCCAAAAAAGTCGCTCGGCTCGCTCAAAAGGGCAAAGGGCGCAAAGTTCGTTTTCAAGGTGGAACTCTGTTCCCCGCTGTGATCGTGGGCATCGCCGTTGTCGGCGCTGCTCTCATCGTGTATTCGCGGGCCTCAATTCCTGACCAAAACGTTCCTCCAACCGTCGAAGATCACTGGCACGCCTCGTATGGCTTCTACGCCTGTGATCAATGGTTGCCCGATCTTCAAGGCAACAAAGAAGAGTTGAGCACCGCTGGTGGCTTACTCAATGAAGGTTTCCGTCGTACCGGAATTCACAGTCACGACGACGGAGTCATTCACTGGCACCCGTACTCGTCTGCTGCGACGGGTCGCAATGCCAAACTTGGCGTCTTCCTTGATGTGTACGGAATCAAACTCAGTGACACCAAACTCGAGTTCCCCGCCGATCAAGGTGGAGCGGTGTACGAAGAAGGTGTCACGAAGTGCACCGATGCCGATGGCAAGTCGGTTGACGGCGAAGTTGTGGTGTACGCGTTTGAGGCCTTTAACTCGCCAGACGACTATTCGACATACATCACCAATTTTGATGACATTCGTTTGAAGCAAGACGGTATGGCTTTCTCAGTTGTGTTTGCTCCTGCTGGAACACAGGCTCAATTGCCACCCTCTGCTGCTGACTTGCCCGCATTGGGCGCCGTTGATGGTGGCACCACTGGTCAAACCACAACAACTGTTGCCGAGGCGAGCACTCCCGGAGAGTCAACGACCACTGTTCCAGCGACAACCACTGCACCAAGTGCGACAACGTCAGTCGCACCAGCTGGTCCAACAACGACTGCTGGCTGATGCGCGCGGTGGTTCTCGTCGGCGGGTTTGGTACCCGACTGCGACCACTGACGTTCACAACGCCTAAGCCAATGTTGCCCGTTGGGCATCGTCCAATCGTTGAAAACTTGGTACGTATGCTGGCGGCGGCTGGCATCGACGAAGTGGTCCTCGGTCTTGGTTTCAAACCCGAACCGTTTATTGAAGCCTTCCCGGACGGAACTTGTGCCGGCGTGCGGTTGCACTATGCCGTCGAGCCCGAACCGCTTGATACAGCAGGGGCAATTCGTTTCGCAGCCGATCATGCCGGCATCGATGACACATTCGTTGTTGTGAACGGTGATGTGCTGACCGATCTTGATGTCAGCTCGCTGATTGCCTGTCATCGATCAAAGAATGCCGAAGCAACGATTCATCTGACCCCAGTGGAAGATCCGTCTGCTTACGGTGTTGTCGCTATGGATGCCAATGGTCGGGTTGAGCGGTTTGTTGAAAAGCCCGCACCCGGAACTGCTCCAAGCAATCTGATTAATGCTGGGACCTATGTTCTTGAACCTTCGGTCTTGCAGCGCATCGAATTTGGACGCAAGGTGTCGATTGAACGCGAAATTTTCCCGTTGATTGTTGAAGATGGCCGATTGTTCGCGATGGCTACCGATGATTACTGGATCGATACGGGCCGACCAGAACCCTACCGTCGAGCGAACCTAGACATGATCGATGGAGTTCGTCGCCAGATGTCTGCGCCAGGCGTCGAAAATGGAGCCAAGGTGCATGCCACGGCTTTGATTGAGCACAGTCTGGTGTCATCTGGAGCAGTCATTGCGCCAGGAGCCAGTATCCATGATTCGGTGATTCTGTCGACCGCTGTCATTCATGCGGATGCATTGGTGCGTGATTCAATCGTGATGGGAACCGTGGGTGAGCGAGCGACGATCATTGACACAGTGGTGGGCGTTGCCGGAGTGATCGCCGATGGTGCCACACATGAGCATGCGTTTGTGCCCGACCCCTCAGCGGTTTAGGTTGTTTCAATGAATCAGCGCAGTGTTGCCAAGCGACCTGACGCAGTCATGGTTGTGGGCGGTGCCGGATTTTTAGGTTCGCATATTGTCGACCGCTTGCTTTCAGAGAATTCTCGCGTTGATGTCGTTGACGATTTGTCGAGTGGTTCGTTGTCAAATCTCGCGGCTGCACGTTCGTCGTCGACTGAAGGTGCGCTACGGATACATACCCTTGATGTCACGATTCCAGAATTTGTCGATGTTGTTCGTCTACGACGACCCGAGGTCATGTATGTGACATCGTTGCTCGCACCAACGCTGCGTGATTCTGTAGGGTGCACGAAAAGTTATGCAATGGCAGTCGCAGTATTTGAGGCTGCGGTTCAGGCCAAGGTGGGAAAAGTAATTGTTACCTTGCCGGCCGCAGTTTTATACGGCGATGTGCCAACACGTGAGTTGCCGATTAAAGAAGATCGTGAACGTCGCCCCGTTGGTTTGCCTGGGGTAACCGCCAACGCGATTATTGAACTTTGCGAGTCGTATCGCCGCGACCATGGTATTGAATTCACGGTCTTGGCACTTCCGACCGTGTACGGACCTCGACAACAGATGAATAACAATGTGGTCTCGGCATTTATGGCGGCTCGCGCGTCTTTGAACGAACCAACGATTTTTGGTGATGGAAAACAAACTCGAGATTTTCTGTTTGTTGACGACGCAGCTGATGCCGCATCTCGAGCGTGTGCCAAAGGTGGGGGATTGGTTTTGCATATTGGGACAGGTCAACAGACCAGCATTAAAGATCTATGGCAAGTGATTGGCCAAGGTCTGACGGCGACTACGGCAGTAAAGCCTGCGCATAGTTTGCAACGATTTGCGCTCTCGGCATCACGAGCTCGACTGCATCTCGGATGGTCATCGTGGACAACTCTTACTGACGGTCTTGATCGAATGAGCCCCGAAAAGAATTGAGCTAACGGAATAGATCCTCTTGCGGTGGGCGCACGATTTCGTTAATTGAAGATTCGCGCAGCCACGATGGGTCTAGACCACGTACGACGGCGACGGGAACACCGTTTGATTTGCCCATCACTAACTCGGCTGCCGAGGCAACTTCATCAGCAATTGAAACTTCGGTGACTTGCATCACGCGACCTAAGGCATCGGGGGTACCGCGAAGATCGAGAACTCCAGCGACACCGGCAACGCCAATTGCAACATCGGTAAGTCCTTTGCGCCAGGGCCGACCAAAAGTGTCAGAAATAATGATTCCTACGGAAACGCCAAGTTTGGCGCGGATGATGTCACGAATTCTTCGAGCCGAACGATCGCTGTCAATGGGTAACAATGCAGCCCATCCCCGTTCAACATTGGATAAATCGATTCCGCTATTTGCACAGATGAAGCCGTGTTTGGTTTCGGTGATGATGAGATCTCCGCGACGGCGAACAACGCGCACACCTTCTTCTTCAACAAGAGCCTTGTGTGAAAGCGGATCATCGGGATCAATCTCGACCATGCGACCTTCGGCCTTCGAGACAATTTTTTGGGTGACGACAAGTACATCGCCATCAAGGAGCGGTCCATTAGGTACTGCACGACATGCATCAACGATGACGTCACCCAACTGATCGCCAGGAACAATCTCGCCGATCCCGGTTACTCCCCAGGCAGTCATTCGTAATTGTGGCTGTTGGTTTTGTTCACTCATGGCTTTCCTGACCTCGCTGCTTGCAAAACTTTACGGGCTAGTTCTTGAGTTATTTCAGGTGTGCGCATAATCGTGTCGGTGATGACACATTTCATTCCTTCACGTTCAACGGCACTCTGCAGGGCTTCGTCTTGTTGGTCAATCACCAATGTTGAACACACAGGCGCATAAATGCGGGCCACTCCGACGACGGATGCCTCATGGCCAAGTTCGGTCAGCATTCGGTCTGCTGGACCTTTCAAGGCTGAACCAGCAACAATCGGTGAGATGGCGACAACTCGATCTCGATTGGTTGCTAGTGCTTGGTCTACCCCTGAGAGAGCGCGAATTGGGCCAAGCGAAACGATCGGATTCGACGGAGCGATGATGATTGCTTCAGACGAGTCGAGTAAATCGAGAAATAGCGGCTGAGCGGTTGATGCGCCAACAAACTGGACGCCGGTAACAGGTACACCGTGGCGTCGCTGAACGAAGTATTCTTGGAACGACACTGTTGATGCATGTCCGTCTTCAACGATGTCAACTTTGGTTGAGACGACATCGTTAGACATGGGAATCATGCGGAAGTCGAGACCCCATGCTCGAGCAATTTCCTGAGTGACGGTCGCCAGCGTTGCACCTTCAGCAATACGGGCGGTTCGATACAAATGAGTGGCTAGATCGCGATCACCTAGATTGAACCAAGTCCCCGCCGCGCCAGAACTCTGCGGCTTCACACCTTGATAGCGCGCTAATGACTCCATGACTCGCCAAGATTCATTGGCTAGTCCCCAGCCGCGCCCAGGATCTATGGCGTTGGCAACGGTGTAAGTGACGGTGTCGAGATCTGGCGAAATGTTGAGACCATGCATGATCGTGTCGTCACCCGTATTGACCACGACAGAAATTTCTGTTGGGTCAACCTCAAGAACGAGACCGCGTAAAAAGCGCGCCGCTCCAACGCCACCTGCGAGGACAGTAATCATGCTCCCATTATTCCTTCTGGTCTTTCGTTTCAATCGCTAATTCACGAGGTCGTTGTAGAGATTGACTAATTGCTGAGCCGTTTTCTCCCATGAGAAGGATTGAAATTGCGTTGCGCCCGCGGACTGAAGTTTGATGCGAAGTTCGGAGTTGGTCACCACATTGGTCAAGGCCTCTGCGAGCGCTGACACATCGAAGGGATCAACCAAAATCGCGGCTGTTCCTGACACTTCGGGGATTGACCCGAGCGTTGACCCAACGATCGGGAGATTTGCCGACATTGCTTCCAAAAGCGGAAAACCGAAACCCTCATCAAGTGATGGGTAGGCCATCGCGGCGGCTTGCTGATAGAGCCACCCAATGTTGTCGTCGGTGACCCGACCAATGAGATGAACGCGTTCCGCCATTTTGGGGGACAACGAATCAACTGCTTGTTGAAGCAGATCGCTGTCGTCACCAGCAGAACCAGCGATCACCAACTGCAGATCAGAGTTTTCGTGTGCGGCGAGGGCAAAGGCCTCAACGAGACGCGGATAATTCTTGCGTTTTTCTACGGTTCCAATGGCCACAATGAACGGGGCGTCACCCATGGCGGATAGTGCATCGGGACGAGTTTTTCGTGAACTTGCGGAGCGACGTTCGGGAGCACCTAAATAGATCATCTCAATGCGAGCAGTGGGAAATAGCTCGCGCAGAGTTGCGGCCGTCGCGTGTGAAGAAGCATGAACGACGGCTTCGGTTTGAATGGCTCGTCGTAATGCTTTCATCGCGTCATTGGTTATTGAAGAGCACTGTGCGGGATTGAGAAGTGCCCAGCAGTCATACACCGTGACGACTCGTGGCAGTTTTGTGGGCGGGACGACATAGTTCATCCCATGTACAAGTTGGATTCCCTTGAAGAATGGCCCGGCTGGTGGAAAATCGCGTTGACCCCAACTTTTGATGGAAAGCCCAGCCGGAAATGGAAGTCTTTGCGTGTTTTCGTGCAATTTGGCGCGAAAACTGACGACATATTCGGTGAGTTCAACCGATGTTTGCTGGCGCAGTTGTCGAACCATGCCATCAACTGCTCGACCTACGCCTGTGATCGGACCATGTAGTGGGCCGACATCGACTCCAACTCTGATCACGAGAAACTCCCAAGATTGCAAGACATCAAGCCGAGCGTAGGTCCTAAAGCGTAAGATAAGACGGTTCAGTAGCGATCCGCCGATTGCCCAATCCAGGAGTTATTTGATGCCCAGAGCGTTTATCACCGGTATTACGGGTCAAGACGGCCAACACATGGCTGAATTCTTGAACAGCAAGGGATACGAGATTTTTGGCATGGTCAAGGGGCAGAACAACCCCAAAGGTGACATGCTTCGCGATGAATTTCCCTATGTCAACATCGTCCCCGGCGATCTTGCGGACTTGCCGTCTTTGGTTAAAGCGATGGAAGTTGCTCAACCAGATGAGATTTACAACTTGGCAGCAATTTCGTTTGTGGCGCTGTCGTGGAACCAGGCTGAATTGACCGCGAACCTCACGGGTACGGGCGTTTTACGCATGCTTGAAGCAATGCGCATGGTCGGCGGTAACACCAACAACAAGATGCGCTTCTACCAAGCTTCTTCATCAGAGATGTTCGGCAAGGTTCGTCAGATTCCACAGACTGAACTCACACCCTTCCACCCGCGTTCGCCCTATGGCTGCGCCAAAGTTTTTGGTCATGACATCACGGTAAATTACCGCGAGAGTTACGACATGTGGGCGTGTTCGGGAATCTTGTTCAATCACGAAGGTCCTCGCCGCGGAGTTGAGTTCGTGACGCGCAAAGTCACCAATGCTGCGGCTCGTATCAAACTTGGATTGCAGACAGAGCTCGTGCTCGGCAATCTTGATGCCAAGCGCGACTGGGGTTATGCCGGCGATTATGTGAAGGCAATGTGGATGATGTTGCAACAAGATGAGCCCGATGATTACGTCATTGCGACGGGCGAGACCCACACTATTGAAGAGCTCGTTGAATTAGCGTTCGCTGAGGCTGGTGTTGGAGATTGGCGTCCGTATGTCCGTCAGGATCCGAAGTTTTTCCGCCCAGCCGAAGTTGATTTGTTGATCGGTGATTCAAGTAAGGCTCGCGAAAAATTGGGTTGGAAGCCTGAAGTTGATTTCCCAAGTCTGGTACGCATGATGGTGCAACACGACCTCAAACTTGAAGCCAAAAAGGCAGGCATCGCCCTCGCTTAAGAATGTTCGTCTTACGTCTCAAAAGGGCGGTCAGACAACGCATCGCTCAATGATTCAGGGGTTATGTTTGCTCCCTCTTTGAGCAAGCGAATCAACGAGACTGTAAACACTGCGAGTGCCACAAGCGAGCTGGCAACTAGACCGATCTCAACACGAAGGTACAAATCGTCAGAAGCGAGCCACGTGCAGCCGACGAAAGTGATCATTCCGAGAAGCCAGCCCATGCCAACGAGTGCATGACCGTTGAGAGCAATCACTGCTTGCGCTGTTGCGAGGGCCACCATATATAGAGCGCTACCGAGGGCCAACATGGTGAGGGAACTTCGATTGAGAACATCGTCGTACACAACTTTTAGCAATGGTGGTCCGAAGGCAAACGAGCCAACGGTTCCGACAACTCCGACAAAAATGACAACCTGCATCAGGCGACGAAATCCGTTGCGGAATTCAACAAGGTCACCTTGTGCCGCCAAAAGTGCGAGGCGGGGGAGTAGTGCTGCTTGTACCGCTTGGAAAAGGAATAGCGGAACTCGTGACAGCAGAACTCCGTTACCAAAGGCCGTTACCAATTCAGACTGTCCGTCGGTTGCCAAAATATTGATCGCCAGTGGACCGGCGTTGACAAGACCCGCTCCCATTAACGAACCAAGTAGTAGCCAGCCAAGATTTGGGGTGACTTCGCTCCATGGGGCAACTGGACCTGGTGTTGTTTTGATGTCGCCGCGTAACCAAACAACAAGTACTCCAGAAAGAGGCGAGAGGGCGATGAGCATCGCGTATGCGCCGACATTGGTGATGCCCATTTGCCAAAACACGATGCATCCAACGATTCGCACGAATCCGTCTGCACCCATGACAATTCCGTACGATGCAAACCGTCCTTGTCCAGAGCAAATTCCGCGAGCGAGGTGGGTGGGGGCGTAGGCGACAAAAGCAATAATGAGGGCCGCTGTCACGAGGGCGTAGCCCTCAAAGAATTCGCGAGTTGCGAGTGAGCTGAGACCCGCCAACACCGCGACGATGATGCCAGCGACAGCAGCACCAAGAGGAACGATACGCGCCACGACTGGACGACCACCTTGATTGAGAGCGCGCCGATGGGCCAGAGCGCGTCCCATTTCTTGCTCGAGGGGCAAGAAAAATCCGGGGGCCAAAACAAAGGTGGCGAACCACAGGGCCACGATGGGTTTGAAGTCTTCTTTGCCGAGTGCCTCTTGGCCCACCTTAAAAAAGGCGTAACTAGAGATGCCTGCCACCAACAGACCTCCGCCGACCGCCAACGTTCCCTCGGGGAGAGGAATGCGGGCCGATGTGGTCGACTCGTTTTCGACGGACTCGTGGTTGGTAGTCAAGACCTCTCACCCTACTCAGATCAGGCGTTCGACCCCCGAATCCCCGGCCTCATCAAGACTGTGACCTGAGGTCTGAGATGAGGGCGAGTAACCTTTCCCCACCGTGGAAAATGAGATACAAGTAACTCTTTCCGCTGCGACTTCGCCTTCTGAAGCCAGCGTGTCGGCCGCCCCAGGAGTCGTGGTGGCGGTCGTTGTCGACCAACCAAACTCGGCAAGTGAAGTATTACGAGAGGTCTTTTCAGCTCTGGCCGCTCAGGATCACCCAAATATCCAGATTTTGGTGCTGTTGACCGGCTCTGATGCCGCCGAATTCGAGTTAGTACATGAGATTGCTCAGGCTGAGGCTTCTGAACCGAGCACTCGCCAACCCCATATTTATCACATTGGCGCGAATCCAGGGTTTGGGCTGGCCGCAAATACGGTGTTGCGATTGGTTGAGGGAGCGAGTGGATTTTTCCTATTGATGCACGACGATGTCGTATTGGCCCCGGACGCAATTCGACTGATGGTCGAAGAGCTGTATCGGTCAAATGCCGGAATGGTTGGCCCAAAGTTCGTTGAGTGGGATGAAACTCGACGGTTGCAGGCAGTGGGCTTTGATTGTGATTGGTTCGGTGAACTCGACAGTGCAGTTGAGCCCCACGAACTTGATCAAGAACAATATGACGCGGTGCGTGATGTGTTTGTTTTGTCTTCATCATGTTTGCTTGTCCGTGCTGACCTCTTTCGTGAACTTGGAGGTTTCGAACCTTCCATTGATTTTTTTGGTGAAGATCTTGATCTGTGTTGGCGGGCTCATCTTTCGGGTGCTCGTGTCGTTGTTGTCCCTGCCGCGACTGCTCGTCATCGCGGCTTAATTGACGAGCGACTGGCTGATCGCCGCCGCGACTCTGGCTCACTCATGCGACAGGCCGAAAGGCACCGCATGTCAACGGTGCTGTCGCTGACCGGAGTCCGCCGGCTGCCGATCGTAGTGCCGCTGTTGTTTCTTATTACCGGTGTTGAAGCACTTGGCTCAATGGTTCGCGGTCGATGGCAGCGGGCTTTCGCTGGGCTGAGCGGACTATTGAACTTGCTGCCCAGTATTGGCAATATCGCTCGTCGTCGGTCGCGCGTCCGCATGTTGCGTCAAGTGCCTGACCATGAAGTCGTTGAACTACAGGTTCGCGGCAGTGTGCGCTGGAAACGAATCATTCGTCATCGCCGATTTACACCTTCAGCGAATATTCGAGGCGCTGGAAACGACGCAAATGTTCGAAGCCCCAAGGCCATTGCAGCGTGGGGAGTCCTCGCCGTTTTGCTCTTTCTCGGGGGCCGTCAATTGTGGATGAATGGCGTACATTCCGTGGGCGACTTGTTGCCACTTCCAGATTCACCGCGTGATTTGCTGCGTCAATACGTGAGCGGCTGGTGGGCTCAAGACCTCGGTAGCACGACTGCTCAACCAACCAGCACAGGCCTTATTGCACTCGGTGGAATCATCACACTTGGGCATTTGGGGTTGTTGCATACCTTGATCACCATTGGGCTCATTCCTCTGGGATGGCTCGGTGTTTCGGCTTTGTGTGGAGTGGTTGCTAACGAACGCGCCCGTATCGTCGGAGTCATTGCGTACGCCGCAGTGCCACTTCCGTATGCGGCGGTCGCGAGTGGCCGACACCAAGTACTGGTTGCCTACGCCGTTGTTCCTTGGGCCCTCCACCTGATTCGCTCTTTCGGTGGCATTGGCACATCAATTGTTGATGACGAACCTGGCGACGTCGTTGATCATCCGTCAACGAAACAGCAGATTCGTTTGGCTGCAAAACTTTCGTTGCTTTTCGGAGTCACGATGGCCTTTAGTCCAGGAGTTGTTGTTGTCGTTCTGTTGAGCGCATTGTTGTGGCTGTTGACGGCTGCTGTTTCAGGAGGTTCAACTCGGGCCGCTGGATTAGGTTTCGCGGGCGCAATGAGCGCAACGGCAGCAGCGGTTGTTCTCAACATGCCGTGGATCACGCGCTATTTGTCTCATGGTGGGTGGGACGCAATCGTTGGTTCGCCGGCTCGTTCTCCGGAAAATCTTGGATTGTGGGAGGTCTTGCGTTTCGGTATCGGTCCAGCCGCACTTGGTGGGCTGATCGTGCTGCTCTACGTTCCACTCCTTGTCGCACCATTGGTGTCTAAGAACTCACGTTTTATTTGGGCTTCGCGAGCCGCGATTTTGTCCATTGTTTTGCTTGCATTGGCACTGCTGAACTCGGGTGATGATTTGCCTATTCGCCTTCCCGAAACCGGCATTTTGTTGGCCCCTGTTGCGAGTTGTTTGGCAATTGGCGCAGCGATCATCGTGATGGCTTTCGGAATTGATGTTCGAGGCGGTCGCTTCGGATGGCGACAGCCATTGGCGCTTTTGTCGCTCGTCACTCTCCCTCTTGGACTTTTGCCTGTCGTCGCTGCTGCATCAAATGGTCAATGGGAACAGCCTTCAGTTACTTTGGCTCAACAAATGCGCGAACTATTGGGTGATTCAAGTCAGGGCGATTATCGAATTTTGCTCGTCGGTGACTCGCGATTCATCCCATCTGATCAGCACACTTATCGCGATGGTCTGGCGTATTCGTTGGTGCAAAACGGTGATGCATCAATGTTGAATCAAGTGTCATCGGCCTCGCGAGACGCCAAGATTTTCATTGAACCGCTCCTTGATGCAGTCGCCTCTGGAACAACTGGTCGTGTCGGGCGACTGATGGCTCCACTTGGTATTCGGTACATCGTCATCCCAGTTCAATCCTCGAGTGAATCCCCGGTACCCGTACCGCTCGGTTTGCGCGAAGCATTTGCTGAACAATTGGATTTGCGGAATGTCTATGGGCCTTCGAGCATGACGATTTTCGAAAACTCGCAGTGGATTCCCTTAACCGGAATGTTGAGCACCGGGGCCTCCCAACAAAGTAGTGAAGGTGGGGCTGAGGCTCTTGTAGCGACTGAAATGACCGGCTCGCTTGCTGCTCTGAACGGTACGACAAGTTGGGCAAGTCCGACCCAGGAACTTCCAGCGGGGCGTTTTCATTTGGGCGTTCCCTTTGACCCGCGATGGACACTGACAATTGATGGGCAAACCATCAAACCTGAAGCTTCGTTCGGAACCGTCATGCATTTTGAAACGGGCGATGGTGGATTGGCGCGTTTGTCTTACTCAAACCCTCTCAGTCGTTACGTGTGGGTGTTGTTGCAAGTGTTCTTGTGGTTGGTGGTAGTACTCGGAATTTTGCAACCGAATCTTCGCCGTGGTTCTCGCCGTCAACAATTTGAATTATCAGAAACGACTCCAGTTGTTTCACTTTCAGCGAACCCAATTTCAGGTGATCTGGCATGAATCGTCGGGTGAGCCTTTATCTCGTTTTGTTAGTGGTTGTCGGTTTGGCTTTTAACTTTTCAGACCGAGACGAAACTCAATTTGCTGCAGTGTTTTCGCTCGGAACTCGGCCTGGTACGCCGGCAATTGTTCGTAACGATCAAGCGGTTACGAGCACTTGGTTTTGCGCCGGAACATCGGCGGCCGGAGAAAGTGATATCGGTACCTACGGAGGCGAGATCGTGATCTCGAATCCGTTAGAGACACCAGTGACCGGTCTGTTAACGATTCTGACGAGCGAACAAGATCCGGTGACTCAGGTGATCAATTCTGATCCACGTTCGCAACTCGTGATTGAGATTAATTCGTTAGTGACGGCACCATATGCGAGTGCACTAGTTGAACTCAGTGATTCGGCGGCAAGTGTTGAGCAGCGTGCGCTACATCCGGCCGGTGCTGCAGTGTCGCCTTGTTCAAATCGAACTTCAAGTGAGTGGTATTTCGCTGATGGCTTTTCTGCAGAGTCATCAGATTTTCGTTTGATCCTAACGAATCCGTATTTGTCACCAGCGATCGTCAATATTGAAATCGCGACGAAGAATGGTCAGCGCTCTCCAACAAATCTTCAAGGGTTTGTTATTCCGGCTCAATCAATACGTGTTCTGAACATTCCAGAGTCTGGTTTTCGTGATGAAAAGAATTTGGCGGTCAGTGTCGTGGCCTCGGCAGGACGAATTGTCGCGGCTAAAGATCAGCATTTCCTAGGTGCGGGTCGACTAGGTCATGTGTTGTCGCTGGGAAGCCCTTCAACTTCTGATCAGTGGTGGTTCGCAGATGGAGAAAAGGGCGCCGGTATTTCCGAGACCTATATGATTTTCAATCCCAACGATCAAGACGTTTTGGCTGATGTCGTCATGCTCGGCCTTGATCCGACTGTGGCGATGGTGCTGCCGACAACTTTGACCATCCCCGCGAATGATGTTGTGCCCTTCGATATATCAGCGATTGTTGGTTTGCCTGATGGACTGCACGGCGGTGTTGTGAGTGGGCAAGCCGGAGCCCAACTTGTGGTGGAGCGGGTGCTCACAAAACCAGCGGGTTCGAGCGTTGCGACCACCGTAGTGCTCGGTGCCCAGCGAGGTTTCCAATCAACGCGTTGGAGCGTGCCAACTTCCACCACGATTGCGATTGAAGATGTGTTGACGATTCTCAACACATCACCAAATAGTGGAGTCGTGACGATCTACTCGGTTGGTCCTGGGGGAGAAGAGCCAGTTCCCGGACTCAGCGATATTCCGATCGCGGCCAATGGTTTGGTTTCAATTGATTTGGTTGACCCACTCTCGTTCGGACGTGCGCTCGAAGTGGTGAGTGACCAATCAATTTTGGTTGAGCGTCGCCTTGAACGTACGCCGACTTTGCGCGGTCGCAGTGGATCGCTCGCTTTTCCAGAAAAGTTGTTGCCATGATGAGCGTTCTCATCGCTCTCATCATTGGTGCAGTTGTCGCAACAGTTGCTGTGGTGGTTCGGCGACGTCAAGTTGTTGATGCGCCGACGCAAAAGGTCTTTGCCGCACCAACACAGATCGACCGAGTTGATTTTCCGGCCGCTCAGCAGGAATGGTTGGTGGCAGTTTTTACATCCGCGTCATGTCATGTGTGTGCCGACATGTTGGCGAAGGCACAAGTTGTTGCCAGTAAGCAAGTGGCGGTTTTAGATGTTGAGTATTCCGAGAACAAAGAGTTGCATCGCAAATACAACATTGAGGCTGTTCCGACTGTTGTGGTGAGCGATATGCACGGAGTTGTGCACAAGTCATTTCTGGGGCCGGTCAGTGCAACCGATTTATGGGCAGGTGTGGCATCGGCTCGCGATCCGCAACTGCAACCGCTAGCAGACGGCCACTATCAAGATCAGGAATAGCGGTTGGCGTTGGTGGACTGGTCAGTCAATGACGCTGATCGGTGACTGGGAATTGCCGTCGAGACCCTGCTGCACAAGAGCATTGACAAGGTCTCCATCAATGGTTTCTTTTTCAAGAAGAGCTTGGGCAACTAAATCAAGACCGATACGGTGCTTGGAGAGAAGTTCGGTGGCTCGAGTTTCCTGTTGACGCAAGATCGTGTTGATCTCTTCGTCCATGAGTCGAGCGGTGTCATCGCTGTATTCGCGTCCGCCAGTCATCAGGTCTTCGCCTAGGAAGACATTTTGCTGATTATGCCAAGCCATGGGGCCGACCTTGTCGCTCATGCCCCATTCACGCACCATGCGACGAGCCAAGCCGGTCACTACTTCAAGGTCATTTGATGCACCAGTGGTTTGCTGTTGGAAAACCAAATCTTCGGCGACGCGACCACCAAGAGCCATACAGATTCGGTCGAGAATGTAATCCTTCGAGAAACTATGGCGTTCTTCGGGGAGTGTTTGCGTGACACCAAGGGCCATGCCTCGCGGAAGAATGGTGACCTTATGCAATGCATCACCATGCGGCAAGACAGTTGCCAAAATTGCGTGGCCACCTTCGTGGTAAGCAGTGACACGCTTTTCTTCTGCGGACAAAATGAGCGAGTCTCGGCGGGCTCCCATCATGATGCGATCACGCGCTGACTCAAAGTCGATGCGCTCAATTTGTGCACTGGCCCGACGTACGGCGAAGAGTGCTGCTTCATTCACCAAGTTGGCGAGGTCGGCACCGCTCATACCAGGAGTGCCCTTGGCCATGGTGTCGAGATCAACATCTGGTCCCATGCGCTTATCGCGACTGTGAACTCGCAAAATGGCCGCCCGCTCTTCAAACTCGGGTAACGGAACAACGATCTGGCGGTCAAAGCGACCGGGGCGGAGCAACGCAGGGTCAAGAACATCGGGACGGTTTGTCGCCGCCAAAATGACGATGCCTTCTGATGTTTCGAACCCGTCCATTTCAGACAACATTTGGTTCAAAGTTTGCTCGCGTTCGTCGTGGCCTCCACCGAGACCAGCGCCACGCTTACGACCGATTGAGTCGATTTCATCAATGAAAATAATGGCTTTACCCATTTTGCGGGCCTGCTGGAACAAGTCGCGTACTCGGCTTGCACCAACGCCAACGAACATTTCCATGAAGTCAGAACCAGTGACTGACAAGAAACCAACGCCAGCTTCACCAGCAACTGCGCGTGCGAAAAGAGTCTTACCCGTTCCTGGAGGGCCGACCAGCAACATTCCCTTGGGAACCTTGGCGCCAATTTCCTTGAAACGTTCGGGCATACGCAAGAAATCAACAACCTCTTTGATTTCAGTTTTGACACCCTCGTATCCGGCGATGTCGGCGAACGTAGTTGAGGGACGGTCAGCGTTATAAGCCTTGGCGCGACTGCGACCAATTGACATCATGTTGCCCATTTGTCCAGATGCTCGTTTGTTCATCCATACCAAGAATCCAATGATCAAAATGAATGGCAACAACAGCGGAATGAGATTCATCACCCAATTTGTTTGGGGAGTATTGGGCTTGAAATCAACACCCTGCCCACGAAGAAGCTCGCGATCTTTTTCGTTCGGAAATCCGGGGGGAGCGGTCGTTGAGAATGAACTGCCATCGGTGAATGTTCCAGTGATCGTCAGCGTGGCGTTGTTGAGTTTGACTTCGTCAACCTTGCCGTTCGTGACTTGAGTAATGAATTCCTCAAAGCCCAATTTTTCACGGTCGGGGCCGGGTAAGAGTTGCGGTCCAAAAATAAGGACTAAAATCAATCCGAGCAGCACCCAAGGCGACCACTTGGGCATGGACGGCCGGCCAGTTGGTTTGCCATCGGGCGATGATGAATCTTTGTTCGCCTGCGAGCGACTCATCTTGCGCGGTGACTGACCACCCGACGAGGGCGGAGTGGGCGACGGGGGCGGAGGGGGAGGAGTGGACTCGCTCATGACACCATGATACGACCGCTTGGTCACACTGTGTGTGTCGGGCGCAGTTGAGTATGGATGTCTTTGTACTGCAGAAGTCACACTGGGCCCGACGGACCTCGGGACAACCACGTCGGCCTATCCACCACAGGCACTCTTTAATCTCGTAACTTTTTCTCATGCGTTCGTGCACTCGTAGTGGTTGTCGAGAGACCGCCCACATTTCTTTGACGTTTCAGTACAACACTTCAGTCGTTTGGATTAACCACATCGAAGAAGAGCGCGATTTGCACGTGTACGAGTTGTGTGACAAGCACTGGCAGCGTTTTGCCCCTCCGAATGGCTGGACCCTTGATGATCGGCGTCGAGCCGAGGTCCTTCCTTTCGTACATCGCCTGGCCGGCTAGGTCAGTTCATGACCCGTCTTCATCCGGCGACGAACGCCACGCGGTTTACCGTTGGCGTGGCCGTCATGGCCTGGCTTTTGGCGTATGTGGCGGCGCTTCCCCTGCAGGGCGTGCTGATCGCAGTCACTGGACACAGCGGCGAAAAGTCAGATCAGTGGCCGACTTCGATGACCGTGTTTTCCATTTTTTGCCTGTGGATTCCATTCGTCGTTGCGTTGATGGTCGTGAGTCGCCGCTGGGGTCAGGGGCGGTTTGTCAACGATTACAAGGTTCGAGCACGTTGGATTGATTTCGCCGGACTGCCCCTTGGCGTGGCCTGCCAGTTGTTACTTGTTCCAGCGATTTATTGGCCATTGCAACAGATTTGGTCCGATGCCTTTTCGAGCGACGACATCGAGCAGCGCGCTCGAGATTTGTGGGATAAGGCCAACGGGGGTTGGACCATTGTGTTGATCATTGTCGTGGCCCTCGGAGCACCCTTGATCGAAGAGCTGTTATACCGCGGGCTGATTTTGCAAGCTCTGCAGAGTCGGCTGAACGACTGGGTGGCACTATTGATCTCGTCAGCTTGGTTTGCCCTGATTCACTTGCAACCCGTTGAATTGCCGGGTCTCTTTGCTTTTGCGTTGGTGCTCGGCATCTGTTTTCAACGCACGGGGCGGTTAGGGATGGCGATTTTTGCCCACATCGGGTTTAACGCAGCTGGGTTGTTGCTCGTGTCTCAATAGCGCAAAGGTGGCAAGATAGATCCCTATATGGATGATCTTGAAATTGAGTCCGTCGCACCAGTTGACGTAAACGACAAGGAATCGGGCGATTCGGGGCGAAAGGTTGACGACGATCGCTGGAATCCTTTTCGCAGTTCCCCATTTAATGGTTGGGAGCGCGAGCGACTCATCACATTTTGGATTCGCGTGGCTTTGGTTGGAATCAGCACCATCATTGCCATCAAAGTCATTCAGCCATCTTTAGTTTTCAAAGACACCACACCTACCGGCGGAGACATGGGTGCCCATGTATGGGGTCCGGCTTACCTTCGCGATCATCTGTTGCCGTGGAAACTTAACGGTTGGTCGATGGATTGGTATTCGGGACTTCCGATTTACCGCTTCTACATGGTTGTGCCGGCCTTATTTGTCGTGATTTTGAACCTCGTGTTTCCGTACGGTGTTGCGCTCAAGATCGTTGCGGTCGCTGGCATCGTGACGTTACCGATTTGTTGTTGGATCTTTGGTCGATTGGCGCGATTCGCGTTTCCAATTCCTGAACTTTTCGCAATGGTCGGATTGGTGTATCTCCTTGATGAGAGTTACACGATTTACGGAGGCAACGTTGCCTCAACCATGGCTGGTGAATACTCATTCTCGATATCGCTTTCGTTTGCCATGTTGGCCTTTGGATTTTTCGCCAATGGCATGCAAACGGGCAAGCATCGGGTGAAGGCAGCAGTATTCATGGCGCTTGCGGTGTTGTGTCACGGAATCGTTGCTATTTATGTAGCGGTCGGTCTTTTGCTCATGGCGCTTTTGTGGCTCGATAAATCTAAGGTTCGTTGGTTTATCACCACTGCCGGATCAGGAGCACTTCTTTCAGCGTTTTGGGTTGGGCCGTTCTTGTTGAATCACGCCTTTATGACCGATATGAAATACAAAGGCGAACCTGGAAATGGTTCTTTTACTTCGTATTGGGGCATGTTTTTTGCACTTCCGCCATTTTGGAATGTGTTTATTATGACTTTTGCCATCATCGGATTCGCGGCCATGATCGTGAAACGAAATGTGGCAGGTATTTGGCTTGGCGTAACGGCACTGGTATTTGCAGCATTTGTTTATCTGTTCAATGACAGTTTGCCGATTATTGGATTGTTGTGGAACCCGAGACTTTTGCCGATGTTCAACATGTGCCGTTACCTACTCGCAGGCATCGGCATTATTGAACTCGCTAGTTTCATTGTGCGTTATGCCCAACAAGAACGCGCGGCACGGCAGTCGGAAGTTTTTATTGAAAGCGCGCTGATTAAAAGTCAGATGTTTAACGCCCGTTCGGTGACCGCGATTGCCTCGGCATTCGTTGTGCTCATTGTTTTAGGTTTCCGTTTTCAGGTATTGCCATTTGGAAACATCAAAGATGAGGGTCAGGGTGCCGAGTACACCTGGGGTCCCTTTGAAGGCGACGCGTCAAGCAAAGGTTTTGTTGATGGTTGGGCCCGCTGGAACTTTGCGGGCTACGAGGGCAAGTCGTCGTATGGTGAGTATTACGGCGTCGTGCAAGCGATGAAAGGCATCGGCGAAACGCGGGGCTGCGGACGCGCGTTATGGGAAAACTTTGGCGGCAACGATAAGTACGGAACCACCATGGCCCTCATGCTTCTACCGTTTTGGACTGACGGTTGTATCGGATCAAGCGAGGGATTGTTCTTTGAGGCCGCCGGGACAACCCCGTATCACTTTTTGGCCGCGGGTGCGATGTCAAAGCAATCCTCCAATCCGGTCCGTGAGTTGCGGTACATCAATAACGATGCCGCCATTGGAGTTTCATATTTGCAAGAACTCGGAATCAACTACTACATGGCGGTGACCCCAGAGGCAATTGCGAAGGCCGACGAAGTTGCAGCCAATGGCGGCGGACTGTCGTTACTTGAAACAAGTGGTCCTTGGCATATTTATTCGGTTGACAATGCCGAGATAGTTATCCCTCTTGACACGTTGCCTGTCGTCGTCAACGAACGTTCGGGTGACTTGCGTGAACGTTGGCTCGAACTTGGCAGTAGTTGGTTGCAGAACCGAACTGAATGGGATGCATTGCCAGTCGCAGATGGTCCTGAAAGCTGGCAGCGAATCGATGTCGCGATCGACATGGCAGTACGCGAAGGTGAACCAGGCGCTGATTCGCGCAAGGTTGATGTGGTCAGACCAGTGCAACAAATCGTGCCCTCCAAAGTTGATCCAGCGGTGGTGTCCAACGTCGAGATCGGTGACGACACAGTTTCGTTCTCGGTTGACAAAGTGGGCGTTCCGGTTTTGATTCGGGTGAGTTATTTTCCGAATTGGCAAGTCACAGGGGCTGAAGGTCCGTATCGAGTCGCGCCAAACATGATGGTTGTCGTGCCAACTTCACAAAATGTTTCGTTGCATTTCAAAGCCAGCTTTGTTGATCGCTTTGCCTATTTGCTGACGATTGCAGGGCTGGTGGCGCTCGTTGTCATGTGGCGCCGAGATCGCCGTCCTGAATTGCTCAAAACGGACCTCTGATCAGGGGAAATCGTTAAATCCCTGCAAGGGCTGAACTGTCAGCGATAGGGTTCAGTCGGTCATGTCAACCAACTTTTCACTTGATCAGATCGTCAAGGCTTACGACATCCGCGGAACTGTCCCAGATCAGTTTGACGCTGACGTGGCCTATGCCTTGGGCGTCGGGTTTGCGCAGTTCACCAAGACTGGCGTCGCCATGGTGGCGCGCGATATGCGTCCGACTGGACCCGAATTGGTGGCGGCATTTGCGCAGGGATTGATGGAACAAGGTGTTGATGTCATTGACATCGGTTTGGCGTCAACCGATTTGTTGTATTTCGCCGCTGGGAAACTGGATGCGCCTGGCGCCATGTTCACGGCTTCACATAACCCCGCTCAATACAACGGCATCAAGTTGTGTTTATCGGGCGCTCGTCCCGTTGGCGTTGACACCGGGCTCGCTGAAGTGAAAGACATCGCCCAGAAAATTCTGGACGGCCATGTTCCGGTTAAAGCTGCTCGCGCTGGTCGAACAACTGAACGTGATTTATTGTCAGCATTTGTTGATCATGTGGTGTCATTTATTGATCCCGCTTCAATTCGTCCGATGCGCGTCGTCGCCGACACGGCTAATGGAATGGGCGGACTTGTTGTGCCAGCGGTATTTGAGCGCCTGCCCCGTCTTGAACTTGAAGTGATGTATGGCGAACTCGACGGCACCTTCCCTAACCATCCGGCCGATCCTTTGCAGGCTGCGAATCAACGCGACTTGCAGGCCCGCGTTGCATCAGGCGGATTCGACATTGGTCTTGCTTTTGACGGCGACGCTGATCGAGTGTTTGTGACGGACGAACTTGGCCGTGGACTTTCGGGCTCAACAACAACCGGAATATTGGCGACGAGCATTTTGCGCAAGAGCCCAGGGGCAACGATTTTGCATAACCTCATCTGTAGCCGTGCCGTCCCCGAGGTCATTCGTGAACACGGCGGAGTACCTGTGCGAACCAAGGTGGGACATTCATTTATCAAACAAATGATGGTCGAAACCGGAGCTGTCTTTGGCGGCGAACATTCAGCGCACTACTACTTCAAAGACAACTACCGTGCCGACAGCGGGCTCATCGCCACGATGTTGATGCTTGAAGAGATCAGCAGAGTCGGAGAACCGTTGAGCGAGATTCGGCGTTCATATGAGCGTTATTCATCAAGTGGTGAAATCAACACTCAAGTAGACGATCCATCAACGGTGATCGAATCAGTCTCAAAGAAGTTCGGTTCATTCCCGCAAGATCGACTTGACGGTCTCACGGTTGATTGCGGTCCATGGTGGTTCAACCTTCGGCCTTCGAATACCGAACCGTTGTTACGCCTCAACCTTGAAGCGCCCGATCGCGACGAATGTGACAATCGTGTGGCCGAGTTACTTGCGGCAATAACCTCAGTCTGAAACAAGGAGTTCCCATGCCCATCGATCCAGAACTAGCAAATGTCTTAGCGTGCCCTGTCGATAAAGGCGTTTTGTACATGCTTGATGATGAGGATGCCTTGTATAACCCGCGTTTACAGCGGCGTTACAGCATCCGTGAAGGCATCGCAGTGATGTTGGTTGACGAGTCTGAAGTTGTTTCATCGGGCGAACATGAGCGCATCATGGCCAAGATTGCTGCTGGCGGAGTCAAGACCACCGGACGCTGAATCTGGGCGTGTCATTGGCGACAGTGTCACAATGGCTGACTTTGCGCGGTCTACACTCGTGACATCGGGCTGACAGATCGGTGCCAGCAGGCCCCGGCCCGGGATAGTGCAAGACAAGATGCGACCCTTGGTCGACATCGTTGTTTGCGCAACCCCGTGTAATGCACATCATGCCAATGACCTCATAAGGAGCCCACCCATGTCCACCTCTTTTGCTGATCGCAAAGACTTTCGCGTCGCCGATATATCGATGGCCCCATTTGGCCGCAAAGAAATCCACCTAGCCGAACACGAAATGCCCGGCCTGCGCGCTTTGCGCAAAGAATATGGCGTCACGAAGCCACTGAAGGGTGCGCGAATCTCAGGTTCACTGCACATGACGATTCAGACTGCTGTGCTGATTGAAACTTTGGTTGAACTCGGCGCCGAAGTTCGTTGGGCATCGTGCAATATTTTCTCAACGCAAGATCATGCCGCAGCAGCAATTGCTGTTGGCCCGAACGGAACTGTTGACAACCCATCAGGTGTGCCAGTGTTCGCTTGGAAGGGCGAGACGCTTGAAGAGTACTGGTGGTGCACCGAACAGATGATGACGTGGCCTGATGGCGACGGCCCGAACATGATTCTTGACGACGGTGGCGACGCCACCTTGTTGTTGCATAAGGGTGTTGAGTACGAAAAGTCGGGCGAAGTTCCCGATCCCACAACCGCGTCTAATGCCGAACTAGCAATCGTGCTTGGTCTCTTGCAGCGTGGTCTGAAGACCGATCCGACTAAGTGGACTCGTATGGCCGCCAGCGTTAAGGGTGTCACTGAAGAAACGACCACCGGTGTGATGCGCTTGTACAAGATGGCTGAGCGCAACGAGTTGTTGTTCCCCGCGATCAACGTGAATGACTCCGTCACCAAGTCAAAGTTTGACAACTTGTATGGATGCCGTCACTCGTTGATCGACGCAATTTGTCGTGCAACTGACGT
>CALEHE010000203.1 GCA_937876415.1 uncultured Actinomycetes bacterium
GATGTTGCGGCATGACACAACTTCACCGATCGCACGAACTTGGCACCCGCATCTAGGCCACCTGACAATTCAAATGACAACACGCCGCCGTGCATGCGGTACTGACGTGAAGCCAATTCAAACTGCGGATGCGACTCAAGTCCCGGATGACGCACCGAGAGAACGGCTGGGAGTGCTTCAAGGGCACGACCGATTGCAACAGCGTTCGCACCTTGTTGACGCAAGCGCGGACCCAGTGTGCGCAAACCACGTAAACCATTCAATGCATCAAACGGTGAAGCACATGCACCTTGCAAAACCGCAAAGCCCCACAACGCTTCAATGAGATCACGTTCACCCGCAACAACACCAAGAGTTGCATCGTTATGACCCGCCATCGCCTTAGTTGCTGAGTGCAAAACCAAATTGACACCGTGATCAAGTGGACGCGAGCCAAGTGGTGTTGACAACGTTGAATCCACAACAGTTATTGGGCCTTTGATTGAACCCAAGTCATCAAGATCAACGATGTCAAGCAACGGATTCGCTGGCGTTTCAGCAAACACCATCATCGTGCGACCAGGAATCACCGCTTCAGCAAATGCACCGAGCTTCGTGCCGTCAACAAACGTGACATCAATACCAAATCGCGGACACACACCAGCGAGCAACTGCATCGTGCCGCCATACAACTGCTTCTGCGCAACGATGTGATCACCCTTTGAACACAAACCAAGAATGACACCAGCGATTGCGCCCATACCTGACGCATAGGCCCGCGCCGCTTCAGCACCTTCAAGTTCGGCGACTGCACTTTCAAACGCCTGCACAGTTGGATTGCCGTGGCGGCCATAGAACTTTCCCGCTTTGGTTGAGTGCGCCATCTTGCGACCCTCTTCGAGCGAACTCATCTCGTACGTCGTCGACGCGAACATGACGGGAGCCATCGAGATCTGATCGTCGGGGCGACCCGCACTGATCGCCAAAGTCTCGGGCTGAAGTTCTGATGGTTCGTGATTCGGTGAAGTGTTCATGGTGATTCCGAGCGTTGAAAACATCTCTAGTCAACCATCAATCGACTGGTCAACGAACCTGAATTACCGACGAATCACCAAATTATCTGGCCCTCATCAGAAAGTTTGGGCCATGACAAACAAACCTTCAAGAAAAGTGCAACGTGTCGTCTTCTAAATACTCACTACCCATGACAACAAATAGTGCTCAAGTTCCGAGCACTCCCTACCGATAAAGGCGATAACTGTCATGACACTTATAGAGACCCACTTCCCCGGATCAACCGAATCAAGACTCCGTCCTACCGTGGCCGGCGGTGTTGAACAACACCCCGAGGGCGAATCAACCCCTCGAGCTTTGGTGACTTTGATCCACAACTCCGACCGTCGTTCGGTCGAAGCCGCCCTTCAGCGCATCGGCTATGTCGTGCGCTCAACCAACGATCACACGGCCGCCGAAGTCATGCTTCGCTCATTTGCCCCCGACCTGATCGTGGTTGACGCTCGCGATGCTTACCCGCTTCCCAACAATCTCATGACTCAGGTACGCCGTTGCCCCGAGATCTACATCATCGTTGTTGGCGCCAACTCTGATGACCAACGCATCACCGTGCTGCGCAATGGCGCCGACCACGCTTTACCCATCGAAGTTTCCCCCGATGAAGTTGCCGTACGGTGCCAAGCATTGATGCGTCGCTCACGTCAGTTTGCTCACGCAATTGTCAGTGATGGTCAACCCAAGAACCTGTATTTCGGTCCGCTTGATATTGATCTTGGCCGGCGCGAGATTCGCGTCAACCGCTACCCCATCGCCGCAACTCGCCTTGAGTTCGATCTGTTCTCACAATTGTGTTTGCGCCCACTTGAAGTGTGCAGCCGTGTTGAATTGCTCGAAAGTGTTTGGGGCCCGCACTGGGTCGGCGACACTCATGTTGTTGACGTTCACTTATCAAACTTGCGTCGCAAATTGACCGAGCGAGCACCAGAGTTGCGTTTCTTGCACACGGTACGTGGCATCGGTTTCCGTCTTGCTGATGACCTTTTGCAACTAGCGAAGCATGATCTTGCATCGTCACGTTCGCTTGAATCTCAAACTGCGTCAAGTAATTCCTGATTAGGCATACTCGGCGGTCAGCCACCATTGACCGGCCGCTACTTCAGCAAGATACGCACACTGCCCGTCGGACTGTTCGATGACCAACTGGAATCGGGCAGCCCGACGAGCGCGTTGATCCCACCAACGCTCATCGACTGGCCACGGCCCGGCCCACGCCACAATGCGATACGACTGACCATGTTGCAACAAAGTTGTTGGCGTAGCACTCACCAGTCCGCGTCCATTCACAGCCACCACCCGACCATGGACATCGGTTACTTCAACAAGTAATGGATCGTGATGCACAACTGCTGGTGCAGGTGCAGGTAACGAACCAGGCCATTCTGCGGCGTCAGCATCATCATCAGGGCGCAAAACAAGTTGCTGCCCGACACCTCCAGAATCGGCACTGCCAATATCAGCGAAACACACCATCTCGTACACCTCACGCGGGTCGCGTCCACCCCTCCACGACGCAACTGTGACGCTCTGTGGTCCTAGCAAACCAATGACCCGCGTAATCGCCCGTGTTGCATTGTCATCGGCTTCTGATCGACCACCCCAAAAACCAACTTGTGTGCCCGCATCAGAACGAATATCAATGGGCGTGACTCGCAACAAAGTGACACCAGCCGTTGGTGGTTCGGTGCCGTTGATCCAACCATCAAGTTGCCAACGCACGCGATCAAGCAATGTGGCCGAACGCATTCCTTCGGCCCGATACCACACGCGTTGCGAACTTTCACCGTGTTCACTCTCGGCTTCAACTTGCACGCGCGTACATACTTGCCCACGTTCGTGGAAGTAGGCACCTAATTCATCGGTGAGTGCTTTGGCCGCAAAGACCAACATGTCAAGTTGCAACAACGGATCGTCAAAGACTCGAGACATTGTTAGATCAGGTGGCGGCGGAATCGTTGATGGTGGCGTGTCGTCGGTGCCGTTCGCCAATCGATGCAGAGTTTCTCCGATCGCACCGAAACGCCCCACCAGATCGGTCACCGACAAACGAGCAATATCACCAAGTTGTCGCAAACCAAGTCGTTCCAGAAGATCAACTAAGTCTGGCGAACATCCGGCAACTGCAGTTAAAACTTTCACCGCATACGGCGCCAAGAATGTTGCAGTTGCTTCGTGTCCAGGCTGAATAACTACTGGTTCACCTCGACGCGATGATGAACGCGCGGCCAATGTTGCAGCGATACGACCATCAGCAATACCAACACCCAAACCTCCGCCTGCTGCGATGACCTCATCAACATTCAGACCCTGATTGGCATGAGACAAACCTTCGCGCGCCAATGTAAGTAGGCGCACTGCCAAAGCATCGTCACCACCGACATAACGCGATGGTCCGCGTGTGGCCAACAACAATGACCCTGGATTTTCTACGTCGATGAGCGGAACCAGAGTTCCTATCGATTGCACGAGCGGTTCGTACATACGCGCATCACGATCAGCGTTAAACGGGACGATGACTAAATGCGGACATGCGCCTTGTGCTTGCCGTCGTCGCTGCCCGGGACGAACTCCTTCACGCCAAGCCAAAGGTGAACAGGACAAAACTCGCTGTGCGTGAAAAACCGCAAGTGGTTGCGCGACGTGAAAAGTTTCGGGCTCATGCAAGATTGCTGCAGCAATTGACCACGCTGGAGTGTGCAGAACCGCGCAACGCGGTGGCTGAATAGCGGCCATCGATTAACCAACGCGACGTAACGGAATAACCACACCAGTGTTTTCTGCTGCTTTTTCAACCGGACTCAATTGCCCCTGATGATCGGGCAACCACACCTGTTGTTCAGTTGTGCGGGCCCTTCGGCGACCATCAAGTTGCAACAACACTTGACGTCGTTGCAGATGGCCGTAACCCAAACCAACACCTTGCCATTGTTGAGTTGTCGCAGTAAGTCGCACATCAGCCGACAATGAACTCGCCAAAGACTTTGCTTCGCCCACAACAACCAAAACACCGCCGCGCGATTGCACTCGAGTTTGCAAACGGCGCAATAACGATGTCGATAATGAACTCACAACGCGTTGCCCGAGTAACAGCACATCAACTCCGTCAACCAGAGCCGATAACGCCGCTGCTGCATCGCCTTGTTGTCCAGAGGTTCGCGAACCACCTGTTGGGTCGGCAACAAAAACCGTTCGCTCAAGTGCAACACCTAAATCGGCAGCGGCTTGCACTCCACAACTCGGCAAGCCCACAACACCGGCCCACGAACCCGCTCGGGTCGGAGCCACCAAAACCGCCAAAGCACACGACATTGCCGCCGAACCCACACACGCCACGGTGTGCCCACGAGTCAATGCCAATGGAGTGGGGTCGTCAGCGTTCAGCCCAAAAAGTGGAGCGAGAGTTTGATGAACAGGTAATAAGCGCTCGCGCGCCAGCGTCATTTCAGACAGAGCCATTTCAGACAGGGCCATTTCAGACAGGGGACCCGACAGCGATGGCGAGAGAGATGAAACACGAACCGACGACATGCCTCCGACTCTAGCGAACAGGTGTTCGTAAGTTTCAGGCGGATTTTTTCTTGCGGTGATTGAGGAACTCGATGAAACCTCGAGCGCCCATCGCGAAATAGTCGGCCCCCAGGTCACGAGCGTGCTTCTCGTCCCGAATTGCACCTCCGCCTAGGACCACCGGCACATCTGGGCCAATTGCCGCCCGCAGAGAGGTCAAGGTGGCTGCCGCTGAAGCTTCAGACTCAACTGACGTCACGCTCACGCCCACGGCCACTAAGTCGGTCATTTTGCTGGCGGCGTGCACGAATGATTGCGCCGGAGTGTCCCCGCCCAGGTCGAGCACTTCCCATCCCTGCAGACGCAACAAGTCACCCAACATCGCCAAAGCCAATGCGTGGCGCTCGCCAGTTGGGCCGCCAATCAACACCTGGCCGCGTCGGCGACCTCGTGGTCGTGGACTCAGTTGACCGACCAAACGAGTCACAATCGCGCTGGCCTGATGCTCAATCGCAATATCAATTTCACCAGCCGCCCACGATGCACCAATTGACGCCATGGCCGGAGACAGAACTTCGAGGTACACCCGCTCAACATCAGCGCCTGCATCAACGGCTCGCTTGACAACCTCTAATGATCCGCTCGAATCTCCGGCGATCAAACACCGTTCAAGTTCTTCGGCATAGTTCGTCGTACGACGCGCATCGCCCGAGGTGGTCGTGCATTTCTTGGGCTGATTCTTTTCTTCTTGGAACTGCCGCAGCGCTTCTTGCGACACGTGCCACACTCCACCAACCTGATAGCCCTCTAAACGGCGGCTCTTCACATAGCGGTAGACCGTCATGTAACTCACGCCGAGGACCTCTTTAACCTCGTCAAGCGTCAGTACATTTGTCTCCACAGCAACAGGCTAAGTGCACCTCCCAGTGCATGAGAGATTGTGCGATGACAAATAAGTCGCCGACCAAAAGGACTTTTGGCCCTATTCAGGACCGATTCATGACCTGTTACTGGCCTGTTACTGGCCTGTTAACCGAGCGCGAGCCGCTCGGCTGCGTTCAATCAGATGTGCTGGCACACGGCTGTCAATCACCACTCCGCCTTCAGAAGGCGCACTGCTTGCGGCCGGCGCTTCTTCAGCGGCCACCAAGTCTTCAAATGCTGGCGGAACCATGCCTGGCTTCCAGTATTGATACAAATCGCGCACAATGTCCTGCAAACCCTCAGAGTCAAAGCCCTTTGCGAGATCGACAGTGATCATGTTTTGGTACACGTGAACGCCAGTCACACGACCGGTGGCGAAGAGGCGTCGGGCTAATTCAGCCGACGGGGTGATGGACGAAACAGCGTGCGCATTGGTGTCGGATGACAAGAAACTCTCGTGACCCATACCCGACAAACTGCGATTGGCCTCAAACCAGACAACTCCGGGGCGACGACTTTGCTTTTCAACGACGACAACAGGCTGACCCATATGGCAACCTTAGTTCGCACGCGGTACGGTCACAGCACTGTCTCTATTTTCGTCAACCATTTCACTTGTCACACAGGAGCACCCGAACATGTCTCAACCCACTCTCGAGCAATTTCAGGCTGATGCCCTCGCCTTTTTAGAGGCCAATGCCCCACGTAAAGAGGCTGAAAAGAAATTCGTCTGGGGCGAGGGGGCCGACAAGGTCGCGATGTTCGAAGAAAAAGATCGCCAGTCAGAAAAGCTCGATGTCGCTGAAGCGTGCGCTTGGCGCCGCAAGAAGTTTGACGCAGGCTTTGGTTACATCTTTGGCCCAGCACAATACGGTGGCCGTGGTTTGCCGGTTGCCTACTCACGGGCTTACGACGCACTTGAATCAAAGTACGAAATCCCGAGCCAGAGTTGCTTCACCATCGGACTCGGCATGGTGGCACCCACCATCGTTGACCATGGTTCAGATATTGCTCGTGACCTATACGTTCACAAGATGTATCGCGGCGACATCGTTGGCTGTCAGTTATTCAGTGAACCAGGTGCTGGTAGTGACCTGGCAAACTTGAGCACGAAGGCTGAACGCGATGGAGATGAATGGATCATCACTGGTCAAAAAGTGTGGACGAGTGGAGCGCACTACAGCGACATCGGCGAAATCATTGCTCGTACCGATTTTGATATGCCCAAGCACAAAGGACTCACTGGCTTCATTGTTGACATGCATGCGCCAGGTGTAGAAATTCGCCCATTGCGCCAGATGACTGGTGGAGCAAGTTTCAATGAAGTGTTCTTCACCGAAGTTCGTGTTCGTGACGATCATCGACTCGGCGATGTCAACAACGGTTGGAACGTTGCGTTAACAACTCTCATGAACGAACGCGCTGCAATCGGCGCCGGTGGTGGAGGCGGAGGCTTTTTCACGCGCGTCATCGAGATGGTCAAGTTCTACGAACTTGACAAAGACCCCGTCGTACGAGACGAACTCGCCAAGATCATCATTCACAACAAGGTCGCCGGTTACAACAACCAGCGCGCCATGGACAAGATCAAGTCGGGCCAGATGCCCGGACCCGAAATGAGCATGGCCAAACTGGCCGGTACTGCGAACATGATGCGCCTCGGAGATTTCGTTTCAATGGTGCTCGGACCAAAACTCATTGCCGACAGTGGCGAATGGGGCACATATGCCTGGAATCAATTGATTCTTGGTACACCTGGCGGTCGCATCGCCGGCGGCTCTGACGAAGTCATGCGCAACATCGTTGCCGAACGAGTTTTAGGTATGCCCAAAGATCCGGGCATCGACAGCAAGAGTGCTTTCAAAGACCTCAAGAAGTAAAAACTAAAACAAAGTCGGCGAAGCGTTGCGCTCGATGCGCGGAGTTCCGGGCCACGGCACGAAGTTGTCCATAAAAGCCCAGCTCCGGCGATGAATTACCGACGGACCGTAGCCCTGCAACGCGGTGCGGTGCCAGTGACACGGATACCCCTTGTTGGTGTCAAGGCTCCACAACGGGTAATCAATCGCGAGTTCTCGCATCAATCGATCGCGAGTCACCTTGGCCAAAATCGATGCTGCAGCAATTGACAGCACTGAAGTGTCGCCTTTGACCTGCATCACCACTTTCGGAATCAGTGGTGTCACAAAATCCCAACTGCCATCGACCACTGCGGCATCAGGAACAACTGAAAGTTGTGCGAGAGCCCGTTGCATCGCCAAACGTTGCGCATCGGCCATTCCTAATTCATCGCATTCAAGATGTGATGCGTAACCCACCGACCATGAAGTGCACCACGATGCAACGGTGTCAAACATGGCCTCACGTGATTTTTCAGTGATTGATTTGGAGTCGCGCACACCAGCAAGGTCGCCAGTCAACGGAAGAATCGCCATTCCAACGGCAAGTGGTCCAGCCCACGCACCCTTACCCACTTCGTCGACACCAACGATGATGCGATGACCCGCATCATGTAACGATTGCTCAAGATCTCGAGTCGGCACTTTTGCCGACACCCGAGATGCCATCAGACCAACCGCAATCCTGGAGTTCCAGCGACAACGTTGCCGATCACAACAAATGGTGAACCTGGTGCAGTTAAATCAGCAACTGCTGATTGTTCAACCGCCGCAAGCAATCCACCAGATGTCTGCGGATCAAAAGCCACGATGTCATAGGCAACATCAACACCATCGGCCAATGTCACGCGAGTTCCAACCGCAGTGCGATTTCGCGCATCTCCCCCAGTTCGTACACCGCGTTGCGCTGCTTCAAGAACGCCTGGATACACCGGCAACTTCGCAGTATCAATTTCAAACGTGCATCCAGATCGCTCGGCCATTTCCCAGCCGTGACCAGCAAGCGCAAATCCCGTCACGTCGGTGACTGCATGAACACCACAACTTGCTTGTAAACGTTCGCTGGCGTCACGATTCAATCGACGCATACCAGCAATAGCGGCGGTCTTGTCTGAATCAGATCCACCAGCAAGTGCAATCCCGGTGCCGAGCGGTTTCGACAGGAGCAACACGTCACCTTCGCGCGCTCCACCCTTAGTGAAGACGCGATCGGGATGCACAATGCCTTGAACCGCCAATCCAAAAATTGGTTCAGGGTTACGAATGGTGTGACCGCCCGCAACTGATCCGCCCGCTTGAGCCATCACATCTGATGCCGCGGCAAAAATCGCGACGATCGCTTCACGCGGAAAGTTTTCGGGGAAGGCTGCAACGTTCACAGCCATCAACACTTTTCCACCCATCGCATACACATCACTGCACGCATTGGCGGCAGCGATTGCCCCGAAGTCAGATGGATCATCAACAAGCGGCGGGAAAAAGTCGGTCGTGCTCACCAGCGCGATGTCGTCGCTGACTTTGTACACGGCCGCATCGTCGAAGGGAGCAAGTCCAATCAAAAGTGACGGATCAACTGATGCTGGAAGTTCGTTCACTAGGCCGGCAAGTAAGTCTTTGCCCCACTTGGCGGCGCATCCACCACAACTGGTCCACTCGGTCAATCGCAAAGGCTTTCCGTCAAACATTATTTCGGCCATAGAGCGAGCCTAGAGTGTCGAGATGTTCATCGTTGGTCCGTATGAATTCACCCGTGAAGATGCCCGAAATACTTTGCTGGCCGCGCCGAAGATATTGGCGCACATGTCCGAGGGACGCAACGGAGCCATTGATCATCTGCTGGCGTACGTGAACCAACTGCTCGAAGGTACGACCGTCGACCAAATGACCGATTCAGAGATCACGTCGCTACTGCCAACCGTGTGGGCCGCCCTGTCGGGGGCAACACCAACCCTTAGAGCGCTTGGGCACATCCCATCACCACAAACAGGAACTCTCGTACAACTCAACTCTTCACAAGGTGGAGTACCCAAGAAATCAATTGACCATGCATACATCGGATGGAAAGGCGTTGAAGGTGATCGGCAAGCCACCCGCAAACATCATGGTCGTCCCTTTCAGGCACTGTCCCTGTGGTCGGCTGAAGTGATGGAAACGTTGCGTTCTGAGGGACATCGTGTTGTTCCGGGTTCGGCCGGCGAAAACATTACGGTGAGCGGAATCAGTTGGAATGATGTTCGACCCGGAACCCGCATGCGAATTGGTGAAGTACTGTGCGATATTTCGTCGTATGCCGTACCGTGTAAACAGTTGGCGGAATTGTTTGTTGACCGAGATTTCAATCGCATTCACCACGACCGCGATCTTGAGAACAAGACCGCAAGTTGTCGTGTGTACGCAACCGTGGTTGAACGTGGCAACGTCTCTCCCGGCGACCCCATCACCTTCGAGCCCTAACCACTTGGGCGCGCAAACATGCCAAATCTGACACTTTTGACGCCCAACTCGCGCCCAACTTCTAGAGAAGTCGCAACAATTCGGCCAATGGCTCACGGAAATCGCGAGTTGGCGCGTAACCAGCATCACGCAATGCCTTGTTGTCAAGCACGCTGTTAGCAGGACGTTTCGCCGGACGCGGTGGCAGCAATTCAGCAGTGGTGATCGGATGCACCATGCCTGGATCCTTGCCCATCAAGCGCACAATCTCTTGGACAAATTCGTGCCAACTCACTGCACCCTGATTGGTGCCGTGGAAGATTCCGTCACGACGATCAACCGCAAGACGATGCAACAACGGAGCGAGATCAGATGTAAACGTGGGATGGCCAATCTGATCGCTCACAAACGACAACGAATCACGTTCTTGCGCCAACTTGTGCACCGTCTTGACCATGTTGTTGCCATAAAAGCCACACACCCACGATGTGCGAACGACTGCAACACCCGATCCATTGGCCAGTGCCTCGTGTTCGCCCGCAAGTTTCGTGCTTCCGTACATACTTTGCGGATTGGGAGTATCGGTTTCGACATACGGCCCGATTTTTGTACCGTCGAAAACATAGTCAGTACTGATATGCACCAGGTGTGCGCCAACTGCATCACTGGCCTCGGTCACCCAACGCACCGCGGTTCCGTTGACCAACATTGCGGTATCGGCGTTGTCTTCACACGCATCAACAGCCGTGAATGCAGCACAGTTAATCACCGCGTCTGGATAAATCGTTGCTAAGGCTTCGTGAACAGCCTCGCGACTGGTGATGTCAACAGTATCGATATCGATTCCGACTGCTTCGTCGCCAGCAGCAACAATCACTCGCATCAAGTCTTGACCGAGTTGACCGTTGGCTCCAGTAACGAGAATTTTCATAACTACGAGTTAATCACAGACCAGTGCGGGCTTTGAGCGGTTCCCACCAAGCACGGTTGTTGCGATACCACTCAACAGTCTCGGCAAGCGAGTCTTCAAAGGTGCGACTGAGTTTCCAGCCGAGTGCCGACACCTTGTCGATATACACCGAGTAACGACGATCATGACCCAGACGATCGGCAACTGGCGTGATTGAACTTTCATCACGTCCACACAACTCGAGCAAGCGATAGGTGATGTCACGGTTCGTGATTTCGTTGTGCGCACCGATGTTGTACACCTGGCCGACTTCACCTTTTTGCAGCACTAGATGAGCGGCAATGTTGTGGTCTTCGACATGAATCCAGTCGCGCACGTTGCCACCATCGCCGTACAACGGAACTTTCTTGCCATCAAGCAAGTTCGTTGTGAACAACGGAATCAACTTTTCGGGGAATTGATACGGGCCAAAGTTGTTTGAGCAACGAGTCACCACTACTGGCAATCCGTGGGTCGTCACATACGACAGTGCAATCAAATCACTTGATGCTTTCGAGGCCGAATACGGCGAACGTGGGCACAAGATATCTGTTTCAGCAAACGAGCCTTCGTCGATGCTGCCGTAGACCTCGTCGGTTGAAATATGCAAGAAACGCTGCACTTCAACTTGTCGCGCAACATCGCACATCACATTTGTGCCGTAAGCATTCGTTCGCACAAACGCGTACGGGTCAACAATGGAACGATCAACATGGCTTTCGGCAGCAAAGTGCACGACACCTTCGTGACCCTTCATCGCCGCCAGAACTGCATCGGCATCACAAATATCGCCTTGCACAAATGTGCAACGCTTGTCATCAATGAGGTCATTGATACTTTCCATGTTGCCGGCGTACGTGAGCTTGTCGTAAATGGTGACGGTGTCGTCACTATTAGCCAACAGCCAACGCACATAGTTTGAACCAATAAATCCGGCAGCTCCAGTTACAAACAGTTTCATCTCAGGTCCTCATGGGCCAGTAGGGGCGGCGTCCTGCAGGCAAGTCGGCACGCATCGGATTCGTACGGTCTCGTTCGCTCATGATCGGGTCGGCAACTCCCCAATCGGCACCAATCACGGGGTCGTTCCACGCAACACCCAACTCATCTGCTGGGTTGTAGTAGCCATCAACGAGATACGTCATCACAACATCGGTGAGTGCCGAGAATCCGTGAGCGACCCCGGGTGGAATGTAAACGCCCACATGGTTTTCGCCACTGATTTCTAATGTCTGCGTGGCACCGTCGGTTGGTCCGCCTTCGCGTAGGTCATGTAAGACCACGCGAATCGTGCCAACTGGTGTGTACCAATAATCAGATTGATGCATGTGATAGTGCAATCCCACTAACGCACCGGCTTGTTTGTTGGAACGGTTGCCCTGAATCATTTCACGGCCGTTCGGAAACCACTCGCGGCGGTAGGTCTCAATGAAAAGCCCACGCTGGTCTCCGTGAAGCGTTGGTTCAACGATCCAAACACCATCAATCTTGTCGCTAGCTGTCACTTTGGGCATGTGTTTACTCCGTATCAATCTGGCAGTGATCGCCAATCATTAAGCGCAACGCGCGAGGACGTTTTTGCGAACGAATCACTTCGGCTTCACGTCCGATCAAACTGTCTTCAAGGCGCGTGATGTCAATGATGCGGCTACGTTCCATGATGACCGAGTGTTCAACTTCACTATTCACCACTTCACAACCGTTACCAATTGCTGTGAACGGTCCGATGAAACTGTCAATAATTCGCGCTTCTTTGCCAATCACTAGTGGTCCGCGCAGAGTTGAATTGCGAATAACTGCGCCTTCCTCAATGACAACTCGTCCATCAAGCGATGATGCTTCATCAACATCACCATCTACTCGCGGTTCAATCACTTCAAGCAACAGACGATTTGCCTCAAGCAGCGGTGTCAACTTGCCGGTGTCAATCCACCAACCAGTCAGCAACTCTTGGCGAACGATCTTGCCCTGATCAACGAGCCACTGAATCGCATCAGTAATTTCTAATTCTCCGCGAGGTGACGGAGCAATGGCGCGCACTGCATCATTAATCGTGCGATCAAACAAATAGACGCCCACGAGTGCAAGATCGGTTGGCGGGTCGGCTGGTTTTTCTACCAAGCGAATGACGTTGCCGGCAGCATCGAGTTCGGCAATGCCGAAGCGGTGCGGGTCGGGAACCTTCTTCAAAAGAATTTGCGCAGTTGGCGGTTCACTGCTGAGACGCGCCGATTCAAATGCATGAACGAAAGCAGCAAGATCTTGTTCAAGCAAGTTGTCGCCGAGGTACATCACAAAGTCGTCATCACCCAAGAAGTCGGCTGCGATCAATACGCAGTGAGCGAGACCCAACGGTTCGTCTTGAGGAATGAACGTGATCTTGGCGCCCCATTGGCTGCCGTCGCCGAGTGCGCCCATTACTTCGGCGCGAGTGTCACCAACGATCACACCGATTTCGGTGATACCGGCTGAGACCATGGCTTCAATGCCGTAAAACAAAATTGGCTTGTTGGCAACTGGAACCAACTGCTTGGCACTGGTGTGGGTGATGGGTCGCAATCGGGTGCCAGCGCCACCAGCCAAAATGAGGGCTTTCATGTCAACAAACCTCGTGGGATCAATCTGGCCGGGTTCGACCGTGTCTCTATTCTGCCATCTGCCTTCGCCTCGCAGGCGGTCTTGCAGTTCACCCGACGGGCGGAGGTCCGGCGGTGCCTGCGAAATAAGCCAAAACCGCGCCCGCAGCAGCACCCAACACCAGAACATCCTTCTCATCAATCATTTCTGGAACAACCGACAACGAATACCGCTGCACCCCGCCCGAGGCGAGTGGCTTGAGGTAGTCGGCGGTGTCAATCAAGTTCAAATTTGGATCAACGGTCAGCGAATTGACGGCGGCATTAATGAGATCGCTCGTGCGCATCGGGTTAGCGGTCGTTTGCCCAATAGCTTTTGAAATTGCAGCCTGCAAAAAAATCTGCTGGCGTTCGATTCGACCGAGGTCGGCTCGTCCGTCAATGACCCATGATCCATCACGAAATACTTCGTAATAACGGCTTCGTGCATACGCCAGCGATTGATATTGATCAAGTGTGTAACAACCCGGAGCAGGCACATTCAACCCAGTGTTGATATCACGCGTAGGGTATTCAAAACAAATATCGACACCACCCAAAGCGTTAACGATGTTCTTAAACGATGCGAAATCAACTTCGATGTAGTGATTGAGTGGAATCCCAAGACTTCCTTGAATTGTGTTGACTAGAACATCGGCGCCATACGAATATGCCGAATTCAAACGATCTTTTCCGTATCCCGGAATGTCAATCCATAAGTCGCGGGGCACCGACATGATTGATGCTGTCCCCAATTTGTTGTCGACATGCAAAATCATCACCGTGTCTGAACGACGCCCACCAGTCTCGTTAGTGCTTCCGATACCGCCATAGTCAGGACTATTGGGGTCGGATGTTTCGCGGGTATCACTGCCCACCATGAGGTAGTTCACAAACGGCCCGACCTTGTCGTTGAGAATTCCGCCGAGTTCATCGGCCCGTGTCACGTTTGATTCTTGTTGTTTCGTCGCGATGACCAGACCGATCGCCGTGAGTGCAATGAACACCGCACCGATGGTGATGGTGTTGATCTGCGGAAGGATTTTGCGGCGGCGTCGAGCAGTAGGACGCGGCGAAGACATGCCTTAGAAACTATTCGCCTGATACCCCTCAGGCTTGTCATACCTGCCAACTGATTACGAACGCAGGTGGACGATGTCGCCCACATCGAGTCGTTGGGTCACTCCGCATGAATCAAGCACGACGAGTCGCCCGTCGGCTTCAACGTCAAGCGCCCGCCCTTCCACAAATTCACCCGACGGCAATTCAACGCGCACCGACCGTCGCAACGTTGACAATTTGGTTCGATAGCGCTCATGAAGTTGAGCGGGCGACAAATCAAGCAGTCGATCCAACGCAACCAAAAGTGCTTTCAACACAGCGTCTCGTTCAATCGCGTCAGCTGCAAACTCTTGCAAACAAGCCGCACCTTCAGGCGCCCAACCAACGTTGAGTCCGAGACCGACCACGACAAATTCAGGTACGACATACGACTCAACATCAGTCATCATTGATTTGACTGGTCCGGCAACCGACAAAATTCCCGCAAGTTTTTGTCCATCGACCAACAAATCATTGGGCCATTTGACATCAACCTTGATTTTTCCTCCGGCCGATGCCACAACCGTTTCGCTTGCTGCCGCTGCAGCCAACGCCACCGCATGGGTGAGGGCATGTGGAAATTGCGGCACGTCGCGCAACAACAGGCTCACCAACAGGTTCGCCCCATCAGGAGCCACCCACTTTCGGTCTAAGCGCCCCCGACCCGCCGATTGATAGTCGGTCACCAAAGCCACGCCACCAGCAGTACCCAGCCGCCCAGCCGCCAAGAGGTCATCATTGGTACTTCCGGTCGTTGCCAACCACCGAACCTGCCAAGATTCCGGAAATTTTCCGATTTTTTCGCCAAAAATTGCCTCTCCGGGCAAGTTCTCGTCGTTTGAGGTGGCGAAAGGGGTGTCCATCAGACCAACATTGTCACTTGTGTCGACTAAACCCCTAACGAAGATCCTGATTGCCAACCGCGGAGAGATCGCAGTACGCGTGATCCGAGCCGCTCGAGAGATGGGAATCGCCACCGTGGCGGTGTATTCCGAACTCGATCGCAACGCGCTTCACGTGCGTCTTGCCGATGAGGCCTACGCGCTTGGTGGCCAAACCGCAGCCGAGAGTTACCTCAACACCGAGGCAATTCTTGATGCCATTCGTAAGAGCGGCGCCGATGGCGTGCACCCCGGTTACGGCTTCTTCAGCGAGAACGCCGACTTCGCCGATGCCATCACCAATATGGGCGTGGCATTCATCGGGCCCCCAGGCGATGCAATTCGCGAAATGGGTGACAAAGTTTCGAGTCGTAAGGCTGCGTTGCGCGGCGGTTGCCCCATCGTTCCGGGCACCACCGAATTCGTCACAACTGCTGATGAAATTAAGAAGTTCGGTGCCGACTTTGGTTACCCCATCGCAATTAAGGCTGCCTTCGGCGGTGGCGGTCGTGGCATGAAAGTTGTGCAAAACGCCGAATCAGTACAAGAGGCGATGGACAGCGCACAGCGCGAAGCAAAGGCTTTCTTTGGTCGCGATGAAATTTATGTTGAGAAGTACCTCACCTGGCCACGCCACGTTGAAGTGCAGTTGGTCGGCGACCAGCACGGCAACTACGTCTGGGTCTCGACTCGCGACTGTTCAGCACAGCGTCGTCACCAAAAGCTCGTTGAGGAAGCTCCCGCCATTGCCATGGGCGAAGGTGTTGAAGAAGCAATGGGTGAGGCCGCTGTTCTGGCTGCTCGCGCCGTTGGTTATTTCAATGCCGGGACCGTTGAATTCATCTACCAAGATGGCGAATTCTTCTTCTTGGAAATGAACACTCGTTTGCAAGTTGAACACCCCGTTTCAGAAGTCATCACGGGTATCGATCTCGTTGAATGGCAGTTGCGCGTTGCCGGTGGCGAGAAGTTGCCCATGACGCAAGAAGAAGTCACTGCTCGTCGTAATGGTCACGGTATTGAAATTCGTATCAACGCCGAGAACCCCGCAGGCGGAAAGTTCTTGCCGTCACCAGGCAAGATCACCAAGCTTGTTCCTTCCGATGGTTTTGGTGTGCGCTTCGACTCGGGCTACGAAAGTGGCGACGAGATCAGCCAGTACTACGACAACTTGGTCGGCAAGCTCATCGTCTGGGGCAAAGATCGCCCGACCGCAATTGCCCGCACCATTCGTGCACTTGAAGAGATGGTTGTCGAAGGTGTTCACACCACCATTCCCGCCGACTTGGCAATTTTGAAGCACCCCGACTTTGCAGCCATGAAGCATTCAACGAAGTGGGTTGAAGAAGTTCTCGATCTTTCCGGAATTGAAAATGTCGCTCCTGCTTCGTCGGGTGACGACGCCGAACCTCTCGTGCGCCGCAACACCACTGTTGAAATCAACGGCAAGCGTTTCGATGTTGCGATGTGGGTTCCCGAGCAGACTGCAGTGATTTCGAGCGGCGCACCCAAGGCTGCGAAGCCAAAGCGCGCTGCCGGCAGTGGTGCAGGTGGCGGTGCAGGTTCTGGCCAAGTCACCGTGCCGATGCAAGGAACCATCGTCAAGGTGCTTGTTGAAGTCGGTCAAGAAGTCGAATCGGGTCAGGCAGTGTGTGTGCTTGAAGCCATGAAGATGGAAAACCAAATTTTGGCTGAGAAGACTGGCAAAGTCACCGAAATCAAAGTCAAGGCTGGCGACACCGTCGGTTCTGGCGACGTTGTCGTTGTTATCGCCTGATCAACGTTTATTGATCTTTTAGCGCTTCACGACGATGGTGCCGGCGGCCGCATCGTGCAAACCTTGACGCAACGGGTGAAATGCTGCGCGTACATAAACAACAAGTGACAACCCTGGTCCAATGACGGGCACTAGTTGCACTGCGGTCGGAATCAATGCGCGCACTGCCGAGTAGTTCCACGACACGCGACCACCATCGACTCGGTTCACAACTTTGATTCCGACAATTCGTTTGCCAAGCGTGCAGCCGTACACAGCAATGGCGACGATGTTGTACACCAAATTGATACTCACCCAGAACACGGTCAACCAGGTCAACTCGCTGTTACTAATTGAGTCATCAGTGAGCGTGTATCCCATAGAGGCGGTCAACACCAACAACGGGATTCCAATGACTAAGCCGTCCAAGAACTGTGCAAGTGCACGCTTACCCACACTCGCAAGAGCGTCAGCTCGCGGGGTTTCGACAAAGACGGGTGGATCAAAATCGCTCATATGTCTTTATTCTGCTGCTTCGGCCAGGGCTTCTGCCAAGGCGGGGTGGACTAAAAGACTTTCAACGATGTCAGAGACTTTCAAATTCGCAGTGACAGCAAGTGCGATCACGCTAATGAGTTCAGCTGCATGGCGACCCACAATTGATCCACCAAGCACGACACCAGTTGCTGGGTCAGAAATGATTTTCACGAAGCCACGCGCATCATTGTTAATCAATGCTTTGGGCGTCGCCGAGAACGGCACCTTCGTCACGCGAATCTTTCGACCGTGCGCAAATGCTTCCGCTTCTGCGAGTCCCACATCGGCGATTTCGGGTTCGGTGAAAATTGCCGAAGCCGCTTTGTCGTAATCAAGATGACGATGTTCACGAGTGTGCAATCCCATCACATGCTCGGCAATTTTACGACCTTGCATTGATGCCACCGATGACAGCGGCAATTTGCCGCTCACATCACCAGCCGCATAAATGTGCTCAACATTCGTGATGCAGTGATGGTTAATCGGAACGTAGCCGCCACCATCCATGTGAACGCCAGCCAAATCAAGATTGAGCCCGTCGCTATTAGGGACTGAACCAATTGTGAGCACCGCATGGCTCGCCCGAACCTGACGACCGTCATCACATTTAATAACAACTTCATCGCCTTCGCGCTCGATTGATTCAGCGCGTGCGCCTTTCAACAAACGGACTCCGCGTCGTAAGAAGTCTTCTTCAAGAACTGCTGCAACTTCGGGGTCTTTGCCGGGCAGAACTTGTTGACGGCTCACAACCAACGAAACCTTGGCCCCGAACGACTCGAACATATGCACGAACTCAACGCCGGTAACACCTGATCCAACGATGCAAACATTGGTCGGGAAAATCTTGGGCGGATAGCAATCGCGTGTCGTCAAAATTCTTTCACCGTCGGGTTGCACCCAATCGGGGATTCGCGGGCGTGAACCCGTTGAAATCATCGCCGCATCAAACTCAATCGTTTCTTTGCTGCCATCGGCTGTCGTCACAATCGCACTGTGAGGCGAAGCAAAACTGGCACTTCCTTTGATGATGCGCACACCTTGACTCACCAGAAGTTCGGTCGTGCTATTTGACAGATGATCCTTAATGTCTTCAATGCGGTCGGTTAAGGCCTCTACGTCAACTTCGGGTTGCATCTCTTCGAGACCCATACCAGCCGATTTACGCCCGAAAGTCATCGCTCCGCCTGTTGCGATCATGGTTTTGGACGGAATGCAATCCATCAAGTGGGCCGCACCTCCAACGATTTCTCGCTCGACCACAATGACTTCAGCACCTAAGCGCGCCGCATAGGTCGCTGCGGTATTTCCGGCGGGACCACCGCCAATAATGAGAAAACGTACAGTCATGTGGTCAGGCTAGCCCTCGGGTTAGAGCCGACCGAGTGGTTCGGCTGAGACAGCGGTCAAGTCAACGACTCACCAATCATCGTTTCTCACGATGCACGGGCAAAAGAACTCAGCGCAACGGCGCTCTAGCAACTACCGTCTTACTCTTGTGAGTGCAGAGTCAAATACCCCCGACGAAAATGAAGAACTTGATATTCCCGAGCTAACCGGAAGCGGACTCCAGGCCGAAAAGAGCCGTCGCCTTGGCCAACTCGACGACATGCGTGCCAAGGGAGTCAACCCTTACCCCTACCGTTTCGACCGCACCCACACCCTGGCTGAGATTCGCTCCTCTTGGGGCCACCTTGAAGCCGGCACCGAGACCGACAACGAAGTTGCGATTGCTGGACGCATCATGCTCAAGCGTGAACAAGGCAAATTGATTTTCGGAACAGTTCGCGACCGTTCATCTGATATTCAGTTGTTTGTTTCTAAAGCAGTCATTGGCGACGAAGGTTTCGCCGATGTTGCATCTCTTGACCTTGGCGACTGGGTCGGCGTGTACGGCAACGTCATGACCACTCGCAAGGGCGAACTCTCCATCAAAGTGTCGCGTCTTGAATTGTTGTCCAAGGCAGTGCGCCCACTTCCCAATAAGTGGAAGGGTCTCACCGACACCGACACTCGTTTTCGTCAGCGTTACACCGATCTCATTGTGAATGAAGATGCTCGTCGTGCATTTGAAGTTCGCCATGCCGTGATTTCAAGTTTCCGTCGTTCGTTGGCCGCCAAAGATTTCATTGAAGTTGAAACGCCGGTCTTGCACGTTGAGGCCGGCGGCGCACATGCGCGACCCTTCGTCACTCATCACAATTCACTCGACATGCAGTTGTACTTGCGCATCGCACTCGAACTTCATCTCAAGCGACTCATTGTTGGTGGCATGGAGCGCGTGTACGAGATTGGTCGTGTGTTCCGCAATGAAGGCATCAGCACACGCCACAACCCCGAGTTCACCATGATGGAGCTCTACCAGGCTTTCGGTGACTACAGCGAAGTCATGGCTATCTGCGAAGAACTTATCGTGCAAGCAGCGCGCGATGCCATTGGCACAACCATTGTTGGTATCGCCGACCCTGCTGGAGTTGTCCATACTGTCGACCTTGCCGAACCATGGCGCCGTGCCACCATGATGGAACTCATCGCCGAAAAGACTGGTGTTGAAACCCATCCATCGCAGCCCGTTGACACTCTTCGTGCACTCGCCGACAAGTTGGGCATGCGCTACGACAAGCGTTGGGGTTCGGGCAAGATGATTGAAGAGATCTTTGAATTCACTGCCGAATCTTCACTCATTCGCCCAACATTTGTGACTGGCCACCCCGTTGAGATCTCGCCGTTGGCACGCGCCGATCGCAATGACCCGTTCATCACCGAACGATTTGAATTGTTCGTCGGTGCTCGCGAACTGGCGAACGGTTACAGCGAACTCAACGATCCAGTTGAGCAACGTTTGCGCTTTGAGGAAGAGCAGGCCGCCAAAGACGCCGGCGATGCCGAGCGCGGCACTGTTGACGAAGATTACTTACGCGCTCTTGAATTTGGTCTGCCACCAACTGGTGGTCTCGGAATCGGCATGGATCGTGTTGCCATGTTGCTTTCGGGTGTCTCGTCAATCAAAGAAGTTATCTTGTTCCCCACGCTTCGTCCTGAAGCGTTTTAATCGCACGTTCAATAAGGAGTAGTTATGCCCGCAGCATGGGGTCACGCACTAGTCACTCGAGTTGATAATGGCTCGAGCAATGACGGAACCGTTCTTGATGCTTGGTTTCACGAACTTGGATGGGGCGAATCTGCACCGACCACCGATCGTTTCACCGATGATCAACACCACGCATTGCGTGGAGTGCGGGTTTCGGTTGCGACCATTCTGATTGACACCGACTCTGCACCAACCAACGCGATTGACGTGTACTTGCGATTGCACTTGCTCTCGCATCGTATGGCTAAGCCCCGAACTCTCAATCTTGATGGAGCATTCGGGCTACTCACCAATGTCGCCTGGACCAATATCGGGCCAATTTTGCCCGAAAACATTGATCAAGTTCGCTGGGAAGAACGCCGTAGTGGTCGCTTGCTTAATGTTCACGGCCTCGACAAGTTCCCACGTATGACCGATTACGTTGTGCCATCAGGTGTGCGCATTGCCGACGCCAATCGCGTGCGCCTCGGTGCTTACTTGTCGTCCGGCACCACTGTCATGCATGAAGGTTTCTGCAACTTCAATGCTGGCACTCTTGGTGCGTCGATGGTTGAAGGACGAATTTCGGCCGGCGTGGTTGTTGGTGATGGAAGCGACATCGGTGGCGGTGCCTCAATCATGGGCACACTTTCTGGTGGTGGGAAAGAGGTTGTCAGTATTGGTGAGCGTTGCTTGCTCGGCGCAAATGCCGGCATCGGAATCAGTCTTGGCGATGAATGCATCGTTGAAGCAGGCTTGTATGTCACGGGTGGATCGCTCGTCACCTTGCCCGATGGCGAAGTCGTGAAAGGACGCACGTTGTCTGGGGCAAGCGGATTGTTATTCCGCCGCAACAGTGTCACCGGAGCGATCGAAGCAACACAACGTTCGGGCAATTGGGGTGGCCTCAACGCTGCTCTCCACAAAAACTAGGAGTTGCGATGACTGCTCTGCCCCAAGGATTCACCAGTTTTGTTACCAACATCGGTATCAAAGACAGCAGCGACGACTTCACAGTTGTCGCTGCCGACAATGTTGTTGCGGCAGCCGGCGTGTTTACGCTCAGTCGATTTGCTGGCCCGAGTGTTTTGGTTTCGCGCAAGCACATTGCCAGTCATTCGGCTCGCGCCGTTATCGTCATTTCGAAAAATGCTAATGTTGCAACGGGCGAACGAGGACTTGCCAACGCCCTTGAGGTCGTGCAAGGCGTCGCAGCCAAACTCGGATGCGATCCACACGATGTGTTGATTGCTTCAACTGGAGTCATCGGACGCCAGTACCCCATTGAGAAAGTTCGTACTGGATTGGCGTCCTTGCCATTTCCGTTACCCAATAACGATGCAGACTCGGTCGCCCGCGGCATCATGACCACCGACACCGTGCATAAAATCGCCGAAGCAATGATTGGTTCTGGCCCAGCGCGAGTCGTTGGTGTTGCCAAGGGTGTCGGAATGATTGAACCAAATATGGCGACCTTGATCACCATGGTCTTCACCGATGCCAATGTTGAAGGCGACGTGCTTGATGCAATCTGGCGCCGCGTGATTGATCGCACGTTCAATTGCGTTTCAGTCGACACCGACACGTCAACGTCTGATACCGCAATTGTTTTGGCCAGCGGTGCCGCCGGAGTCGTTAATCTCGCAGAACTCGAAGTCGCGCTCGAACAAGTAACGCAATCGCTCACGAAACAAGTTGCCCGTGATGGTGAGGGTGCCGAAACCCTCATTGAAGTGTGCGTCGACCAAGCCCGCGATAGCGAACAAGCAAAGACCGTCGCCAAAGCAATCGTGAATTCGCCGCTAGTGAAAACTGCGGTTCACGGCGCCGACCCCAATTGGGGTCGCGTTGCCATGGCCATTGGAAAATGCAGTCAGTACACCGACATTGATCAAGACAAAGTCATTATTCGCTTTGGCGATCAAGAGGTGTATCCAGTTGCCGTTGATGAAACTGGGCTCAAGCAATTGAGCGAATACATGCGCGGCGACGATGTCCGCATTCATGTGTCTTTACAAATTGGTCAAGCAACCAGCACTGTGTGGGGCTGCGACCTCACCGACGGTTATGTGCGCATTAACGCCGATTACACGACCTAGAAATCTTCAGCACAAGTTGTGTCAGATACTGTGCGACTAGTGTCACACTTTTTGCGAGTGTTCATTAGTGAGTTCTTCACTACGGTGAAATAACTATGAAAAATACATGCAAAAAATTAGCCACAACCGCATTCGTCTCTCTTCTCGTCTTGGCAAGTTGCGGCGGTGACGACTCATCAGAATCATCAACCCCGTCGTCTGACACAGCGTCGGTGACCAGCGACGGTGCAACAGATTCTGCACCCACCGAATTCGCAGGACAAGATCTGTCGAACAGCAGCTTTATCGACATCGACTTCAAGGGCGAAGATATGACCGAAGTGAACCTGTCAGGTTCAGATTTGACGAAGTCGTTTTTCGGTTCGGCAACAATGACTGCAGCCAACCTCTCACAGGCCAACCTCACCGAAACGGGCTTTTCTTTTGCCGACTTGAGTGGTGCAGATATCAGCGGTGCAACTTTGGCCGACGCCAATTTTTCAGTTGCCATTTTGTCAAACGCGAATTTGGCTGACGTTAAAGGCGCAGGATCCAACTTCCGCAAAGCTCAACTTGATGGAGCTTCACTCGTCGGCGCAGACTTTGCTGGGGCCAAGTTCGCCGATGCCGTGTTGACCGGCGCTGATCTCACCAACGTGGACTTCACGAACGCCAACTTGTTCTACGCCGATCTCACCGGCGCAAACTTGACTGGTGCAATTCTCACCGGCGCAAACATCACCGGAGCCATCATCCCCGAATAATCCCCGTGTGCTTCCGGTGCAGAATTGTTGCGTTATTCGCAACTATTCTGCACCAGTTTCACGAAATCACTTAGGTGGCATGCGGATGCCGCCATCCACGCGGATGGTTTCGGCATTCATATAACTGTTGGTCACGCATTCGACGACCATTGAAGCCAACTCGGTGCCGTAACCCAAACGGTTCGGGAACAACACACCGGTCTGCAACTTCTCTTTGAACTGCTCGCTGCCTTCACCTTCACCGTAGATCGGTGTGTTGATGAGGCCAGGAGCAACTGTGTTGACGCGCACGCCAATTGCAGCCAAGTCGCGAGCGATCGGCAATGTCATACCAACAACGCCACCCTTTGATGATGAGTAAGCAGCCTGTCCAATCTGACCATCGAATGCAGCAACTGATGCGATGTTGACGATTGCACCGCGCTCACCATCGTTCAAAGGCTCGGTGGTGCTCATTGCAGTTGCAGCCAAACGGATGCAGTCGAATGTTCCGACCAAGTTGATCGCGATGACCTTCTTGTAAGCATCAAGGTTGGCAGCCGAATCGTACGAACCGTCTTTACCAACGGTGCGTTGCGCCCAGCCGATACCAGCCGAGTTCACGAGCACGCGCAGTGGTCCCATGTCCTTGGCCATTTCGATGGCGTTCATGATGTCTTCAGTCTTGGTGACGTCGACCTTGCAGAAGGCTCCGCCAATTTCTTTGGCCAAAGCCTCGCCCTTGTCGGCCTGAAGGTCGGCGATGACGACCTTGGCTCCCTTTGCGGCGAGAAGACGAGCGGTGGCGGCTCCGATACCGGACGCCCCACCAGTGACAATTGCGCTTGCTCCGTTGATATCCATACCTGCAGGCTAGACAGGAGGACCCGATTTCACAGAATTTAACGGCCGGGGATCGGCCCAAGAGCAGAGCGCGTATCTGAGAATCGAACAGGTGTCATCGCCGTGTACACCGTGCCTCCTGCCGCCAACCAGCCCGTGATGTCAGCCAAAACGTGCGCTTGGCCATACACGTAGAAACACACTTCGCCATTCGCCGACAGCGGCGCCACCACTGAGTTCGCAATTGTCTGTCCGCTCACAAAGTTGATATTCGATGAGTTCGGCGGGGTGGCATCACATGGATACGCCGTCACATAACCACCAACCGCTGGCGCCGTTGTGGCATCAACTGTCATGTTCATCATGACGGCAGCAGCCCCCAAAGGTGGAACTCCGTTCGTTCCCGCAACTTGCACCTTGAGCGGCACACCAGAACCATCAAGCGCACCGACTTTGACAACCGGTACTCCCCCAAGTCCGGAGCGTGTATCAAAGACACGCGTCGGAGTCAAAGAGTTAAACCCTGAACCACCAGCAAACCAGCCGTTCACATCAGCAATCAAATCTGCTTGCCCGTACACGTAGAAACAAACTGTGCCAGCGGCCGAAACTGGCACGATCACCGCGTTGGGAACACTTTGATTTGAAACAAAATTTAGGTTCGACGCATTCGGTCGCTCGCCACATGGATATGCCGTGACATACCCACCAAATTTTGAAGCACTCGTATTGGTCGCGGTCACGTTCAATGAGACCGCCGCAACTGCGCCCGCCGATTGCCCAATTGCCGACAGCACCGAAACTTCGAGCACGCTTCCATTTCCGTCAAGCGCACCGACCTTGGCCGCAGGAACTCCACCAGCACCGCTACGCGTGTCAAAAACTCGAACTGGAGTCAATGCGTTCAACCCCGACGTAGTACCAAACCAACCGTTGACGTCAACAACGACATGCGATGCAACTGATGAAGCGATGCACACTTTGCCCGTTGCATCGACCGGCGCAATCACTGCGTTCGGCACAATTTGATCTTTCACGAAGTTCACATTCGACGTTTCTGGCTTAGTACTTTCACATGGCCAGACCGTCACATACCCCTCGGCAGTTGGGCCAACAGCTGTCAAGTTCAAACTCACGGCGGTCACACCTGTCAACGGAATTCCCGAAACTCCAAGTACTGGCACTTGTAAATCAACACCTGGTTCAACCTGAACAAAACATTTCGGTGCCGACACTGATCCAGTTCCAAGTTCAAGCGCTCGGTCACGTAACCACAAAGCAAATTCGGCCTGACCTGTTGAGTTCAGATGCACACTGTCAGAGAACCAACGATCTTTGCGGCCGCACATTGTGTAACCATCCCAATCAAGAATGCGTAGTTGTGGCCACCGTAAGGTCGCAGCATTTAACGCTCGGTTTCCGGCTGCAAACGCTGCGACTCCACTCACTTTTCGGCGTTCGGACATGTTCACCCAACCGATATATCGGACTCCCTTGGCCACAAGTGCTGTCATCACTTGATCAATTTCGCCGCCCAATGTTGATTGGTTGTCGTTGTAGCCAAGTTCAACAATCGCCAAGTCGGGAGTTCCGGTCAGACCATTAGCAATGGTGACTCCGTCTTGCGTTGCTGGCGGGCAATTGCCAACGGT
>CALEHE010000204.1 GCA_937876415.1 uncultured Actinomycetes bacterium
CCAGCATTGGCGAATGTGTTGCCGAAATACGGCTACGGACTGAACACTAAGCGGTCACCGTACGAAAGGCTTCGCCAGATTATTGAACAGAGGTTTGCGGTGTCGTCGACCGACCTGGCAGTGTGTCAAAGTTCGGTTGCACGAATCACCACCGAACGATTGATGTATGCGTCCATGTGCGCAGCGATTCCCTTGGTGATGTATGTCGCGACCACCGTTGCTGGTTCAGCAATGCCGTTACCTATTTTGCTGGTGGCCTCGGCTGCACTGGCGGTCACTGGGTTCATGTTGCCCATCTTGCAATTACGTTCACGAGCCAAAGTGAAACGTCGCGAGATTCGTACATCTCTATCTGCCTACCTTGACCTTGTCTCGATCATGTTGGCTGGTGGCGCCGGGATTGAATCGGCATTGGTAGCTGCGTCGAGAGTTGGTGATGGCCCAACCTTTCGCCTCATTGCCGACTCTCTTGATGTAGCACGAGCGACGCGACGCTCACCTTGGGAAATCTTGTCCAATGAAGGTGAACGAATCGGAATTGAGGAACTACCAGAACTAGCAGCAACCGTGAAACTCGGTGGCGAACAAGGTGCGCGTATGACTGCATCGCTCGTCGCCAAAGCATCGTCAATGCGCGCCAAACAACTTGCCGAAGTCGAGGCTGATGCCAACACTGCGACCGAACGTATGGGACTACCCATGGTGCTGTTGTTCATGGGCTTTTTAGTTCTTCTGGGCTATCCGGCGATGCAAATGATCAGCGCTGGCTTTGGCTCGTAACACATCTCAACAACAAACAAGGAGAAAGAAAAATGGAACATTTCAAGCAACTATGGCAGTACTACAACATCCGCTTACAGGCTTCGCGCGAAACCGATCGTGATCGTGGCGAGGTGAGTGCAACAACGGTGGTGTTGGCCGCATCGCTTATCGCTCTAGCGATTTCAGTTGGCGTGATTGTCTCGGGCAAAGTTCGTGACAAGGCCAATGACCTGAATTTGGGCTGATGTGTTGAGACAAAGGCGAGACCGAGGTGAGGTTTCGGCTCAGGTGGTACTGGTGATTCCGGTGGTCATTCTGTTGCTGATGCTGGCCATACAAGCAGGCTTGTACTTCCACACGTCAAGCATCGCTGGTGCCGCTGCGGCCGAAGGTGCCGCAGTGGCGTCGGCGGCACGAGTATCAAGTGAGGTCGCGGCACGGCGTGGTCAGCAGGCGGCCGAGAATTTGGTGATTGAAGCGGGCGGACACACAACGTCAGCAGCATTAGTTGCCGTAAATACAGAAACCGTTGCAATCACTGTTGAAGCGAAAGTCCCTCGCATTATTCCGTTCTTCCCAAGTTCGGTGCGACGAACTGTCATTGAACCCCGCGAACGATTCACGACCGAGTTATCGCGATGAAACGAGACCGCGGAAGTGTCGCAGCAGAAATGGTTTTGCTCACGCCGATTCTCATCATCTTGTTGATGCTCGTGGTACATGCCGGACGCACTGGTCAAGGTATGAATCAACTAAAACATGCGGCCGATCAAGGCGCACGGGCGGCATCGCTTGTTGCTCAGCCTCGAATGAGCGCGGTAGCGCAGCAAGCAGTGATTCAAGATTTGTCAACGAGCGGTTTGTCATGTGTAAATCCTCAAGTTGCAACAAACTATGAACGTTCATCGTTGTCAGCGTCAGTCACCGTCACAGTGAGTTGCCAGACATCAAACGAAGGACTGTCGTTGCTAGGTGCGCACACCGTCAGTATGGCTGCATCGTCAACTGAAGTTATTGATCGATATCGAGCAGGTGGATGATATGAACGATGAACGTGATCGCGGTGTGGTGACGGCCTTCGTCCTGGGGTTAGCGATGTGCTTCATGGTGACTGCAGGGATGGCTGTCGATAGTGGCCGCCTTGTTGCGGCGCGAGTTGAGGCGGCCGATCATGCAGAAAATGCCGCACGAGTTGGGGCGCAACAAGTGACGCTGCTCCGGTTGGGCTGGCGCCTACTTGATCCGGTCAAAGCCAAACGGGCTGCCGACGAGTATTTGACTGTACATGGAGTTTCAGGCCAGGTGACCGTGGGTCTGCGAACAGTCTCGGTGACGGTGACATTGACGCAGCAAACAACGTTATTGCGATTGGTCGGAATAGGCAGCCGAACTGTTACTGCTACACGAACTGCAGAACTGGTTGAGTCATGATGACGAGCGAATCTCAAATCGTTATCGTCGCAGCGATCATCGCCTTGCTCTGCTTGGTATATATCGCAGCAACAGTTGTCGTCGCCGCCGTTCAGATTGCACGGAGTGGAATAGTCAACCCCACACATCGTCGGTCGTGGCGTACAAGATTGGCGAAGTATCTCTTGGTGGTCACGCCGATTGCATCAATTGCAATGTCTTTTAATCAGCGACACGTTTCAGCTCAAGCAGTGCAACGAGATATTGTGCACAATGATGAATGTGTTGCCCCTCAGTTGTTTGAGTCAAATGACTCAGCGCGAACTGTGGGCTTTATCTCGACCGCGGTTGGCGCAGGACTACTTCTTCGTCTGCGAAGTAAACGTCGACAGGCTGAACGTGGTGATGAGCCAGTTGAGAATCAGGCGCTGGAAGTTGAAGCACAACTTGCTGCGAGCAACGACGACCTAGCCGTTGCTCGTCTTGATTTAGCGTTGCGTTCGTTACGGCCAAATCAGATCAAAGATTTGCGAATGGTGATTACCTCAGCGCAGTCAATCAAGTGCGAGTTTGTCAACGCTGTTCAGGCGGATGCTCCATGGAAACAGCTATCAAGTCGGGTGATTGAACTATCCCAATCGATTGAGCTTGAAACTTTGGTCCTGTTTGCTCACAACAACGAAACAGTTCCACTGCTCTTCCCGGTGGGCGTCACGAGGGCGGGTGAAGTGTGGATCAACCTTGATGCAGTGCGGACATTTGGTGTTGAGGCTGAATGTGAAGATGCGAACAAAGTATGGACTGGTCTTGTGCAATCGCTTTCGTTGTCTCCGTTTGCTCACGATATGTCGGTAGTAGGTGAGGAGTCAGTTGTGTTACCGGGGCGTCGCGTGGTGATCGCTCGTGAACACTCGGAAGAGTTAGTGAAAGCATTGACTACTAAAGAATCGGCGGCAGTGATGTTGCTCGGCGACGCACCTGAACAACGCGAATGTCCAGTGTTGTATCGCGGTCCAATCAGCGAAGGTGAAAGTGGATTGCGGTTCAACGAAGGTTCTTGGATTCTGTGTCCAAGTGGGGTCGGCGTGACTCCGGTTGGCTGCACCGCCGACGAGATTGACCTCATCAAATCGCTCATCGGCGAAGGAGATGAAATTGAGACATGGCCGATTGAAAGGTGGATCGACACGTCACAACATCCGGCCATTGAGAAGGCGATTCCGCAGCACACATTTTTGGCGTCGGTTCTGGGGCGACCCGAAGTTCGACATCTGTGTGGCAAGCGCGTTGAGTTTGAGAAGAGCAAAAGTGAAGAGTTGGTGATGTGGTTGGCCATGCACCCGTCGCAGCAACGGCGTTCGTCGGCCCGCACCGATATGTGGCATGCCCCCATCAAAGATGCGACATTTTCGAATATCACCTCGGATGTGCGGCGGAGTTTGACCGTGGCCGAACTTCCGCCCGAGGGTCAGCAGTGGTTGGGGGTCACCCTGACCGACGAACTGCCACTGCACGTCGGCATCGTGAGTGATGTTGAAGTGTTGCGAGCCTGCGTGAACCATGCTCGTCGGTGGCCCGAAGATGGCGGACCCGAGGTTCTCCGGCACGGATTGGGGTTGGTTCGAGGGGTGCCGTTTGAATCGTCACTATATATATGGCGTGATTCGACGGGTCTGGCGTCTGAAGCGGCGGTCTTGGTGGTTCGGGCTGCTCAAATGTTGGCCGAAATGTGCGCCGAGGCCGGAGACATTGACGGGGTGTATTGGGCAACTGGCAAGGGGTTGCTCGCCGTGCCAGGTCACGAAGATTTGGTAGCCCAACGAATGCGGCTTCATGCCGAACGTCAGGATCAGTCGGCTTTGCGCACCGAATGGCAGGGATATTGTCGAGCCTTAGCCAATGACGAATGGGGGGATGCCTCGCCGAGTCGCATGATGGTCGAACTGTGGCGCGAACTGAGCGAAAAGGAGTCATACTTTGGTATGACCAGAGGTAGCATAGAGGCATGAAATTGAGTGTCAGCTTGCCCGATGACGATGTGAGTTTTCTTGACCAGTACTCCGAACAACATGGGGTGGGCTCACGATCGGCGGTGTTGTTGAAGGCGATTCGGTTGCTTCGAATCAGTGAACTTGGTTCTGCATATGCCGAGGCCTGGAGCGAATGGTCTGAAGGCGACGGAGACATGTGGGAGACCACCACCGGAGATGGGATTGATTGATGCGGCGAGGTGATATCCGCTTGGTCAATTTCGAACCAGCGCTAGGAAACGAAACAAACAAAATTCGCCCGGCGATCATTGTGTCGAATGATGCAGCGAACTCAATGGCCGAAACTCTTGGCCGAGGTGTCATCACCGTGATCCCCGTGACGTCAAAAACTGAACGGGTCCTACCTTTTCAAGTTCTATTGTCTGCGGCGAAAACAGGATTGCCCAAAGACTCCAAAGCTCAAGTTGAACAGATCCGCTCAATCGCTTATGAACGGTTCGGAAGAAAAGTTGGTTCAGTGCCGTACGAAGTAATGGCACTTATCGAAGACGCAATTCGCTTGCAGTTGGCGCTGAACTAGTCCTGTAGGTCGTCTTCAATTGATAGTTGACCTGCTTCGAGTTCGGGAAT
>CALEHE010000205.1 GCA_937876415.1 uncultured Actinomycetes bacterium
CCGTTGTACTCGCGATATTCATTAGAGGGAATACGTGAAGCAATAGCCTGGCCGTTTGCCGGTGGAGCAATCCCGTCAAATGTTCCGCTTGCGATCAGCACTTCAGCCGTCACTTGGTGCAACCGATCCCACACATCGTGATGTCGACGGGCCTCAAGTTGCAACAACTCACCACGGCGTTTCTCATTGTCTGATGTTGTCTCAGCCGTGCGACGGTAAATCAAGTCTTCAGGATGATCAAGAAACCATTGGTCGTTAAAGCGTGTATCGCTCAGACTCAAAGAACGATCAGCTCGGATTTCTGGATCTAAAGAAGCCAATTCATGCAACGGATACGAACTGCCTCCGGCGCCTCCAGAACTGGTGCAGCACAGAGCCATCCGACTCACTCGATCGGGATATGTGGCGGCCAACTCTTGGGCCACCATTCCCCCGAAGCTGATACCCAACACATCAAACATTTGCCAACCCAATTGATCGGCGACTGCTACTGCGTCAGCGGCGTACTGCGCCATTGAATACGGCCCATTTGGAATCGAGGATTTCCCTAATCCACGTTGATCGTGAATCGCTACCGTGAAGTACTTCGCGAAATAGTCCACCAAGAGAGATTTTGCCTCAATCGTTGATCCTGAACCGTTGATGAACAACAGCGGTTTCCCACTACCCCTGACCTCGTAGTACACCTTGCAGTCATCGTGCAAGAAGAAGGATCCCTGACTAGACATCTCGTCACTCACCGACACAAACTAACCTAAGTGCATGGCTCTCAACCCAGTATTGATTGACGGAAACGGCATCGAGAAAGCCGGTGTCATTCTCCGTTGTCGAGACTTTTCCGCCAATCTCACGTTCTTCACCGAAACGCTTGGTTTCCGGGTTGAAACAATCCATCCAGCTGATGGTCCAACTCATGCGTCATTGATTGGTCACGGTTGTCGCCTTCTTCTTGAGCCTGGCGCTGACCAACCTTTGAATATTCGGTTAGTCGTTGAACCAACTTGCGCATTGCATGCCCAAACACTCACCTCGCCAAACGGATCGATTGTTGAATGTGTGCCTGCGCAGCCAGGCATGTCACTTGTTCCGCTTGTTTCTTCTCTCGTTGTCAACCATGAAGATGCTGATGGTTCTGCGCAGGTTGGTCGTGCAGGAATGCTGTACCGCGATCTTGTTCCCGGCCGTCAAGGTGGCGCGATCATTGCATCGCTGATTCGTATTGCCGAGGGTGGTCCAGTCCCCGACTACGTACATTTTCATGAAGTACTTTTTCAACTCATCTTCTGCCGTTCCGGATGGGTCGAAGTTGTCTATGAAGATCAGGGAGAACCGTTTGTTCTTCATGCAGGTGACTGCGTCATTCAGCCACCAACCATTCGTCATCGAGTGCTTGAAAGTGGAGACAAACTGGAAGTCATTGAAATCGGTTATCCAGCAGAGCACCTAACTAATGCCGACCCCACAACATCGTTACCTAATGCTGAAGTGAATCCGAGTCGCGTCTGGGAAGGTCAGACTTTCCTCAGGCATATTGCTTCAGATGCAAAATGGCAGCCACTTTCAACAGGTGTTGAATCAACCGACACCGGAATCTTCGCTGCGACACAAGGATTGACCGATGTGAAAGTCATCAAGGCCAACCGCAGGAGCAGTTGGCACCAAGAAACGGTTCAGCCGTTGACATTCGAATTTCTATTTGTCCTCGATGGTGACGCTCACGTATCAACCACACAGAATGGCAAGCATGCACTTGTTAACGGCTCAAGTTTGGTGATCCCACCTGGAAACTCGTACACAGTAAATCATGACAATCAAAGTCAGATACTGAAACTCTCGTTGCACGCCGTCAAATAGCTAAGAAACTTACTGGCGTCCCATTTCGGCGCGGGCCTGTGACTCGGCATTCTTCGGGTCCTTCTTCGTATCAATCAACGTGATGGTGACTGAATCTAAGGTTCC
>CALEHE010000206.1 GCA_937876415.1 uncultured Actinomycetes bacterium
AGACCGCACGCGGGGCCATGGCATCAAGGCGTCGTGCTTCTCGGCCAATGGTCAACGCCGCAATGAGAAAAACACCAACCGCTGCAATAACAATGAATAACCAAATCACAACGTCAGGCTAACCCGCACCATCGTCACGCTTCGCCTATTAGATTCGGTTTGTGTCTGAATTCGCTCGTACCAAAATTGCCCTCATTGGCTGCGGTCGATGGGGTTCGTTAATTTTGCGAGATCTCGTCGCGCTCGGAGCCGAGGTAACGGTGGTCGTTCCGACACGTGACAAACGAGATCACATCATGGAGGCAGGAGCCCGCCGAGTGGTGACCCGAATGAGTGAAGTGTCCGAAGTCAAAGGCATCGTCATCGCCTCCCCGACCTCGCTGCATAGTGACCACTTGTTGGAAGCCATCAAATTTGGGGTTCCAGTATTCTGCGAGAAACCGCTCACGAATTCAGTTATGACGGCCCACGAAGTACTGCAGCTAGGTGGCGACCGAATTTTTGTGATGGACAAGTGGCGTTACCACCCTGCGATCATCAAACTGGCCGAAATCGCTCGTGAGCAAACCTACGGGAAAGTCGTTTCTCTTGACACCGTGCGAACCCAATGGGGCAATCCGCACTCAGATGTCGATGCTTCATGGATACTGCTCCCCCATGACTTATCAATTGCGCTAGAGATATTTGGCGAAGTACCAAGCGCGACCGCATCATCGGCGATAGTGATCGGGAACGAACTCAAACAACTCACGACGCAATGGAATTTCTCCGACGATCGAACGCTGACAACAGTGATCGGAATTTCCTCGCAATCGTCCACTCGTCAAATAGCGATGTTCTGCGAACAGGGTGTCGTGACCTTGAACGGTGGTTGGGACGAACATCTTGAAGTGAATTTGTATGACTCTCGTCCAAGCGAAAGTGCTCAACAAATTTCCACACCAGGCGAACTGCCCTTACTCAGCGAACTCAGAACTTTCTTGACATATCTCAATGGAGGGCCAGCACCAAAATCAAATGCCCAAGAAGCATTCGCCATTGTTCAAGGTGTTGAATCAGCCCGAAAGTTAGCAGGGCTTCTTTCGTGAGTGTCGTCGCCGAAGTGATCGTGCCGACATTTCGACACAGTGAACTATTGCCATTTTGCATTGAAAGCATTCAACGACAAACCATCACCAACATCGGCATTCACATTGTCGGAGACGGTACTGATGATGCAACTCGCGACATCGTCCGCAGATTGCAGAAGTCTGACCAGCGCATCATCTTTTATGACCATCCAAAGAGTGAGCGCACCGGTGAGCAATATCGTCATCCGATCGTGATGCAAAGCCAAGCCACATTTGTCACCTACTTGGGCGACGATGACCTCATGTCCCCCGACCATATTGAACTGATGACAAAAGAGATGTTGACATCAGATATCTCTTTTCCACCACAGACTTTTGTTCAAGTCGATGGAACAATTGACTTACGCACCTATTCGTTTGAAGATCCCCACTGGCGAGAAATAGCCATTGACGGCACTCCATTATTCAGCCTCTCTGGATTCACCCACACCACTGCTGCATATCGCTCGCTGGCCGAGGGCTGGACGACGACACCCCTCGAATATTTCACTGATCAATACATGATTTTAAAATTTCTCGATCGTCCAGAATTTAGGTTTTCTCTTGCCCCATTGCCAACCGTGTTGCACTTTCCTTCTACACAACGCAACGAGTTTTCTGCTCTTGATCGCGTCGCTGAACTTGACAAATACTCACTTCAGTTCGCTTCTCTTGAACAGTGGAATCAATTTCGGCTGAGTCTTTTTGACAATTTGCGACGACGAGAAAACGATGCTCAGGTCTCACTGACGCAACTGAGGGACGATTTCGAACAAACCAACCAATTGCTCTTCAACCAACGGCGCGAAATTGAAAGATTGCAGCAGAGTCTGAACGATATTGAACTCGCTCGAATCATTCGGCTCCGAAATTTTCTTTTGCGTTCGCGTCTTGTTAAAGCTGCGCTGAAATCAAAGACTTGAGGTCGTGAAGCGAGCCGGCATGACGATCGCGCTCTGACAACATCGGGTCAGTAACAGGAAGCTCAAAACCAAGATCTGGGTCGTCCCATCGACATCCAAGTTCGTCCTCGGGGTCCCAATAGTCAGTGACTCCATAGGCGAACGTGGTTACTTCGTCAAAACAAAACAAGTGACCGACTCCGACAGGGATCAACACCGAGGTTGCTAACGGTCGCATTCGAACAACAGCAGTCTTTCCGTGAGTTGCTGATTGAGGGCGAAGGTCAACAAGCCCAAGAACTAACGAACCCGAAATTACTGTCAACACATCGGTATGTACAGTGTGGGCGTGCAATCCCCGAACCACGTTGGCCTGTGAACTCACCACGTTCCATTGAACTGGTCTGATTGAGTGCCACTCTTCTCGGAAAACCTCGGTGAGTACTCCCCGCTCATCGGGCAGATTTCGCAGATCCGAAAATTCCACCCCATCAATATCAACCCGCACATGGTCAGACTAACCCTCATCAAGTTCTGTTGGTCTGCTCCAGCCTCCGAAGAGTTATGTCATGTCAGAAACCAGACCAAGAGACCGTGACGCAACAGAGAAGGCTCTGGTCAATGCTGGACGTCACCTCATTGAAACCATGGGCTATGAAACGA
>CALEHE010000207.1 GCA_937876415.1 uncultured Actinomycetes bacterium
TGCTTGCCCACTTCGAGCGACCCGATGCGGTCGGCCATTCCGATGGCTCGGGCGGCATCAATGGTGTGCAGGGCCAGGGCATCGACGGCGCTCATGATGGTCGGGTCCATGTGGCGATCGCGAATGAGGCCAGCGAATAATGCGGCATTACGAATGGGGTCGACTGCGTCGCCGGCGTTCTCGGCGTCGCACCCGAGCGATATCCGTACGCCGCGCTTCAGCATGTCGTCGTGACGACCGGCAGCGGTGATTCCTTGGGCGAGTCGTAAGTAGGCCCATGGGCACACGGCGACTGCGGTGTCGGTTTCGACGATGCAATCAATCTCGTCATCGTTGAGGTGAACTGCGTGTGCGAGCAACACATGGCTGCCAAGAACGCCGAGGTCGTACAGATGACGAACGGGATGTTTGCCGGTGCGGGCGAGATACGACGCGGTGTCGCCCGACGACGGCGAAATATGAAACGTGATGCGCGTGTTGTTATCGCGGGCAAGTTGCGAAGCAGAAGTAACGAGTTCGTCGCTCATTAGATCGTGTCCAACGAGCGTGACCCAACCATCAATCAGGGGAGTGTCTGCGGTGAGTCGCATGACTTCGCGTTGACGATCGAGTACTTCGCTGACGGTTCCGGCAAAGGGACCATCTTCGATATCCCAACCCCAACTACCAAGCGTGCCGCGAGTACCCATCGCAAGTTGGGCCTTGAGTACTGAAGATGGATGGCCAACAGTCCCAGCTTCTACAGTTGTCGTAATTCCGTGACATAAAGCTTCATTGAGTGCGAGCACAGCACTGAGGTAATCATCGCGCTCTGTGTGTTTGCTGTGCGTTGGTACAGCCCAACCAAAGATGGCCTCTTGTGAATCAATTGTGTCTGGAATCATTGAGCGAATGAGACGATCGCCAGTGAGGTGTTGATGGCCGTTAATCATGCCTGGCGTGATGACGGCTCGAGGGTTGCCTTCAATCACTGCATCGGGGTGTGAGACGCACAACTTTTCGAAGTTGTCAATAGCAATGATGCGATCATTTTCAATTGCGACGGCGGCATCGGTGAGAACTTCTCGTTGCGCATTCATCGTGATGACGTGCTGCCCCCGAACAAGGATGATGGTCATAGTTCAACAGGTTATGCTCAAAAACATGACGAGCATTCTTTGCGACAACGACAATCTTCTTGGCTTCTGGTATCCGGTCGCACGATCGGTTGATGTGATGTCGGCGCCGGTGTCGGCCAAACTGCTTGGGCGCAACCTGGTGGTCTGGCGCGATGGCAACGGCACAGTCAGTGCATTGCCCGATCGCTGTACTCACCGTGAAGCAAAGTTGAGCCTGGGGTACGTCAAAGACAACTGCTTGGTGTGTCCGTATCACGGTTGGGAATTCGCAGAAGACGGCAAGTGTGTTCGAGTGCCGTCAGCAACTGAAGGTATTCCGGTTCCTCCGAAGGCGCATATTGAAGCTTTTGGATGCGAAGATCGTTACGGATTGATTTGGGTATGCATCGGAACGCCCAAGGCTTCAATTCCCGATATGCCGTGGGATAACGATCCGAAGTTCCGTCGTCTCAACACACCTGTTGATACTTGGAATTGCTCGGCCACTCGTATGGTTGACAACTTCTTAGACATC
>CALEHE010000208.1 GCA_937876415.1 uncultured Actinomycetes bacterium
GCTCTCGTTTTCGTCACATCCGATAAGTGTTACCTCAATAAAGAAGTTGCTCGCGGATATGTAGAGTCCGATGAGTTGGGTGGTCATGATCCCTACTCCGCTTCTAAGGCCGCTGCTGAGTTGGTTTTTGCGTCATATGCGCAGTCGTTTTTTGCTCAAAGGCCATCGTTCGGGGCGGCATCTGCAAGAGCCGGAAATGTCATTGGCGGCGGTGACTGGTCAGCTAATCGCATTATTCCCGATTGTGTGCGAGCGTTGGTTTCAAAAACGCCAATTGAAGTAAGAAATCCGCATGCAACCCGTCCATGGCAACACGTACTCGAACCACTTTCTGGATATGTGACTCTTGGATCAAAGTTATTTTTGCATGGTGGTGGAAACGCCGGTTCATGGAATTTTGGCCCACCCGAGACTGCGGTGCATACGGTCAAGGAAGTAACAGAAAAGGCCATTTCGGAATGGGGCGCTGGTTCGCTCAACATCACAGATTCGTCGAGCGGTCTACATGAAGCAGTACTGCTTCAACTCAATTGTGAAAAAGCACGCACGGAGCTTGGATGGCAACCTCGATGGGATTTCTCTAGCACGATGCACGAAACAATACAGTGGTACAGGCAGTTCGCTGATGGTATGAACGCATTTGAATCATCGTCAGCACAACTACTTGCATACGAATCGGGAACAAAATGATTGATGGAGTCAAAATAACACCGTTGCTTCAAATTCATGATGAGCGCGGAAGTGTTATGCATATGCTCAAAGCGTCTGACTCAGTATTCAATGAATTTGGAGAAATTTACTTCTCTGGAATCTACCCTGACGTCGTCAAGGCTTGGCACATTCACACTCGAATGATTTTGAACTATGCAGTCCCAATCGGAAAAATCAAATTTGTTTTGTACGACGAGCGTCCTGAAAGTCCAACTTGCGGTGAAGTTCAAGAGTTGTTTCTTGGTTCCGATAATTATTGCCTTGTGACAGTACCCCCCAATGTTTGGAATGGCTTCAAGGGAATTGGCACTGAAATGTCAT
>CALEHE010000209.1 GCA_937876415.1 uncultured Actinomycetes bacterium
TCAACCGCCCGTTGAGCGATGTCTTCAAGCGTGAGTAGATACGGGGTGCCACGTAGGTTCAATGACAACGGTCCTTTAGAGAATCCGCAGAACTTACATTTGAAGGTACACACATTGGTGTAGTTGATATTGCGGTTATGAACCCAGGTGACTTGGTCGCCAGCGGCAACTTCACGCAGATGGTTCGCATATTCGGCAATGGCCAATACTTCTGGTCCGCGGGCACGGAATAGATCGATGATTTCTTGTTCGCCAATTTCTTGACCAGAGCGATGACCTTCAATGATTTCGTGAATGCGCGAACGCGGATCAATCGTGGTGTGTGTGCCCGCAGAGATGATGGTCGGCGGCTTGTTGTTGCTACCGCTGTACCACTGGGTTGAACGGTGGCCAACTAAAACAACTTCGGCACCATCAAGCACGACATCGGCTGCTGTGACTTTTTCGGGCCAGATTGCGCCCGGATCATCGCGGCCGAGACCTTCGGCATCTGAGCGATCAAGAATCGGGAAGCGCAGATTGACATCAATCCACGGATTGTGCTCAACGTTGAAACTGCGGGCCGGGTCAAGCGACAAGCTGACGTCTTTGCTCACGATGTATTCGGGATACAACGTGAGGCGTGGGGCCAACACCATTCCGCGTGACTCGGTGACAGTTTTCAAGATGTCAAGGTCGGGCCAGGGGCGTTCGGGGTTGACGTGATCGGCAGTTACTGGCGAAACGCCGCCCCAGTCGTCGATGCCGGCATCAAGTAGTGGTGCGAAGTCATCGCTGAGGTTCGGTGGTGCTTGCAAGTGAATCTCGGGCGGAAGAATTAATCGTGCAACTGCGATCGACCACAAGAATTCATCGGTGGGACAAGGGTCCTCATGTTGCATGCCGGTGCGTGGCTTCGGCAAAAAGTTTTGCACGATGACTTCTTGTACATGACCACGCCTGCGACCAGATTTTTCAACGACTGCGTGTTTGATGTGCGAATCACGAATAGCAACAAGCGCAGCAATGCGATCGGCGCGGGTCTCGCCAAGGCCTACCAAGATTCCGGTCGTAAACGGAATGTGTAGTTCTCCGGCGTAGTTGAGTGTTGCGAGACGACGTTCTGGATCTTTGTCTGGCGCACCACGATGGCATGCCAAATCGTGGCGCAGCGTTTCGACCATCATTCCTTGGCTGGGTGAATACGGTCGCAAACTTGCGAGTTCGTCTTTGCTTAATGCACCAGCGTTGGCGTGGGGGAGAAGACCAGTTTCTTCAAGTACCAATTTGCACATTGCTGCGAGGTATTCAACAGTTGATGCGTAACCGTGTTCGGTGAGCCATTCGCGCGCGACTTGGTACTTCTCTTCAGGTGCTTCGCCCAATGTAAAGAGTGCTTCATGGCAACCGTTGCGGGCGCCTTGCTTGGCAATCTTCAGAACTTCTTCTGGAGATAAGAACGGACTCTCAAGACGAGCTGGTGGTTGGGCGAATGTGCAGTAGCCACAACTGTCGCGGCACAACATTGTGAGTGGAATGAAAACCTTGGGTGAAAACGTCACTCGAGTGCCATGGTGCGCGTCACGAATGGCGCGAGCCCGGGCCATGAGTTCATCAAGCGGGGTATCAATCAACGCGCGCAGATCTGTGGGGAGATCTTGGGGTTGAGTGAGGGTGATGCGGGGATCACCTGAATCGATCAGTTGTACATCTATGCGCTGGCGCGTCACGGGGAAGACCCTTCTGTGAGAAATTCTCAATTTTTGCCAGCGCACAACGAGGGCCAAACGGATGCGAGAGAGCCATCAGGTCCCGGTAACTGTCGTGCGAGAACAGACTAGTGCTCGTCAGTGAGTTTTGAACGACTCAAGAATGTTTTGCGTCGCGACCCCGACCCGGTGTCCAGTGCGGGCGATGAAGCCCAATTGCACTCCCGATTCGGAATCACGAATCGTGAAGAACTGCTCATGGCCATGTTCGTCAATAACGATGGGCGAGAGGTCGCTGCC
>CALEHE010000210.1 GCA_937876415.1 uncultured Actinomycetes bacterium
CTTCGTCGCGACGCACGTTCAACAATTGATTGCGTAACGCTTTTCATTTCAATGGGCTCAGGAAGCTCATTACTGTGTCGCTCGGCAGCGATTGCAACAACTTCTTCAACTAAGGCCGCCATGTCTCCGGCATCACGTTCAAGATCAATCATGATTTGTTCGCGCATCGCTTGGTCCATATTGGGATGACGGCGCATCACATCAAGATTGGTACGCATGCTGGTGAGCGGCGTGCGAAGTTCGTGGCCAGCATCTTGAACAAGACGCTTTTGCTGTTCTTTTGACCGTGACAATGCTTCAAGCATTTCTTTGAACGAACGAGCAAGTCGTGCTGTTTCATCCCGGCCCGACGATGGAGTATCAACATCAAACTTTCCGGTAGTTGCAACATGTTCGGCAGCAACTGACAGTTTGCGCAAACGTGATGTCATGCTGGCCGCGATCACCCACCCAAGAATCGCCGAAAGCAATGCAACAATCACTCCGGTTAAAACTGTTCGTGAACGAAGATCGGTCAAGACATTTTCAACCTCGCTCAGATCGCGTCCCAGTTGCACGATTCCTACCGAAAAACCTTCGGCTCGCACACGATATTGAATGCCATCTGCGCCTGTCAGAGTTGCGATGACTGGCCTCTCAACTCCTTGATTATCAACGCTCAGCTGCATGGGGGAAAGAGAAATACCGGTCGTTGCAGCAAGAATATTTCCATTGCGATCGGTCAGTTGCACAACATATTGCTCAATACCCAGTGGACGATCGGGGATCACAATCATTCCGCCATCGTTTTGTCGACCTGGGCGATTTGAATCTCGACGGTTCAAAAGAACATTTGTCGCGGTGCCAAGTGAGTTATCAATCTCGGTCATCATGCGGTCTTCAGTTGACTGATACGAAATGATTCCGACCGACGTGGTGACTCCGCCGACAATGACAACGAGCAACAGCATCAACTTCCAGCGCAAACTCATGACTGCGAAATCCTGGCGGTGTATCCAACTCCACGCACTGTATGAATGAGTCGCTTTTCACCTTCAATATCAACCTTGCGGCGAATGTAACCGATGTAGACCGCCAAGTTCTTTGACTCGGGCCCGAAGTCGTAGCCCCAAATGCGGTCGTAGATCATCGAGTGATCTAAAACAATGCCATTGTTGCGAACAAGTAGTTCAAGCAAATCAAATTCGGTCTTTGACATCTCCAATTCAATATCACAGCGGAAAACTCGTCGTGCGGCAACTTCAATGCGCAAAGTATCAAGACTCAACGTGTCATTCTCGGTTGATTCATCGAGCGGACGATTACGACGTAGCAAGGCGCGCAGCCGAGCAAGCAGCTCTTCAAGTGCAAATGGCTTCGGAAGATAATCATCGGCCCCAGCGTCAAGACCCATGACCCGATCGCTGGTTTCAGTACGGGCAGTCAACATCAAGACGGGCACACGATTCTTTTCGGCCCGCAAAACGCGACAGACCGTGATGCCATCAAGAACAGGCATCATCAAGTCAAGGACCACAACATCAGGCTGCTCAGCCTGAATCATTTCTAAAGCCTTGGCACCATCACTGGCTGAGGTCACGGTGTAGCCCTCAAGACTGAGGGCGCGCACGAGTGATTCGCGAATTGACTTGTCGTCATCAGCAACGAGGACCCGATCGACCTGGGGCGCATGTGTCATGAGAGAAGTCTGCTACGAAAATGCTCAATTTCATGGTAAGAGATTGGTGAGATTCCCCATTTCAGGATCAACCGAACTAGCGTGAAGGCATGGAGTTGAGAAAACCTCGAGTTGCTCTCCACCTTTCTGTCGTCACAATTGCCGCCTGCATTGTCGGAGCGGCCTCTGGGGCTGGGTCTTGGGCCTTATTTGAAGCCCTTGATCAGGCGACACAATTACGCCTCGATCACGGCTGGCTGGTCTGGTTTTTGCCATTTGCTGCATTTATATTAGGTGCCACCTATCACTATGTCGGAGGAGCTTCCAACCGCGGGACCTCTCTCATAGTCGAGCAGTCATTGCCACCTCTCGATCCTTCTGGGGTTGATCGCACTCCAAAAATTCCGAAGCGGATGGCACCTCTTATTTTTGGAGCAACTTTCCTTTCTCAACTGACGGGAGCCTCGGTCGGACGCGAAGGCGCCGCCCTGCAGATCGGTGGATCACTAGCGGGTCTTTTAGCAAGTCCATTCCGTTTACGACCATCCGATATGCGTCTCATGTTGGTTGCATCGATGGCCGGCACATTCGGTGGAGCCTTTGGGGTACCTTTGGCAGGAGCAATCTTTGCGCTCGAAGTTCAACAAACTGGGCGACTCCGATATGAAGGACTAGCTCCTGCGCTTGCAGCATCGGTAACGGCTGACTTCATTGTTGAAAAATTAGGACGCCATACCCCATTCATCGAAATACCAGTCAATGTTGATTGGTGGATTGCATTACGCCTGGCCGTTATTGGTATCGCCGCCGGCTTGGCGGCACGAGTATTTACTGGACTACTTCATGACGTCAAAAAAAGAGTACGGCGTATGGTCGCGTGGGTGCCGGCTCGACCAATTGTTGGAGCACTTGCCACGATCGCATTGATGCTGTTATTCGGTCGCGATTACCTTGGACTCTCACTTCCGCTCATCGATAATGCGTTAGAAGGATCTGTTGCAAGTTGGTGGGACCCCTTACTCAAAATTGTTTTCTCGGCCATCGCACTCGGATGTTCAATCCCCGGCGGCGAGGTCACGCCGCTTTTTGTTATCGGTGCAACGCTTGGCTCGGCGCTTTCGGGACCTCTACATCTGTCACCAGTTCTTGCTGCAGCAGCTTGTTTAGCCGCCGTCTTTGGCGCCGCATCCAACACACCAATTGCCTGCGCAGTCTTAGCCATTGAATTATTCGGAGCCGAAATGGCAGTTCCTGCCGGAATCGTCTGCATTATCGCCTATGCGATTTCACCTAAACATGGAATTTACGATGGCCAACGACAAGGCGCTAAGAAAGACCTCCGGGCCACCGAAGGACCACAAAATCACCCATAAATGCTGGCGGGTGGTCGCGTAACCACTCGTCAATTTCAGCATCGCGACTTGAGGGTAAACACAACCGTCGTCGCGTCGAGATAACTAACGAGGCCAGATCTTCAGCATGACGTGACATCGGCGGTCGCTCAACTTCAAATACTTCAGGCTCAAGCCCGAGTCCTTCAATCACTTTGATCGCATCGTCAGAGGTTGGGCCTTCGGGTCGATCAATATTCCAGAAATGCTTCCAGCCTTCATTCCATGCCGACAGCGGATGTTTCTTGGGCATCACGACCACAACACCGAGCCTGGCCATTGCAGTGAGAGCAACAACAAATGGTTCAAGATCGACAACATTGAAAAACACGTGATGACACACCACCACGTCGCATGGTGCGATAGGCCGACCAGCAAGTTCAGCCTGAATGATCACATCGGGGAAACGTCCCTGAATTTCGGTGAACTCAACACCAGCTTCATCTGCGGCTTGACCAAATCGTGCCAACATCGCGGGGTTTTCATCTACACCAACGATGCGAGTTGCGCGCGGGACTAATGGCAACGACGAACGTCCACCGCCGCAACCCACATCCATCACGGTTCCACCTTCTAACGGTAGAAGTTCGCGTGCCAACTCAAAGATGGGGTTCGTGGGGTCAAGAGTTTTATCGACAGCAAAAGTCTTCGGGTCATGCGACCACGGCGACACTTCGGCTTGTGCAACGATCTCGTCGGGAATTGCCCACGCCAAGAGTTGTTCGGCCCAATGTTGTCCTGGTTCGGTGAGCGTCACAGTTATTTCACTCGGATGACGGTTCGGTTCTACTTACTTCGCCAACACTTGCACTGGCAGTTCGCGAGGTCCGCGAATCTGACCGACGCTCCACGTCACATCGTCTTCGGTACCACCAAGAGTGAACGATGGGAAACGATCAATGAATTCTTCAATCGCAATTGTCAACTCAAGACGAGCCAAGTTTGAGCCGAGGCAACGGTGAATGCCGAGACCGAAGGCGGAGTGACGGTTTTCGGCACGATCAATCAGCACCTTATCGGCATCAGGGAAAACTTCGGGGTCGAGGTTGGCTGCCGGGAATGGCAATAACACCCAATCATCAACTTTCATTGGGCAACCGTGGAAGTCGTGATCTTTAGCCACAAGGCGAGCCATCGTAACTGGTGCGTACACGCGCAAGAACTCTTCAACCGCAGTCGGAATGAGTGAACGATCAGCAACCAAGCGTGCCAAGTCATCGGGATTGTTCGCAAGGTGCCACAAGCTTGAACCAATCGCGCTCCATGTGGTGTCGATGCCAGCGATCAACAACAAAATGATTGAGCCACCGATGTGTTCGACGGACAACTTCTCGCCGAACAATTCAACGCCCATCAAATACGACGTGAGGTCATCACGAGGATTTTCAACGT
>CALEHE010000211.1 GCA_937876415.1 uncultured Actinomycetes bacterium
TGCCGATGACATGACGCTCATACGACAAACCTAATCGGGCGACGATGTGACCGCATTGCTGCGCGCCGGCGTCTACGGTTAAAGCCATGACTAGTTACCCATTTCGTTCAGCGTTAATTACCGGTGCATCTTCAGGAATTGGCGAGGCCATGGCCGTGCTGCTTGGTCAGTCGGGTGTTGCCTGTGTGTTGGTGGCTCGACGTGGTGATCGTTTGCAAGAGATTGCCGATCGGTACAGCAATTTTGAAGTTCTTGAAGCCGACCTGACGACCGATGCAGGTTGCGCCAAGGTTGTGGCCCGAATTGCCGATGAGCAACGACCGATTGATTTGGTCGTGAATAACGCCGGCTTTGGTTCGTCGGGATGGTTTCATGAAATCGATTCGGCACGACTCGATGATGAGATCGCGTTGAATATTCGTGCGTTAACACGAGTGTCGCGGGCAGCCATTGAAGTGATGGTTGGTCGCAAGCGTGGCTGGTTGATGAATGTGTCGAGTGTGGCGAGCTTTCAACCCGCACCCAAGTTGGCGGTGTATGCGGCAACGAAGGCGTATGTCACGAACCTCACCGAGTCGTTGCACGAAGAGGTTCGGGGGAAAGGTGTGAAGGTCACGGCGTTGTGTCCGGGACTTACGCGCACCGAGTTTCAGAGTGTGAGCAACACGAGCGATTATCAGACGCAGTTTCCGGAGTTCTTGTGGTGCACGGCTGAAGATGTGGCCCGCGCGGGACTTGCCGATGTGGTGAAGGGTAAAGCGTTGAGCGTGCCCGGTGCTTTGTATAAGGGATTAGTGGGTGCGAGTTCGGTGTTGCCCGGACCAGCGAAACGATTCGCCTCAAGGTTGACCCTCAAGTCGCGCTAATGGGCGCGAAAACGTGTCAGTTCTGGCATGTCTGACGCCCAACTGCACGGATTGACTCAGTCGTCTGACTCAATGATCGCGCCGCAGTTCGGACACTCGTCCCAGTTATCTTCGCCAATGTATTCGTGACACTCTGGGCAGTAGCCGTCGTTGCTCATCAGCCGAGCATAGAACGGACATGTCTTCGGGATGTTCTCCACTGCTGCCAGCGTTGGTCGACGTACCTATGGGCGCGAAAACAACCCGTTTTCGGTGGTTATTTTGCCCAACCACGCGTCACGCGTAATCGATGCTCGAGATCTGAGCCAGCTTCTCTAACTGGTGGTGGGCTTCAATCAGACGCACTGTTCCTGAATGTGAACGCATCACCAAACTCTGTGTGGTCGCACCACCAGCATGGAAGCGCACGCCCTTCAACAACTCACCATCAGTGACACCAGTGGCAGCAAAGAAACAGTTGTCTCCGCGCACTAAATCGTCAGTGGTCAACACCTGATCTAAGTCGTACCCGGCAGCAAGTGCAGCAGCACGCTCTTGATCATTGCGCGGCCACAACTTGCCCTGAATTTCTCCACCCATGCACTTGAGTGCAGCGGCTGACGTAACACCTTCAGGAGTTCCACCAATTCCAAACAACACGTCAACGCCGGCATCGGGCCAGGCGGTTGCAATAGCAGCGAAAATGTCTCCGTCACTAATCAACTTGATGCGAGCACCAGTTGAGCGAACTTCTTCAATTAAGGCCACGTGACGGTCGCGATCAAGAATCATCACGGTCAAGTCTCGGACGCTTTCGCCTTTGGCCTTGGCGATCCATTTCAAGTTGTCGGTGTACGACGCATTGATGTCAATGCA
>CALEHE010000212.1 GCA_937876415.1 uncultured Actinomycetes bacterium
GAGTCGCCGGAGCGACGCACAATTCGGCGTATCCGCCAGCAACAGTTGCACCAATCACTCCAAGTTCGCCGTAGATGTCGCCCATGCCCGCGTAAATCGAACCTGCATTGACACCAGCAAGTGATGGATCAACAACGACACGGTCACCAACTGATAAACCCAGTGAGTTTTCAACTTGCGAACCAATGGCAACAATCTCTCCCGCAACATCCATACCTGCAATATGCGGATAGGTAATTCCGGGCATTGCAAACCAGCCATTACGTTGAACAACATCAAGATGGTTGACGGCTGCAGTATGAACCTTCACGACCACGTCGTGAGTGCCAGCCGAAGGATCAGGACGATCTCCATAGACCAATACCTCGGGTCCACCCGGATTTTCGTACCACACTGCTTTCATGATTGGCTCCCTAAATAATTGAAATTGAGATTGTTTACTTCAGACCACGAATAAACGGTCGAGCCAAAGCCACTGGTTGACGTGTGTGCTTAGCGAAGATCAACATCACGACGATCGTTGCCAAGAATGGTAGAGCAGCTAACAACTGAGCGTTGAAGTCGTGCCCCACAATATTCGGCAGATTTAATCGCAATGCATCGACGTAACCGAACAAGATGCAACCAGCGACTGCGCCGCGCAATGTCCATCCGCCAAAGATCACAGCCGCAATCGCGATGATTCCCTTGCCACCAATGTTGCCGCTTTCAAAACGACCAACTTGACCGAGTAGATACACCGCTCCGCCCAAACCAGCGATGAGGCCCGTGTACATAATTGCGTGACGGCGGCGTGCGTTCACATGAATACCCGTGACGTCAGCTGCTTGTGGATCTTCGCCAACCGCTCGCACTTCGAGTCCCCAGGTTGTGCGCATCAGCAACCACCACGACAACGGAATGACGGCGTATACCAAGTACATCGGCCACCGTTGACCAAACATGGCCGGACCAAGGATTGGAATGTCGTACAACAAGGGAATTCGTGTTTCGCCAGCCAATTTTGTGGACAGATCAAAATTAGGTTCAAGGAAAGCCACGAGCCCGAGCAACAGAATGTTGAGCGTTAGACCAATACCAAATTGATCAGCGTTCAAGTAGTGACTCAGATATGCCTGTAGCGATGACACAAAGACACCAGCAATCGCTCCGACTAAAAGCGAGAAAGCAAAGTTTGAGGTCTGGGTATAGGCAATCGCCGAAGCAAAGTGGCCACCCAACAACATCGCTTCAACTGACAAGTTGATCGTGCCAGCACGTTCGGCGACCCACTCGCCCACTGCTGCAAAAACCAAAATGGCAGCCAAACGAAATGTGCTTTGGTACAACGGCCCATTGGCCAAGATGTCGCCAAAACTTCCGAGAAAAGCCAACATGGTTATGCCCTCTCCGTCTTCAGGGCGAGAACTCGTCGCTTCTTGCGCAACTCACTCACCGCCGGAGGGATAAACAATGCGAGTACTAACAAACCGCGGATTACGTCAACCAATACCGATTCAACGCCAGCAGCGGCCAAGAAGTTGGAACCGGTATGCAAACTGGCGAACGCCAACGCCACCGGAATTGATGCATACGGGTTATTGCGTGCAACTAGTGCCACGAGCAATCCGTCCCAACCAACACTTGCCGCAAAACCACTTGAGGCGCGGTAGTTAGATTCGCCAGTCGCCAACATCAAAGAGCCAGCAAGGCCGGCAGCGGCACCAGAAGTGAGCAAGGCCATGGTTCCGAATCGAACGTGCGAAACGCCAGCGCGTTGCGCAGTACGCGGATTCAGACCCAACATCTTGAGTCGGAAACCCCACACCGAATGGGCCAACATGTACGCCACACCAACGGCAAAGATGATTGCGATCGGCACAGTAAGCGGAACGTTGTTACCAAAGATGTGCATGATGCCTAGTCGCGAGTCAACTGCCGTCTTCGCACTGTTTTGAATTCTGGTTGGCGATCCTTCAACGATTTCCAGCAACAAGAACTTACGGGTCATGGTGTAACCCGTGATCTGGCTCGATAGATACACCAGCAACAAGGTTGAGAGCACGACTGGCACACGACGCCAGTAATACAAAAGCGCCGAGATTCCAGCCCAGGCCGCACCAGCCAACATGCCGAGCAAAACACCAAGGATCAGCATCAACGGACTACCAGGATGAATCTTGGTCATGATGAACGCCGCACCCGTGGCACCAATCAACACTTGTCCCTCTTGACCAATATTGATAATTCCGGCTTTGGCGGCGATCGCACTTCCGGCGGCAACGATGAGCAACGGCGCGGCGCGGCGCAAGGTTTCGCCCCAACGACCAGGATTCTTAAAGGCGCCGTTGATCATTGCCTCAACCGCTTTTGACCACGAGCCACCACTGGTATTCACCAGGATTGCGGCGATCACAAAAGCAGCAACGATACTGACGACATAGAGAGCAATGAGTTCTAGGCGATCACGCTTGGCGGTAGGAGTCGTACTCATACAGCACCACCCATCATCATTCCGAGACGATGCATATCAATTTCCCCAGCCTTCATCTCGCCAACAATTGCGCCGCGATACATCACCAAAATGCGATCACTCAATTCAATAAGTTCTTCAATTTCACTCGAAATCAGCAACACACCAACGCCTTCTGCGGCGGCCTGCTTTAAACGCTCGCCCATGTATTCAATGGCGCCGACGTCCAGTCCACGAGTGGGTTGCGCAGCGACTAAAACTGCTGGGCCCGTACTTAACTCACGGGCGAGCACTACACGTTGTTGATTGCCGCCCGACAGAGTCCACATTGGTGCATCAACTGACGAGCAACTCACACCAAACTGCTTCACAAGATCTTCGGCTAGTGCGGTGATTTTCTTGCGGTCTAGAAATCCGCGTTGGGCAACACTTTCTTGATCGGCAAGAACCAAGTTTTCGGCAACAGACATATCAAGCACACAACCAGAGTCGTGACGATCTTCGGGAATAACTCCGATACCCGACTTTGACATTGCACCGGGGCGACCAGTCGCGATTTCGCGACCTTGTACTTTGACCGAGCCAGAGTTAAGTGCGGTCAAACTTGATAACACATCAGCAAGAACTCGCTGTCCATTGCCTTCAACGCCTGCGATACCCACGATTTCACCGGGCATCACCGACAACGAAAGATTTGCCAGCTGCACACCGGCTGCTTTGGTCTGCACCGATGCGTTGACAACTTCGAGCACCGGCATTGGTTCAGCATGATCAGTTGCGACAAGTGTGCTGTCGCTTGACTGCCTCGCCTTGCCGCCGCGTAAGTCAACAGTGCGACCAACCATGGCTTCAGCGAGCGCATGACGATCAGTTTCATTAGTGCGCATGAAGGCTACGACTTTTCCATCACGCATAATCGTGATGTCATCGGTGGCGCGCAAAACTTCTTCAAGTTTGTGGCTGACAAGGGCCACGGTACGACCTTCGGTCTGCACAACATTGCGAAGCACACCGAAGAGGTGACTACTTTCTTCGGACGTTAACACCGAAGTTGGTTCGTCAAAAATCAGAATCTTGGGGTCACGGCGCAAGCATTTAATAATTTCAACGCGCTGCCTTTGACCCGCTGTAAGCGATGAGACCCGAGCATCGGGGTCAACATCAAGACCGTAACGCTCACCTATTTCAGCAACGCGCGCACGTGCGGCCGAACGATCAAGGTGAGACTTTTCTCCGAGTACAACGTTCTCCCAAACCGAGAGTCCGTCCACTAAACTGAAATGTTGGTGCACCATTCCGATACCCAAGTCAGACGCAATCTGCGG
>CALEHE010000213.1 GCA_937876415.1 uncultured Actinomycetes bacterium
GATCTCATTGCCAAAGGTCGCATGAGTGTGATCTGCGGAACGGGTTACCGTCAAGAAGAGTTTGAGATGGCTGGTCTTGAATTCAAGAATCGATTCAGCGCGCTTGAAGAGTCGGTATCGGTGATGCGACAAGCGTGGACTGGCGAATATTTCGATTACCGCGGTCGCCAAGTGAAAGTTCGCCCTCTTCCACATACCGCGGGTGGGCCAATGTTGTTGATGGGTGGTTCAACACCTGTTGCTGCTCGCCGCGCCGCGCGTTTGCGTTGTTTCTTCTCAGCCGCAAATGACGATCAGGCAGTTGCTGATGCCTACAACGAAGAATGCGCCAAAGAGGGTTTTCAAGGCTTCATTATGTTGCCGCAGAAAGCCCCGGGGTTTGTTCATGTTTCTGATGACCCCGAACGTGATTGGGTTCGTCTTGCGCCCTACGTGATGCACGAGGCCCAGTCGTACGGCGAATGGCAGCGGCCCGGACAATCGTCGGTCGTTCATGTTCATAACGCCGAATCGATTGAAAGTGTGCGGGCGAGTGGTGTCTATGCGATTGTGACGCCAGAGGAATGTGTTGCGCTTGCGAAGAAGTTTGGCATGTTAACCATGCATCCATTAATGGGTGGCATCCCGCCCGAGTTGGCCCAAGAGAGTTTGGACCGACTCGAGCGGGATGTGTTACCAATGCTCAGGCCGCGCGGCGACGCTTGAACCCGATGAGTGCCAAGCCGAGGGCAATGATTCCCAAGGCGAAAGGCATCTGATCTGAATCGCTTCCAGTTGCTGGCAAGGTGTTGGGAGCAACAGTTGCCGGAGCAACAGTTGCCGGAACGGCGGCAGTTGTGACTGAGAATGCTGACCGATAGCCAATGCCACTCACAGGAGCGAACAACGACAATGTGTGTGCGCCGTCGGCGAGTCCGGCCGGAAGATTGCCAGTGATCGTGACCGAACCTGTTGCATTAGCGCTTCCAGTTGCGATGACAGTCGGAGTGCTCGCAACAATGAGTTGCACAGTTTCGTACGGTACGAAGCCGCTGTAGGTGGCGGTGATTGAACCACCGGCGGTAAGTCCAGTTGTTGTTGCGGTAATTGGCTTGTCAGCCAATGCGCTCAACGTTGCTGCTGTAGGTGCGTCTGTCGGTGCTGAAGTTGGGTTGGCAACACGGACTTCGTACATGGTGGTTGTGCCCGAAAGTTCGTTGGCAACGATCAACATGGGCTTGCCATTAGGGCTCGCGGCTGCAGGAACAAAAACCATGCCTTCGGGTGACACATCGTATGAGCCCGGGCTGGTGTTGTTTGCAGGTGACAGTGCCAATCCTTCAAGGGCGGCGTTCTTGTAACGAACGAATGATGGTGCTGTTGGGTTGCTCACGTCATACACCATGATTCCGCCCATGCGCTCGAGGCCAACGAACGCAAAGGTCTGCGCGCCGATAGTTCCAACAGCGAGTGCTTCGGGCTCAACTCCCTTAGATGTTGAGCGCCTGTCCATGCGTGCAGGTTGACCTGAAACCATTAATTGTGGAGTTGCTGCTGAATCGGACGAGTCAGAGTTGAAAGCTGCTGGATAATCACGTAGTGCAATCTCCTCAAACTGCGATCCACTATCCCAGACCAATTCACCAGACGAATTCCAGATCGAGAATGAACGTCCACCGAATACATACAAGTTTGTTGCAGTTCCAGCGACTGGGGTTTTTGTCGGGAAAGCCAACGTTGTCTTCTGTACGCCGAGTTTGTTATCGGCCTTCACGGCATCGTTAGCAGTGTCCCAAAAGCTGGCGAAAGAATTATCACCAGATACGTCTGCGAAGGTTGACTCTTCTTCAAAACAGTCATATTCTCGAGCGTCTCCTTCATTGGCGGTAAGCAGGAATGTCTCGCCACCTTTTTCCATTGAGGCGATGGTGTCAGGCATGTACATCCCCTTGAGTGGAACTCCTGCATACGAAATTGGGTTGGCGAAAGTGCCATTAGTTCCGCTGTCTTTGTTGCTTCCATCGTAAAGAAGTCCGGCGGCTCCCCAGTCTTTGTAGCCGAGTGGCGCCACATCAAGAACTGTTTTATTGACCAGGTCAACGATTGCGACGGCATTGGCTTCCTGCAAAGTGACGTAAGCACGAGTACCCGCAGCATTCGTGGTGATGTATTCGGGCTCAAGATCCTGTGCAGCTGTTGAACCAGGGAAAAACACGCGGACATTTTCAGCGAGCAATGCGGTTTTCTCGAACGCAGAGAAGTCCAAAGTTGTCACGGTTGCATTGGTTGCACCGTTTGAAACATCAATCAATGAAACGGTTCCATTGGGGTCACTAACCAGCGTTGGGTCCTCTGCTTCAAGTGCTGGGGTGCTGGCATTTTCAAGTGAACAAATAGGTTCGCCTTCGCCTGCAACCAGAATTGTCTTTTTGTCTGGGGTGAACGAAACGTGGTCGGGAAGATTGCCAACTTCGAGGGTGCGCAAGATGCGTCCCGTGGTATCCATGAGCACAACGATTCCGTTGCT
>CALEHE010000214.1 GCA_937876415.1 uncultured Actinomycetes bacterium
CACGACTTTCCGAAATGAATGTAGAAGTTCATATTCGTTCTGTTTTTTTGCAAGGTTTGCTTCTCCAGCAACCAAACGAACGCTCAGTGAGTTTCAGCAGATGGTCTTCCGTGTTTGCCCAATTTGATTCGTGGTCCAATGCTCAGCAAATGAGCCCACTCGCAGCCTGTCTGGGGCATGTGTTGTCGTACCCGGAAGTTTCTCAAGTAATTATTGGGATTACATCAGCGAATGAATTGAGACAGATCATTGCTGCATCGTCCGGTGATCACATTCGTGCTCCACAAAGCCTGCAAGTAACAGACGTAGATTTAATTCAACCTATGAACTGGAACAAGCAGTGAAGGTACTTGCGATCGTTCAAGCCCGCATGGGATCAACGCGTCTACCAAACAAAGTGATGCGTGAGGTTGACGGAATACCCCTCATTGAGTTGTTGCTTACTCGGCTTTCTCAATCCACAGCAATAGACCAGATTGTTTTAGCAACCTCAATTGACCCAAAAAATATTCCACTGGTGCAACACGTAGAAAGTTTGGGATATCAATCATTCCAGGGAAGTGAGAACGATGTTCTTGAGCGATTCTTTTTTGCTGCAAAACAATTTGCTGGCGACATCATCATTCGCATCACAGGAGATTGCCCATTAATAGACCCGCAATTGGTTGACGAAGCAATTGACAAGTTCAAGACTGGCGATGTTGATTACCTCTGCAATACCAATCCACCAACTTTCCCAGATGGGCTCGACATAGAAGTTTTTAGTTTTGCGGCATTACAGCGAGCCCACAACGAAACCCATACACCGAGCGACCGCGAGCATGTGACCCCATATATTCGAGAATCTGGTCATTTCTCAACGATAAATGTCGCGTCAGATCAAGATTTCTCGAACCATCGTTGGACAGTCGACGAAGATCAAGATCTTGAAATTGTCCGCTTTGTGGTCGAACACTTCGCCCCCAACAGACTCTTTTCGTGGAAAGATGTTCTTCGGATATACGAAACCTATTCAGTCGAACTGAACAGAAATTCTGCTATCGCAAGAAACGGAGGTGCAACAATGGGAACTGGTCAAAAACTCTGGAAACGCGCGAAGGCCGTAATCCCTGGTGGCAACATGCTCCTCTCAAAGCGTGCCGAGATGTTCCTTCCCGATCAATGGCCTGCTTACTTCAGCAAGTCAAAGGGTTGCAAAGTGTGGGATCTCGATGGCAACGAATACACCGACATGTCAATCATGGGCATCGGCACCAACATTTTGGGATACGGCAACGATGAAGTAGATGATGCAGTTCGCAAAACTGTTGATGCTGGAAATATGTCAACACTGAACTGTCCCGAAGAGGTCTACCTCGCCGAGAAGCTCGTCGAGATGCACCCGTGGGCAGACATGGTTCGTCTAGCTCGGTCAGGCGGCGAAGCAAATGCAATTGCAATTCG
>CALEHE010000215.1 GCA_937876415.1 uncultured Actinomycetes bacterium
CCCAAGGCCTTCCATCTGTCTCAGAATGGCGATGCGCTCGGCAATTGGAGGATGCGTATCCAGAAGACCCGACAACATGCCGCGTTGAACTGCACGTGCTGGCTTGGGATGATCGATCCACAAATGCGCAGTAGCTGTTGAAACTTGAGCTGGAGATGTCGTATCTGCTTGAAGTTTCTCTAATGCCGATCGCAAACCCGATGGATCGCGCGTGTATTGCACCGCCGATGCGTCGGCAAGAGTTTCACGTTGACGCGATAACGCCGCACGCAGAATTAACGCAGCAGGCAGCGCAAAGATGTACAGAACAAAACTGATCAACAGAGCGATCAACGCCACGCCTGCACGAGCACCAGCTTCTTTTGAATTTCCACGTCGCCCCGTTGCCATCACAACAAAAGCGATGCGCATTGAAAGATCTGCCAAAACGGCAATCGCCCCAACTGTTAACACTGCGAGAGTCGTTACCGCGATGTCGCGATTCTTGATATGGCCAATTTCGTGTGCGACGACACCGGTCAATTCAGATCGGGTCATCGTCTCCAGCAAACCGCGCGTCACGGTGACTGCTGCATGTTCAGGGTTCCGTCCAGTAGCAAATGCGTTTGGAGACGGGTCGTCAACGACATACGTCTTGGGCACTGGCACGCCGGCAGCAGTTGCCATTTCTTCAACAACATTACGCAAACGCTGATACTCGGGGCCGTCAGCCAACTTCGCCCCGGCCAGAGACAGAGCCGCTTTTCCAGACACCAAGTAGGCGATCCACAGATAGGCAATAACAATGGCCGCAGTAATCGCCAACACCTGATAATTCATCACGAATGATGATTCACAGGTTTCGTACCCGTAGGAGTCGTAGGAACAATTGGTGTCACCAATGAAGCCAACGAAGGCAACGACGTTGGCCGCGAACCACAACAACAAAAATGAGGCACTGAGTAGCCAAATCGACTTACGACGCGCCCTGTCTTGCAGTCCGAAAAATGTTGGCCGAGAAGAACTCATGATTCGTCCCCGATCTGGTCGGGCAAAACTGAGGAAACCTGCCACTCGCGCCGACCAGATCGAATGGTTACTTGTGGAGCTGAGGGGAATTGAACCCCTGACCTCTTGCATGCCATGCAAGCGCTCTGCCAACTGAGCTACAGCCCCAATAGGGACAGAGGCACGATACCAACCAGTAGCACCCTGCCAAAACCTCCCACGACTACTTCCCCGCAGCTACTTCCCTACTGCCGGCGAAGCCCCACCAAGTCTCAGGCTCGCCAGTCAATACGCGGCACGTCCTTGTACAGACGCTCGATCTCATAGAACTCACGGGTTTCATCGAGGAACACATGCACGATGACATCACCGTAATCGAGCAAGACCCATGACTGTTCACGGTGACCTTCGGTTCGGCCAGGCGAACGTCCACACACTTCACGAATTCGATCTTCAATCTCGCCCGCAACAGCACGTACCAAACGCGGGTTTGATGCACCGGTCACGACGAACAACTCGGTAATCGTCAACACATTGCCAACTGCCAACACGATGGTGTTCGTTGCTTGCTTGTCGTCGGCCGCACGAGCAGCAATAAATGCCAACTCAAGAGTGTCAGGTTTAGCCAACGGTTCGCTGTTCGCTTCTTTGGACTTTGATTCATCGGCCATTACGGGGTCGTTTCTGTTGTTGGAGCATCGGACGCGTTAGCAGCCAAATCTTCCGGATTGACATTGGGATCCGGCTTTGCTCCGGTCGCTAAGAAGTTGACGAATGAATCTCCAAGAATCACTTGGACATCAATTCCTTCAACACGCTCTGTTGCTTTTTCAAAAACAATTTCACCAAACATGGTCGTCAATGGTTCAGCTATTGCTCGATCCATTTCATCGGAGTACTTGATGACGGTGACTGGTAGCGGTGTGGACGTCACTTGGCGCACCAAGATCACATTGGTCCCCATGTACAACATGCGGAACGTCGCATCTTGAGTGACCGCAATATCGGCGTAAGGACTGTCAATCTGCACGCTCAAGGTTGGGAACACTGCAACCATTGCACTTGGTGCAACGCTCGCCATCACCATCACCAGTTCACCCGCATTGAACCCATACACATCAATGTCTTGTGGGTTGCGTTCTGCATCATTGACCCGTTCAGATGCAAACTGCCACAATTTAATTGGTCCCGCAAAAAGAGCCGACATAAACGTCGGCATATCTACTGGTGTTTGCGCACCAACATCCGGAACAACAGCCGCAGGAATCGCACCAATAATTCCGGCGCCAATTGATGCAGCAATTGCGTCCCATGTTGCTTTCACATTGGGAATGCGAGTTGATTCAACCTGAGCAACATCTCGCGCTGCCAAAACTTGTGCTGCTTGGATCGGCGAAAATTCATTGATTCCCGCGGTGGCGACAACTCGAGTTTCATCCGTTTCGGTGTCGGTGACATCTGCAGCGTACGTCGGGGTTGTCGTTCCAACACGTGCAATCAACTCTGCAGTCACATCCACACCGTTAACTGAAATCAAATCAATCTGACTGTTCGTGACACTTTCGACAGCAGATCGCAAAGCGTCCACTCCGTCTGAACCGTACACATCGGCTATTCGTTTTGGTTGACCAACTGGTTGTCCAGGAACCATCAGACCGACTGGAAGAATCATCACTGTTCCGCCCGCACCTTCGGGTGTTAGCGCAATGATGTTCAACGATGTCAAAAAGTTTTGCTCGTCAGTGACCGCCAAGATTGCGGTCGGAATGGTCGGCAGTTCGCGCGACGGCAACGCCACAACTTCTTCTGCCGCTTTAGAGTCGCGAATTGCTCGCCATGCGACAACCACTGAAACTGGCAACAGCGTCAACACCAAAATGCCTGCTCCAAATGCCGCCCAGGTCTGACGACGGCGACGCTGTTTCAACGTGCTCATGCTGGGGTTCCAATCGGTGTCGAGTACAACGCACGTTCTCGAATCACATTGAGAACTGGTTGCGTAATCAAATAGTCAAGCGGACGGCCGTCGGTAAAGCGCGATCGAAGGTCGGTACTTGACACATCAAGATGCGGAACCTCGACTCGAATCCAATGGATGTCGTCTGACAAGGCAACAGGCGCGCCAGGGCGATCAACCACGACGAGTTCGGTGAGTCCAGTCAATTCCTTGAAGCGTTCCCATGTCGGCACACCAGCAGCAGCGTCATCACCAACGATCGTAAAGAAGGTGGCGTTGGCATATTCGGACACCTCTTGACGCAACACCTGCAACGTGTCAACCGTGTAACTCGGTCCGCCCATTCGAATTTCGGTGTCGCCGGCAATCAGTCCTGGAACTGCAGCAACTGCTGCTTCAACCATGGCAAATCGGTCCTGAGCAGGGGTAATTGCTCGCGACCCTTCCTTTTGCCAGGGCACATTGGCCACCATCAAAATGACTTGATCAAGCTCGAGTGCGTGCATCACGTTGACCGCCGTGACCAAATGACCAACATGAGGAGGATCGAAGGTTCCTCCGAAGACGCCAATTCGAAGCCCAGAAGCGTTCTGGTCAGTCA
>CALEHE010000216.1 GCA_937876415.1 uncultured Actinomycetes bacterium
GATGATCCCCTAATCAACAAAGAAAGTTCACAAATGTATCCCAAACACCCCAGGAATCGCGAGTCAGAAGCGGTCTGAGTGATTGCTGTGATTTGGTATTCGTGAGCCGACGCTCACGGACTACCCATCAAGTTTTGACAGGATGGCTACTATGGCTTTACCTATAGGAGAGCCTAATGAATACCCCCGATTACAGTTCGAAGTCAGCATCTGAGCACACGCGTGCTTTCAACAGCTCGGCTGCAACGCCACTCGACCCCGAAGACTTCACACGCGCGCAACGCGGCTTCATCGCAGCGCTCGAAGACACCAAAATCACCGATGCTCAAGGCCGGCAAGCCAGCGACATTGGTCGCTACGACTTCTTGCAAGGCGATGCCCCCGATACCGTTCACCCCAACTTGTGGCGCCACGCCAAACTCAATGTCAATCACGGACTCTTCGAAGTCACCGAAGGCGTGTGGCAAGTTCGCGGTTACGACATTTCCAACATCACGTTCATCAAGAGCAACACTGGCTGGATTGTTGTTGACCCACTCACCGTTGAGGCCACTGCTCGAGCTAGCTATGAGTTGATCACCAAGCATCTCGGCCACCGCCCAGTTGTTGCTGTTATCTATACGCACTCGCACGGTGACCACTTCGGTGGGGTGCTCGGAGTGACATCACAAGCCGAAGTTGATGCCGGCAAATGTCAGGTCATTGCACCGGTTGGTTTCTTGCACGAAGTCGTTGGCGAAAATGTCATTGCTGGCCCGGCAATGGGCCGTCGTGCTCTGTATCAATTCGGTCCATTACTGCCACCAGGCCCGCGCGGTCATGTTGACTGTGGACTAGGAAACTCAATACCCATTGGCCCGAACACGCTGATTGCTCCAAATCGAGACATCACATTCACTGGTGAAGAAATGGTGATTGACGGAGTGCGCGTTGTGTATCAACTCACACCCGAAACCGAGGCTCCGGCCGAGATGAACTTCTTCTTCCCCGACTTTGATGCGCTCTGCATGGCTGAAAACTGTTCACACACCATGCATAACCTGATTCCGATTCGTGGAGCGTTAGTTCGCAACTCACTGCGTTGGTCAAAGTACATCAACGAAGCCATTGAATTATTCGGCGCACAAACCAAGGTGTTGTTCACATCCCACAACTGGCCGCGCTGGGGTCATGACGACGCCGTTGAATTTCTCGGACTGCAACGCGATTTGTACAAGTGGATGCATGACCAAACAATGCGTCTCGCCAACCAGGGTCTCGTCCCTACTGAAATCGCAAGCACTCTCAAGTTGCCCGATGATTTCTTGGCGCAAGAACATACGCATGGTTATTACGGCGATCTTGTTCATAACAGCAAGGCTGTGTATCAGCGTTATCTGAGTTGGTATGACGGCAACCCAGCCAACCTCAACAAGTTGCCTCCAGTTGAAGTCGGTCAGCGATATGTCGCGCTAGCCGGTGGCGCCGACAAAGTGATTACTGCTGGGCGCGAGGCTCTCAACAGCGGCGACTATCGCTGGGGTGCCGAATTAGTGAATCATCTAGTTTTTGCCGATCCGACAAATACCGAAGCACGCGCACTTCAGGCCGATCTACTTGAACAACTCGGATACCAAAGCGAATCATCAACATTCCGCAATGCCTATTTGATGGGTGCCCAAGAGTTGCGTCATGGCACACCTACCTTGCCGGCCAGCCCAGCTCGTGCTCGCGGCATTTTGGTCGCGATGACCGTTGAACAAATCTTTGACACGATTTCAGTGCGCTTGAACAGCGAAGCAGTTGGTGGATTATCGCTGAAGATCAACTGGACATTCCCCGACATGGCCGGAACTGCCGACGAGAAGTGGGTACTCGCCCTGTCGCATCGCACGCTCTATGGCGTGCAAGGTCGACATGATTCTGAAGCAGTTGCGTCAATCAGCATCCATCGTTCGTTACTCATTGACATCTTGACGCAGCAGACAACGTTCGTTGATCAAATCACTGCGGGCAACATTGTTCTTGACGGCGACGCCCAGGCATTGCTGAACGTCTTTGGCAATATCGATACCAATGCCCCCGGCTTCGCCATCGTCGAACCATAAACCCTTGTGATTCTGGTGTCGTTTTAGTTGGTAATGCCGAATAAAACGACACCAGTTTCACGATTGAATGGGAGACTATGTCGACTTATTCCGCAGACCTTCGCGCCACCTATAACGCGGGCCACACTCGCCCACTCGCCTGGCGCAAACACCAGCTCGAGCAAATGATCAAGATGCTCAACGAAAACGAGGCCGAATTCTTGGCTGCGCTCAAAACAGACCTCGGCAAGCCCGCTGTTGAAGGGTTCATCACCGACATCGCGTTCATCACGGGCGAAATCAAGTTGATGCTCAAGAACCTCAAGAAGTGGAATAAGCCCCAGCGCGTTCCGACCCCACTTGTCACCATGCCGGCGAAGTCGCAACTCATTCCCGAACCGCTTGGCGTTGTGTTGGTCATTGCTCCTTGGAACTACCCCATTCAGTTGTTGCTCGTTCCGGCCGCTGGTGCAATCGCTGCTGGCAACGCAGTGGTCATGAAGCCGTCCGAAGTTTCGGCAGCAACGTCAGAAGTTCTCGCACGACTCGTACCGAAGTATCTCGACCAGAAGGCCATCACTCTTGTTGAAGGCGGAGTGCCCGAAACAACTGCATTGCTCGCCGAGCACTTTGATCACATCTTCTACACTGGCAACGGCACCGTTGGCCGCATTGTGATGGCCGCTGCTGCCAACAACCTCACACCAGTCACCCTTGAACTTGGTGGAAAGAGCCCCGTTATCATTGACGAATCGGCCAACGTTCATGTGGCTGCTCGCCGCATCGCTTGGGGCAAGTGGCTCAACGCAGGCCAGACATGCGTTGCACCCGACTACATCTTGGTCAACGAAAAAGTTCGTCAACCTTTCTTGGATGAACTCGGCAAAGCCATCA
>CALEHE010000217.1 GCA_937876415.1 uncultured Actinomycetes bacterium
CAGATGTCTGAGCCTCAAGTCCAGAGACGATTCGTAGCAACGTACTCTTGCCACAGCCAGATGGCCCAACGATGGTCACGAACTCGCCGCGTTCAATAGTGAGGTCAACATCATCAATGGCTTGAGTTCCATCGGGGAAAGTCATGGAAATATTGCTCAGACTTAACGCGGTCATATGTGTGTCCACAAATTGTTCGCCTCAAGAACTTTCTTGAGCGTGATTGATTGATCGGTCATCAATCCATCAACTCCGAGGTCGATGAGACGCTGCATATCGTGAGCGACGTCAATCGTCCAGACGTGAATTGGTTTCCCGGCTACCTGAGCACTTCGGACTGTTCGCGATGTCACGACCGGAACTGGTCCCTGGCGCACGGGAACTTGGAAGCACGATGGCTCGCTCGGAACTTTTCCCGCCATCCAGCGAACTACTTCTACGGGGCTCGCACTCGTGCACACTTGATCTCCGAGAGCCGCTCGAAATTGCGAGATACGTTTGTGGCTGAATGAGCCGATGCAAACTTTGGGCAGTGCATTCGTTTTCTTGAGCACATCAATTAAAGGTTGAACCGTAGGGTCGCTCTTTGAATCAATATTGAGAAACGCCTCGGGGAACTCTTCAAGAAGATCAGACAACAAGGGGATGGGTTCCTTGCCGTCGACGCGTGCTCGTGAAACTTCTTGCCAGGTCATTTCGTTGATTCGACCTTTGGTGCCGCAGGTACGAAAGAGATCGTTGTCGTGAAAAGCAACGAGATATCCATCACGCGTGAGCTGCACGTCGGTTTCAAGGTACCGATAACCAAGTTCAACGGCGTGGCGAAATGCCGGAATCGTATTTTCTGGAAGTTGATCAGTCCCACCGCGATGGGCGAAGGCGATGAATTGATTGTTGAAATGAGGGGCCAGATACGGATGCTCGTGGGAAGGTCTCGCGGTCACCACTTAAGTATCCCGTATTTCTCGTCTCGTGATGGGACGATCCTGCTCAATCACAGAAATTCGACCTGTGATACTGACCACTTATTGAAGACGGGTGCTTAAATCGTGCGCCCCGCATCCTTCCAGTATTCATCTTTCAACAGGCGCTTGTACAACTTGC
>CALEHE010000218.1 GCA_937876415.1 uncultured Actinomycetes bacterium
TGTGGCAAGAGTACGTTGCTACGAATCGTCTCTGGACTTGAGGCTCAGACATCTGGAACTTGTGAGGTTGATCGAACAAGTCTTGGGTACGTTTTTCAGGATTCAGTTTTGCTGCCTTGGCGAAACGTGCAAAGAAATGTTGAACTCAATGCCGAATTACAAGGTATTGGAAAAGAACAACGACGCGATCTCGCACAACAGGCCATCAATCTGGTCAATCTCGACAATCACAAATCTAAGTACCCCCATCAATTATCTGGTGGTATGAAGATGCGCTGTTCGTTAGCCCGTTCATTGGTGTCGCGGCCGCAGGTTTTCTTGTTTGACGAACCATTTGGGGCGCTTGATGAGATGACTCGCGAACATCTGAATGATGAGTTGCTCAGTATTTTCCAACTTGAAAAGTTTGCTGGCTTATTCATCACCCACAGCATTCAGGAAGCGGTTTTCTTGTCAACGCGAGTGCTGGTCATGTCGGCTCAGCCTGGCCGTATCGTTGCCGAGTACCATATTCAATTTCCCTTTCCCCGCCTACCCGAAATTCGCTACAGCCCAGAATTCGCCGAAATATGCGGGCGCATCAGCAGCGACTTAAAGATTGCTCACTCATGAGTAACGATCAACTGAAAATTCGCCACCGACTTTCTGCGATATTGCTACCTCTCACCACATTGATCGTTTTCCTAACCATTTGGTATCTCTATGCCAAATTCAATTACGACAATCCAGTGCAACGCAGAAATGCACTCCCGTATCCCCACGAAATCATCACTGATGGCTTTATGCCCATCAACGACAAGGTCAATGGACTACGGCCGATCCTTGGTTATATGTGGCCGACAGTCAAGGTCACTCTTCTCGGTTTATCCATCGCGATCGCCCTTGGTGTCCTCATCGCGGTTCTCATGAATTTGTCTCGGGGAATTGAAAGATCTCTCTTTCCATACGCAGTCCTGTTGCAGACCGTACCGATTCTCGCGATCACACCACTTCTCACCGAGCTTTTCGGAGAAGAACTTGGCGTGCGTTTGGTGGTCACGGTTTTGGTGGCGATATTCCCCGTCATCACGAACATGCTTTTTGGACTTCAGTCAACTGATCGATCACTACACGATCTATTCACGCTCAACCATGCCAGTCGCTGGACCCGCCTGTTCAAACTCGAATTCCCCAGTGCCTTGCCCTCATTGATGACCGGAATTCGTATTGCATCAGGAAGTGCTGTTATTGGTTCAGTGGTCGCAGATTTCTTTTTCGCCAAAGGCGAAAAAGGCATCGGTTATTACATTCGTACCCGACAGCAACAAGCCATTCAACGTCCCGAAATGTTTGCCGGCACAATTACTGCTTCCCTGTTCGGAATATTGATGTTCATCCTCATCGGCTGGGCCACTTCTCGAGCCATCCGAAATTGGCACGACTCCAACTTGGCTCACACACAATCATCGTTTAAAATTCGCTCGTCGCTCAAAGGAAAAAAATGAAACTCCGTACAGCCAGTATCGCAACTTCGCTATTTATAGCTTCGGCATTCTTTGTTGCATGCGGATCAGATGACGGGTCAAACAACTCTTCAACCGGAGACGGAACTTGCCCCAGCAAATTGAAGATTCAAACCGACTGGTTTCCCGAACTTGAACACGGCGGCGTGTACCAACTGATTGGCGCCAACGGAACTGCCAGCAAAGATTCCATGTCGTATTCCGGACCAGTACAAGCCGCCTACGCAGTTGACGGACTACAAGAAGTTGAAATACTGACGCGAAATTCGGATATGCGCAATAGCGCTGTTCTTGTCAACGGTAAAGCCGACATGGCCTTCATTAGCGTTGCCGACGTCATTAAGGATTCGGCGGCACTGCCACTTGTCGCCATCGCTAAAACCCTTGACAAAGATCCCATCATGGTGATGTGGGACCCCGCACAATACGACGTGCAGAAACCAGAAGACCTCGCCACAACCGGAGCAAGTTTTATCCACTTTGCAGGACTTGCCTACATCGACTACTTCATTGAGAAGGGTTTCATCACCGCTGATCAAAGCGATCCGAGCTACAACGGTTCTGATGCAGCCTGGGTAGCAGCCTCCGGCAAATTGCTACAGCAGGGTTTCGCAACTAACGAGATTTACAAATACGAAAATGACATCCCCTGGAAAGATGGTGCGCCATCTGACGTCTCGTTCTTTACGGTCGGCCAACTTGGCTACGACAACTACCCGTCCTCAATCACCATGTTGCAAAGCCGCGTCACCGAACTTGACGCCTGCCTCAAACTGTTTATTCCCAAGTTGGCACAGGCCTGGGTTGATTACTACAACGATCCAACTCCGGTCACCGACAAGATGATTGAGATCAATAACACGTACGACGGTTTCTGGAGATTGAGCCCCGAACTCAATACATTTGGGCTGCAACTACTTGAAGAACTTGAAATCGGCGCCAACAGTCCAGACGGTACCTACTGTTCATTTGATGAAGCCAAGGTGCAAAAGTTGTACGACATTTTGCAACCAATTTACGCGGCCCAAGGTGTTGAAATCACCGACGATGTCTCAACTGTGTACGACAACACTTATTGTTCGGGTGCACCGGGTCGTTGACTAAAACGTCGTTGACTAAGACGTCGCCAACAATCAGGCGTCTTTGACGTGCCCGTCACGTTGAATAAACGGATCTTTATCACTCCACGGGAAGTTGATCCACAGATCGGTCTTCTTCCACGCGTAATCAGCCTGCACGACCGAATGGGGCTTTTCATATAAAACCGCGGTTCGAACTTCGCCGACTTTTCCTTCACAGAACTTCTGCACACTGCGCAACGTATGCCCGGTATCGGCGACATCATCAGCGATCAAAATCTTGGCGTCGCCAAGGTCAACAAAATCTGGTGCTGGGGGAAGAATGCGCGGCACTTCAAGGCGCTCATCAACACCCGTATAAAACTCAACATTCATCGTGTAAACGTTTTTCACTGCTAGCGAGTATCCAAGGGCGCCGCCTATCAAAAGCCCACCGCGAGCAATTGACAAAATCATGTCTGGGTCGTAGCCGTCTTCGGCGACCATCTGAGCCAACACCCGAGAGGCCTGGCCGAAAATTTCCCATGTCATGATCTCGCGCTCGTTGCTCACAAGTTTCCCTTCAATGATTTCACGCCGATGCCTGCGCATGCGACGTTGCTTCCTTAAATGTAGACGCTCCGACCTCGAGGCGCCCTATTGCCATTCTGAACAAGTTGTAAAGCACTGAATCCTGAAAGTTGAGAAACCTCCGTGCTACTCGACGGTAATACCCTTCAAAGAATGATCTGGCGCTGGCACCTGCGGGTCCATCTCTTGCAGAGCATTCAAGATGATTTTGGCCACGATCAAATCGCGTGCCCATTTGACATCGGCGGGAATCACATACCATGGCGCATGAGGGCGAGAGGTTTCGCGCATCACATCCTCGTAAGCATTTTCGTAGAGCGGCCAGATTTTGCGGTCAGACAAATCGCTCGGATCGTGCTTCCAACTACTTTCCGGATTGTCAATACGCTTCTGTAGTCGTTGCCGTTGCACATCGTGAGACACGTGCAAATAGAACTTGATCACCCTCGTACCTTCATCGACCAACATGTGCTCAAAATCACGAACATGCCGATATCGACGGGCCCAGGTTTCTTCATCAACAAGGTTCTTCACTCGCGGCACCAAAATATCTTCGTAGTGGCTGCGATTCCACACTCCAACCTCGCCCTTAGCCGGACAGGCTGCATGGCAACGCCATAAGTAATCGTGCATCCGTTCGGTTCCCGCGGGAACTTTAAAACTCGTTACTTGCACGCCCGCTGGGTTCATGCCGGTCATGACATGGCGCACCAAACCGTCCTTGCCCGATGCATCACGCCCTTGCAGAACGATCAGCAGACTCTGCTTGGCTTCGGCCATCAGTCGATGTTGTTCAAAGGCCATGAGAGCGATCGTCTTGGCCAGTTCACCTTTGGCCGAGTCTTTATCCCAGCCCAACGTGTCATCGGTTGGAATTGAACCCAACGAAACTGGCTTCCCAGCAGCAACCAGAAATTTGCGCATCAACTTGTCAACCATGTCTTCTCCATCGCTTTGCTACTTGCCCTAAGGTAATTGCTCGAAGGGGCAATGACGGCAACCACTCGCACAGCAATAGCCCCGATCGGCCAAGAACTTGGCGGTAAAGACCGAGTATCCACTCAATGGGTCACGATAGGTCGGACGCCGACGGGTTATCGCTTCACGATGCAAGGTCATGATCTGAGTGAACCGTGGGTTGGAAGAGTCCAATCGGCGCGCCAACGGAACCTCAATTCCATCTGTTCGCAAAACTGCCTCGTCACCCATGGCTTCATTGTGATCTCCCGATCCCCGACATCAGCGATCGACCTGAAATAAATCCGAAAAGATAATTAGTACAACTCCCGAAAGTGGGTTACTATCGTCTCATCAGTGTCGGAGACCTCGGACGGACAATGTTGTCTGACCACGGCTTTTGAACCTGAGCGATAACGGCGGTTCACACCGCCGATTTGCCAAAAGGCACCATAACAAAGGGGGAAACTTGAAGATATATGGTCAGTCCAGTCGGCGCACTCGCCGAATTCTTGGGGTCACATTGGTCAGCCTGCTGTCCTTCGCCGCTGCGTGCGGTGGAGGAAGTTCCAGCGATGAAACCAGTGCCCCGTCCGAAAC
>CALEHE010000219.1 GCA_937876415.1 uncultured Actinomycetes bacterium
TTGCAAACTGCTGATCGAGTCAAACTTCCGGGGAAAACGGAGTCACGAATATTGGCTGACCTAATTCCTGAAGTCGTACCGAGTTTGAATCGAGACGATCAATATCTGTTGAAGATCTACGACCCATACACCTTGGACGCGACGGGGTTCGGCTCAGTTCTTGAACTTGAACGTCAGGGTTTTGATGTTGGTATTGAGTTCTTTCGCTCGGCGGCAGGTCTTCCACATCGAGTGCGCGAAGAGAGCAATGTTGACACCGTTCTGTGGGTTGTCGTTGGCCCAGCCATCAAGCGCGCCGATGCCGATCCAGCTTTGACGAAACTCGGAGAGGCAAATCCACGATCTGAATCCGAAGAGGTCTTGGCTCAACAGTTGCTGATTGATGTTTCGGCGATGTTGACGGCTGCAGGGCGCGATGATCTGGTGGCGGCTCTCGAGATACCTGGTGCGTCACTGATATTCGCCGAACCGCCTCTTCCCGACGAGATTGCAACTGTGGTTCGAAAGTTCATTTCTTTGGGTCAGCCCGTGGCGATGTACTCAGTGGCACCAGGTGTATCAGTGACATCACTAGAGTAGGAACCTGTGCTCGTAGCTGTTGTTTTGCCCACTTATAACGAAAGCGAAAACATTGCTCGCTTGTTGACGCAGTTACGAACAGTGCTACCTGACGGTCGTCTCTATGTGGTCGATGACAACAGTCCCGACGGAACCGGTGATATTGCCGAACGATGCGCTCGTGAATTGGGTGGGATTGAAGTCCTGCATCGTCCCGGCAAGCAGGGTTTAGGAAGCGCCTATCGACAAGGTTTTGCGCATGTGATTGCTCAGGGTGTCGATGTCGTTGTCTCAATGGACGTTGATTTCTCACACGACCCGTCGGTGATTCCGGCGATGCTTGCGGCTATTGAATCTGGTTCTGACGCGGTGATCGGTTCGCGCTACGTCACTGGCGGTGGCACCAAGAATTGGCCACTACATCGCCGATTGCTGTCACGCTGGGGGAACTTGTACACAGCTTCAGTTCTTGGGGTAAGAGTCCGTGATTGCACGTCAGGATTTCGTGCGTACCGAGCAACAGCTTTGGCCTCGATAGCGCCAGAGACAACGAAGGCCGAGGGTTATGCGTTTCTTTCAGAACTCGTTGTTCGTCTCTCACGCCGTGGTTTGAAAATCAGTGAGGTTCCGATTCTTTTCGTTGATCGGGAAAACGGAACCTCAAAAATGTCTGGACGAATCATCGTTGAGTCAATGTTGTTGGTGACCCGATGGGGAATAGTGCACCGATGGAATCAAACAAAAAAGTTTGTGCAAACAAGGTTTCGCGAACGAAGGAACTAATTCTTCAGAAGCGGCGCAAACTTGTCGCCGACTTTTGAATAGCGCACGATGCAATACACCGCGCGAACGCCATCTCGCCAGCCGATTTTCTTGCCTTCGTCGTAGGTGCGACCCGAATACGAAATTCCGACTTCGTAAATGCGTACCCGCGATTTAGCAAGCTTGGCCGTAATTTCTGGTTCGAATCCGAAGCGATCTTCTTCAATGTCAATTGATTGAATCACTTCACGTCGAAAACACTTGTAACACGTTTCCATGTCGGTGAGGTTGAGGTCGGTAAACATGTTTGACATCAACGTCAGGAATTTATTGCCAAGGCTGTGCCAGAAATACAGAACGCGGTGGGGGCGACCACTCAAGAAACGTGAACCAAAAACAACATCAGCACGATCGTCGAGGAGTGGTTCGAGCACTTGCGGATATTCAGAAGGATCGTATTCAAGATCGGCATCTTGCACGATCACAAATTCGGAAGTGGCGTGTTGGAAACCCGTGCGCAATGCGGCGCCCTTGCCTTTATTGACATCGTGAAGAACTACTCGGACTTTTGGATCGTTGACGGTCGCCAAGATTTCACGAGAGCGATCTTTTGACCCGTCATCGACGACAATGATCTCGGCGACCCATTTCGAATCAAGGACTAAGTTGATGAGTGATTGAATCGTTGCTTCTTCGTTGTAGCACGGGATAACCACGCTCAGGCAGGGTCGAACTTTGGTACTCACAAGGGAGAAACGCTAGCGGTTCGGTCAGCATGTTCGTTCGGTTTTGGCTGAGGAGCCATCCACGATGACAGTGAAATCAGGACGACGCCGAGCAAAACTGGTCGATGCGCTCG
>CALEHE010000220.1 GCA_937876415.1 uncultured Actinomycetes bacterium
ACCCCCGACCCTCTCCTTGTAAGGGAGATGCTCTAACCAACTGAGCTAAGCGCCCAAACTCTGAAAACTTCTTGCGAACGTCTCAGCGAATGAAACTCTTAGTGTATTGGATTTTTGATTTGATTCACCAGTCGTTACAGGTCAGCTGAGTTTGAAGCGCAGCACTCGGTTGCCGAACTTCTGCTCACCAACCCACAAGTACCCATGGGTCACCATGAGCGATCGCGGCATGCGGAATTTGCTGCCACTCAAACCCGAGTTCGCTTTGGTAGCCCCGGTCGATGCGCCGAGCACCGCAGTTGGCGCGCCACCTGCAAGTGCCGTCGACATGCTCGACCACCACACCACACGGTCAAAACCGGTATCGGCGACAAAGAGGCCGCCGTTCACGGGCAAACCACCCATTGGCAAATTGAATTGTGTTCCCGTCACTGACGTGCCCGCCTGATTGTTGGCGAGCGCGCTGATAGTCCACACGAAAGTGCCTGGGTTGGCGATACAGGTGAGCACCAAATAATTGCCATCTGATCGAAGTTGCGTTGCGGCTGGGCAGCCGGGCAACGTAAAGACTGGAGCACTCGTCGCCGTCGGAATCTGGTTGAACACATACACCTTTGCTGCCTGCTTGTCTGCCAGATAGATGTAGTTGTTGTCAGCGGCTACTGCAGTGAGCCCCGACATCGCAATGCCACCAATGTTGTTGTCGAGCTGAGTCGTAGGGAGCGTGGCCTTACTTTGCGGAATGCCCCCCGACCAAATATGCAGTTTGCCTTCGCCAGCAACCGCATAGATCTTGGTGCCCTTGAATGTTGCGGCAACAGAATCCCACGGCTGAAACGGAACGATGAACGAGTGGTCGGGCTTGGCATTGTTGTCGCCCGGCACTTTCTTCCACACATACACGCGGCGCTCAAAGTCGCTATTGACTGCCAGCGACACACCGTCGGATGCCATCACTGGGTTGGAAATCATGAATGCAGCACGGTTGGAGTTATCCGCTGGCCCAGACGAGCCGATGTAAAAATCGACGGCTTGACTCGCCGTTTTCGGCACCGCATTCCACGCCGCGATGCGATTGGCGTTGTATTCGAGCACATAGATGCGATTGCCAAGTTTCACCACGTCGCCACCGTCACCACCCTGCAGCCCAACGTCGGGTGGTGTCACCGTAAGTTCCGGACTGGCGGGGTTCAAGGTGGGGAAGGTACGCAGAATTTCGAGGTCACGCTGCAACAAATACACGCCGGTCGAATCGATGTGGCCGTTGTACCAACCCGCGTTCTTGTCGCGACCGAACAACATGAAGTAGTCGGGGTTCGAACTCGCCGACGTGGGGAACGTATTCCACACATGCGAACCGCGATTGCCGAGCGGTGACCGCGAGTTTTCATCGCCGATAATCACTCGTGAGCCGTCAGAAGTAATTTGACGTGGGGTTCCCATGATCTCTGGATCAATGGTGAACGAAGCAGGGGTCTGGCCCGACGCGGCAGGAATGGTGTTCCACACCTTTACGTCTCCGGCTTCAGTACGTGACACCATCATCTTGATGCCATCCGTCCACACACCCCATGGCCACGAACCTTCACCGAGGTCGAGCGACAGGTCGGCTGCCTGGCCATTCGTCGTGGGGAACGTACGCCAGATGAGAATGCGATGGTTGCTCGAGTCGGCGAC
>CALEHE010000221.1 GCA_937876415.1 uncultured Actinomycetes bacterium
CGTTATCACGACCGGGACTTTTCTTTTGTCTTAAACGGTGACCTTGACTTCATATAACTGGTAAACGAGATCACCAGTTGCCAAATTCGCGTTACCGGCGGCTACGGCTTGAACTTCGTTAAGCCACTTGTATTTTTCGCTACCGGTTTGGAATGTTGGGGCTGTTGCAAGTAGGCCCGTTGCAAGATCGCCTCGACCGCAATACTCAACGTAGATGTATTCACCATCGTCAGTTTTGAGAGTGAGTCGCACATCAAGAGCGATAAGAGTCCCTTCGCCGATAGTGGCCCAGTCGGCTGCAGCCACACCTGCCAGCGTTGCGCTCAACCTGTCTGAGGTGACGTCGGCCGCGACAACATTGATAATCAGTCTGTTGCCATTTGGTCCCGCCCCAACGGGTGCACTTTCACCCAACTTGACTCTCATGACCGCTAGAGGCTTTAGAGTTGCTGTTGGTACTTTGATTCCGTCCATTATTCAAACTCCTTCGTGTTGTCTTGTTGGCTTTATTCTGGAGCCAACAGTTCAGAATTCAGATTTTATGCTGAGCGAACCGTGTCTGATCGCATCGGGAGAAAAGAAATGTATCTGACGATGACCTTGTGAGAAAATGAGTTTTTTAGCAATGTTTTTGCAAGGTACGAGGGATACGGTCTTTCGTGAAAATATCTTGGAAAAAAGGAGTGCCTGCTATGGCCACAAATGTCGAATTCGTTGAAGAGCTGTACATGAAATTTAATAGTGGTGATATTCCGGCAGTGACAGATGGTATGGCAGAAAACATCGTGTGGAGCGAACCAGCAGGAATGCCTTACGGTGGGGTTTATATCGGGCCTCAGGCTGTTGTTGAGGGTGTATTCATGCGTTTAGAAGAAGTCGGCGATGACTTCCATCCAAGTATTGAACAGATTATGGGTCTAGGTGACACCGTCGTTGTGATCGGTCATATCAACTTTAAGCGTAAGGGGGATGGGGTCGGCATCTCGGTAAAAACGGTTTGGGTGCACACCGTGGTAGACGGTCGACTTCTGTCGGTTGACACTCTGTTTGACTCCGCCGAAGCGCTATCGCTGAACTGATAGATGCTCAATAAGGCTCTCGCACAATTTCATTACCCACCGTTGATGCGGCAACGGCCTGGTCTTCAATAGATGTTGGAGTGTCGAAAGCCGACTCTGGGAATGTTCCAGTTAAGACGTGGAAGATACAACGAGCCAATCGCGAATTGCAAGAGCATTTGTGTGCCTGCACTGAAGAGATAAAAAAAGTTTAAATCACCGGTTCGAGGCGCGCGGGGACGGTCTTATGCCACGGTGTGCCAGCAATCGCGTCACGTAAACGGTTATCGGTCAGTTCGTTCGGCGCAACTCCTCTTTACATAGACAAGAGCGCTGGTTCGTTGACGTCTTGGATGCGTTTTCGCAGGTAAATCAGCGACCACAAACATGAACGACAGATTCTGAGCGCATTCTTTCGACTCTGAGCGCACTCCAGTAACCTCTATATAGATGACGCAAGGTGTGTCGGCGAATTTCGCACCACATTTCGCACCATCCCC
>CALEHE010000222.1 GCA_937876415.1 uncultured Actinomycetes bacterium
CACACCCGATGCATCGCTTACTTCAAGGTGACGTCGGCGCCGGTAAAACGATTGTCGCAGTGTCGGCCATGTTGGCGGCGGTGCAGGGTGGGCATCAAGGTGCGCTCATGGCTCCTACCGAAGTCTTGGCCGAACAACATGCAGTGGGCATTCGCAAACTATTGGCGGGTCTTCATATCCCGGCGAGCGACAACTTGTTTGGTGAGAGAGAGGTGAGGGTTGAATTATTGACGAGCAGTGTGACGGCGGAGCGGCGCCGCGATGTACTTGCGGGCCTTGCCGACGGAAGTGTTGACATTGCGATTGGCACCCACGCTCTCATTCAAGAGTCGGTGCAGTTTCATAGTCTTGGTGTCGTCGTCGTCGACGAACAGCATCGCTTTGGTGTTGAGCAACGAGCGGCGTTACGCAACAAAGGTGAAGACGGCGGGGCGGTGCCCGATGTGCTTGTCATGACGGCAACTCCGATTCCTCGAACTGCGGCTATGACGGTTTACGGCGATCTTGATGTGAGCGTTCTCGATCAAAAGCCACCAGGGCGCACACCGATTGTGACCAAGCACGCGTTGGGTGATGAAGAACAAGCAGAGGTGTGGGCTGATGTTCGCTCTGAGGTTGCCGCGGGTCGACAGGTATACATCGTGTGCCCTCTCATTGAGGAGAGCGAAAAACTCGAGGTTGCGTCAGCCGAAGAAACAATTGCTCGTTTGGCCTTTGATGAATTGAAGGGTCTTCGTCTTGCGTTGCTTCATGGACGCATGTCATCAGCCGAAAAAGAGTCGGTCATGGAAGCGTTTCGCACCGGCGAAACCGATGTACTTGTTGCAACAACTGTGATCGAAGTTGGAGTCGACGTTCCTAACGCCACGATCATGGTGATTTTGGATGCAGACCGATTCGGAATTGCCCAACTGCATCAACTTCGAGGTCGAGTAGGTCGCGGCGTACACGCATCTCGCTGTTGGCTCGTGACATCAATTAGAGAGAATGATGATGGTTTGATATCTGACTCAAATCCGCGGATTGACGCGCTCGTTGAATCAGATGATGGGTTCTATTTGGCCGAAGCCGACCTCGAATTGCGCGGCGAAGGCACGTTAATGAACAAAGAACAAAAGGGGCGTAGTGATCTCAAGTTGGCTTCGCTTCGCCGAGATCGCGAACTTGTTGAGTTGGCACGTGAAGCGGCTTACGAAATGGTCGATCCTGACATCAATCTGACAAAGCAACCCGAGATTCGAGCAGAGTTATCAATGTTCCTTCGTCCCGAAGACGAAGAGTTCTTGTTTAAGAGTTAGAGAGCAGAAGTTATGTTCAAAACTTACGCCGAATCAAAGCGACTTTTAACTTCGGTTCAAAGTCGTGCCATCGGGCGATTGGGCCAAATTTCAATGTGGACTTTCGCAACCTTCCTAGCGGTGGTGATTCATACCTACATTGTGACGCGATTGCAATGGGACATTCATCGTGGTTTAGGAACTTCGGCTTTTGACGTAGGACTTTATGATCAGGGACTTTGGCTTCTCTCGCAATTTGAAGCGCCTTTCGTAACTTTGATGGGTCGCAATCTATTCGGCGACCATGCTTCGCTGATTTTGATTTTCTTGACACCGATCTACTGGTTCTTCCCTGGAGTTGAAACACTTCTTTTCCTGCAAGCTGCTGTTATATCAGCGGGTGCAATTCCAATTTATTTCTACGCTCGACGTGTTTTGGAAAGTAATGCATTTGGTTTCTTTTTTGCGGTTATCTGGATTGTTAATCCAGTCGTGAATGGAACAAATCTTGAGAATTTCCATCCTGAGGCTTTTTTGGGATTGTTGGTCCCAATCGCTTTGATCGCAGCCTTGGAAAAGAAATGGCGTCGTTATTGGATCGCGATGGCGTTGTGTCTGTTGGTAAAAGAGGATGTTGTACTGCTGATATTGCCATTGGGTGGATTGATCGCTTTACGAGGAGATAAACGGCGCGGGTTAATCACCTCATTCGTGGCGATATCCGCAGCATTTGCAGGAATGTTTTTACTCATGCGCAATTTAATTGGTGTTCCCACTCGTAATGCGTGGAGAATCCCGTTTGGTGGAGTTGGAGGGTTCATCAAAGAGTGTCTGACCAGCCCAACTAATGTTGTGAGATACCTGACATCTGAAGAGCGCCCGATTTATCTTTGGAAACTTTTCGCTCCCTTCGCTTTTAT
>CALEHE010000223.1 GCA_937876415.1 uncultured Actinomycetes bacterium
CGCTCACATCAACCGAAGGTCTCGCTGGCATCACCGTGACGAAATCTCAGGCTCCAGCCAACCTCGCGGCGGGCGACAACGTTCAAGTCATTGCCGTTGATTCGCAGTCAGACGGTTCAAACCTCACCACTCCAATATCAACCAACGTTCAAGTGTGGGAGATCTCCGAACCTGATGAACTCAGTGGCGATCGCTCAGTAACTCTTCGCGTTGCGATCACATCGGCCGGCGAACTCATCGGACACGACGAAATTCATCTCGTGAAAGTCGTGAACTGACATGAGCATCATCGTCACCGGAACAACTGGCGGGCTCACCGATCTCGGAACTATCTCGCTACATCTCGCCACACTATGGCCACGACCCGTCACCGTTATAGAGGCAGACCCCGATGGCGGTCGACTCGCAGCTCGCCACAACTGGGATCTGCGCCCGGGACTTGCCGAACTCGCCGCTCACTTACGCACGCCAACAACCTCAACGCTTGATCCTCAAACATTGCGTCGCACCTATCGCAACGATGTGAGTGTGGTTGTTGCGCCACCATCAGCCGAACAAGTCATTGCTGCTCTATCAATCATTGCGCCACACACACGAACAATTGACCAATTTCTTGGAACAGACATCATCATTAATGTTGGACGCGTACGACCCAACACTCCAGCCTCAGACATCATGCGGGCAGCAGATTCACGACTACTTATTAGTCGAACCGATCTCGACGACGTTGTTGCATTAGTGCATCGTCAACCCTTGCTGAAGGAACTCGGTGAATGGAAGGTTCTCGCTGCCGGTGGTCGTTACAAGATTGACGAACTTGCAAAAGCAATTGAATGGCCAGTGATCGCTGATCTTTTGCCCTCAGATCGTCGCAGCAGCGCAGCACTCAAAATGACAATTGCGCAGTTGGCAACGGCACAACACCCAATTGATCTGATTGATCGTGCGGTCGCCTGATGAATGCAGTTGATACCTCCTCAGCACTACAAGACCTCACCGCGCAAATCACGACCGCATTGATTGACCTACGCCAACAGCGACGAAGTACCGGGAATGATCTCACGTCCGAAGAAGAATTAGAAACGGCCCGAGAGACGGCTCGACGCTTCTTTGACCAGAGGGTTACTCAGTCACTCCTAACCGGAAGCGACACACCTTCGTTTGATGACGAAACATCAATTACCAAGAGCGCCATTGATGCAGTTTTGGGCTTCGGCCCATTACAACGACTTCTGGATGATCCAGCAATCACCGATATTCATGTTCGTGGAACCGCACCGGTATGGGTGAAGCACACTGACGGCTCGCGACACGAAATTGACCCAATCGTCTCAACCGATGACGAACTGATTCGCCTCGTCCGAAACGTTGCTTCGCGATCACGTAACGGCGAACGCCGTTTTGATGCGGCGTCGGCCGAATGCAATTTGTGTCTTGACGACGGCAGTCGACTCTTTGCGGTCATGGACATCTCACAGCAACCGTCTCTCGTTATTCGCAAACACCAGTTCCATCTGTCGTCCCTTGAAGAGTTAACACGGGGTGGACTGATGACTTCTAACGTTCGCAACTTTCTGCGCGCCGCTGTTCTTGCGAAGCGCAACATCATTGTGGCTGGCGGAACCGGAAGCGGAAAGACCACATTGCTTCGCGCGCTGATGAACGAAATTCCCTTTCACGAACGAATCATCACGATCGAAGACGCTTTTGAGTTGGGTTTGGCACGGTTCTCCCAACTTCACCCCGATCATGATGCGCTCCAATCACGAACCGCCAACATTGAAGGTCACGGAGCTATTCCCCTTGCTGATCTCACTCGTATGGCGTTACGCATGGATCCCGATCGAGTTGTAGTGGGCGAAGTGCGAGGAGCCGAAGCATTCCCGATGTTGATGGCAATGAGCCAAGGCAACAACGGATCAATGTGCACATTGCATGCCGACTCCACTCGCTCAGCATTCTCAAAGCTTGCCGCATATGTGTCAATGGCCAACACTGGCTTACCCATCGATGTGGTGAACCTCTTGTTGGCAAACGCATTACACCTTGTCGTTCACATTGAACTTGTGAATGGCCAACGCCGTATCAGCAGCATTCGCGAAGTGGTGGATAGCGATGGTTCACGAATCGTTTCAAACGAACTCTTTGTTGCCAACGGACCAAGTCTTGCCGAAGCCGCCTACCCCATGACTTCGGACTTGCGTGATCTATTGGCCACACATGGATATGACGATGCTGTCAACGCCACATTGCAAACAGCGGGTGCCTGGCGATGAGTTTGGTGATTCGTCTTCTACTTGGTTTAGGTCTGGCTACGGGCACGCTCCTTGTCCTGGCCGGTATGCGCGGGGTCGTGGTGATGTCATCGGGTCCAGGCTCACCACGACCTTCGCGTCGCACGATTGACGACACCAAACTGGTTGAGGCCCTTGCCATCTGGACGGAACAATTGCGAGACACGATTGCTGGAGCTCGTGGACTGGAGCAGGCTCTCACAGTTACCGCGACCACTGCACCGTTGGTCATTCGGCCAGCAGTTCAACAACTATCGGCGCAGTTAGGTTTCACAAATTTGCCAGATGCTGTTCGCAATTTTGCCTCCGAAGTAGATCATCCCCTCGCCGACTTTGTGGCGGCTGCATTAATCACGGCATCAGAAAATCAAGTACGTGACATGGGCTCGCTGTTAAGCCATCTGGCTGATTGTTGTCGAGACGACGTACGTATGCGCACGCGTATTTGGGTGGCGCGAGCTCGTATTCGAAGCGCCGTGCGCATTATCGCCGTAGTCATTGTGGTTTTTGT
>CALEHE010000224.1 GCA_937876415.1 uncultured Actinomycetes bacterium
TGATTGTAGATACTTATGCGAATCTTGAGCGTAGCCGAACTATTCGCCGAGGCTGGTGGTCGGCAGATCCATGTGAGTAATACCAGGCAGCATCTTCTCTAAATCACCGACAAAGGCAGCGGCCTTCATTTCGGCCAATGTTCGACGACTACCCAACAGGCGCAACGTATCAAAAGCTGAGGCAGTCAAGGTGAGTGCTGGTTCGCCATCCCCGATGTTGTGCTCAACACCGTCGATGACGGCCCGAAATGCCGGAAGGGATTTCGAAGCCAAATCAACCTTCACCAACTTCAATCCGAGCACAGCAGAGATCTTGACGCCCTCCGATTCGCGATCTCCTGGCTTTTTGACGGCGGCTCGCAAATCATGTTCATGAACGACGGTGTCGTATGTGAGCGTCCACAACCGCTTGGGCAAGTTGTCAATGGCTGCTTCAAACGTTGACCCAACTTCATTCCATTCATCAACAACGCTTGCCAACGAACGACCTTTGCGAGACGTCACCAATTCGTCAACCCACGCTTGGGTATCCCCTGTTGGCCCTTTACCTGAACCGAGGTCAGCAGCGATTCCGGTGACGTGCGAAAAAAGATCCTTAACTGTCCACTCTGGACACGCCGCGACAATTGAATTGGATTCATCTTCGCTCAGCGATGCAGCAATCTCTTGCATACGCAAACGGCTATTGCGATATTCAAGGCCCATGAGTTCATACATAAATTCTCTCCTGATAAAAACTTTCGCATACCAGTCGCTAGCGCAGCGATATGGGGCGCCAGATTTTGCCCGCCAACCGGTTTTACTTGGTGATTCTTGGCCGATTACACCCGTTCAGAGATGTCTTGCATTGGATCCAAACTGAAGTGGCTCAAGATCAACTCTTCGGCACCTAGGGTCCGCCGATTAGGTTGGGTGATGGGCTTAGTGCCGCACCCGAATATCGCCCAAGCCGAATAGCAGATACCAACTAACAAACGGAGTCATCATGGGAATTCAAGGTCGCTTACAAGACAAAGTTGCAGTTATCACTGGAGCCGCCAGC
>CALEHE010000225.1 GCA_937876415.1 uncultured Actinomycetes bacterium
GGTTCCACCTCCGCCCGGAGCTCTTGGTTATCAGTCGGTCTCAACTCCATCTGGTCAGTTTCATGGAGTTCAGTATTACGTTCAGATTCCTGGCATGCATGGACAAATGTTCAGTTTTGACCAATTAAGTTCCATGGCGGTCCAACGAGTTCTGAAGCCTGGGTCGTTGGTGCAAGTTGTTGGTGAGCCGTATTGGTCGCCTGCTTCGGCCGTACCCGGGGTATTTAGCGATAAGAGTTACATCGCAGCGATGATTTTGGCTTGGTTTTTGGGAGTTTTTGGCGTTGATCGCTTTTACTTGGGCTACACGGGATTGGTCTGGCGAAGTTATTCACTTTTGGAGGGCTGGGCATTTGGGCCTTCATCGATTTCATCCGGATCGCTCTGCGACGGGTTCCGGATCGGCAAGGCAAACCCCTTTCTTAATTTAGGGAGAGGCGACGCTAGGCTCGCCTGCACATAACTCGGGCTGTGGCGCAGCTTGGTAGCGCGCTTGACTGGGGGTCAAGAGGTCGCAGGTTCAAATCCTGTCAGCCCGACACAATGACGGCAGGCTCCGGAAACGGAGCCTGCCGTGTTATTTCCCCGTGTTAATTCCCCGTGACGTTCCGCGTGATGTTTCTGACGGTCGTAAAGCCTGCTGGCAGTAGTTGTGGCAACTACCTTTGGGATATGGCTAGTTCTGCTCATCGCTCGCGTACCTTGTCCGAATCGGCATCGAAAACCCTGCTACGCGAAGCCGGAGTTCCTATGGCCGATGAAAGAGAAGTTGCGACGGCCGAACTTGCAGCACTTGCAGCAACCGAGATTGGTTTTCCGGTCGTCGCCAAATTGTGCGGCGATGCCATTGCTCACAAGACCGAACGCGGATTGGTTCGATTGAAATTGGGTTCGGCCCAAGCAGTCAACGACGCAGCGGCAGATTTACTCGCGGCGGCTCGTCCTGAAGATGGACCCGTCACCGTATTGGTCGCTCCGATGGTGCAAGGTAATCGTGAGTTGATTGCCGGTGTTGTTCGCGACCCGCAGTTTGGTGCGAGCGTCATGCTTGGTATCGGAGGAATCTTGGCTGAAGCGATCGCCGACGTTGTGTTTCGACCGGCACCACTTGATCGAGTGACAGCACATGAGATGGTCGCCGATTTGGCAACGCAAAAACTTCTGGGAGAATTTCGCGGCGAAGCAGCCGTTGATCGCGAAAAGTTAGTTGATGTTTTGGTCGGACTTGGCAAACTAGCGAGTGAGCGTTCAGATATCGCCAGTATTGACGTCAACCCGTTAATTGTTCGCTCTGACGGAGTGCCAATCGCGGTTGACGCTTTAGTTGAAATTGGTGAACCCGATACTTCAATTGCGACCGCACGTCCGCGGCCAAGCGACGCGCAATTCAAAGCCCTCTTTGAACCTCAAGGTGTTTTGGTGACTGGTGCGTCTACTCACCCCGGAAAATTTGGTTTTGTATCGTTGCACAATATTTTGGCGGGTGGATTTGCCGGGGGAATTTATGGCACCAATTTGCAAGGTGAAAATGTCTTGGGTATCCAGACCGTTGCCAATATCGAGCAACTTCCCGACAATGCCATTGATTTAGTTTTCGTGTGCACACCAGCCTCTGCCAACCCTGCGTTGCTTCGTGCCTGCGCCGCCAAGGGAGTGAAAGCAGCGTTTCTTACTTCGGCTGGATACGGCGAGGCCGGCGAAGAAGGTAAACAAGCGGAAAAAGAATTGATCGCTTTAGCCGATGAACTCGGCATCTTGTTGGCTGGTCCAAATGGTCAAGGTGTGGTGAGCACACCGGCCAATTTGTGTGCGCAAATTGTTGCGCCGTATCCACCGGCCGGAAAAATTGGTGTCGCCAGTCAAAGTGGAAACTTTGTTTCTAGTTTCCTGAACTGGTCGCGATCTTCGGGAGTCGGAATCAGCCGTGCAGTATCGGCTGGTAACGCCGCTGCTGTAACCGTTGCCGATTACTTGGACTACTACGCCGATGATGAAGCAACTGCCGTGGGGCTTGCATATGTGGAAGGTATTGCCGATGGTCGCACGTTAATGACGCGATTGGCATCGGTTGCGCAACGCAAACCTTTGGTCTTGGTGAAGGGTGGTGCGACTGAAGGCGGAGCTCAAGCAGCAGCGTCGCACACTGGTGCGCTGGCCGCCAATGACAAGGTTTTTGACGGCTTTTGTCGAGCTGCTGGTATCACCCGTACCGAAACTGTTGAAGAAGCGTTTGAGGCCGCCGCCACTTTTGCCACACAACCATTACCCAAGGGACCCAATGTTGTCATCATGACAACCGCCGGTGGATGGGGAGTTGTGACATCAGACGCCATCACTCGAGATGGTCAATTAAAATTGATGGAACTGCCTGAAGACCTGAAAGCTCAGATTGATACGAAGCTTCCTCCGCGATGGAGCAAGGGCAACCCGGTTGACTGCGCGGGCGGAGAAACCCGCGACACCATTCCCGAAGTTTTGGAAATGATTGCGGTGCATCCTGATGTGCATGCAGTGATTTATCTTGGGATCGGAATTCAATCGAATCAAGCTCGTCTCTTGCGAGAAGGCGGCTTTTATCCCGATCACGGAATTGATCGGATCGTTGCGTATCACGAACGTCAAGATCAGCGTTTCGCCGAAGCAGCTGACGAGTTGTCAAAGCGAACTGGCAAACCAATTCTGACGGCAACAGAATTAGCCGTAGCCGACCCTGAGAATCCAGGGCCCGCAACTGTTCGCGAGACTGGCCGCTTGTGTTACCCATCGGGTAACCGGGCAGTCACGGCGCTAGGTCATTTGTATCGCGCTGCCGCGTTTCGGGCGCGTCGAGGAATGTGACTCAGTGATGTCGCAAACCAAGGCGCGTGCCAAAAGACGGGCACGCCCAGCAAGAAATCCAATCGCTAGTTTGTTGTTTCTAGCAGTCGGCCCTTCAATTGTCTTGGGTTGGTTGTGGCAGTTCGCTAACTCTCAAGACAACAGTGCTCCACCAGCACCCGACCTGGTTGCGACTTCGCCCGCGAATATTCCTCAGACTCCGGTTTTGTCGGCTCGGAGAACGCCAGGTGTATTGGCTCGTGAAACCTCTTCGGTGGCTTTTGAACAAGCTTTGCGACCTTTGGGCGGATCCGTACTCGCCGGCTCATGTGCGGCGGTATCGGTTGACGGCGTCTTGATGTTGTCGGATGGAATTGATACCCCGGTAACACCAGCCAGCACATTGAAGTTTTTAGTTGCGGCGACGGCGCTCGATTCACTGGGTGCAGACTTTCAGTATTCGACTGAAGTCAAGGCCGAGATCAACGTTGGTGTCGTTGGCTCAATTTATTTAGTGGGCGGTGGCGATCCGCTCCTAGCAAGTGCTTGGTATCCCGATGACTTGACCCTGTCGAGGTATCCGCAACAGCCAGCGACTTCATTAGAAGCACTCGCTGACTCGGTCGTTGCGGCTGGAATTACACAGATAACTGGCAATGTTGTTGGCGATGCGTCTCACTATGACGCTGAGTTGTATCCACCATCGTGGCCAATAGCTTTTCGCGCGATTGAAGGTGGGCCGATTTCGGGATTGCTCGTCAACGATGGGGCGGTACTTGGCGCTTCAATGAAGTCAACCGATCCAGCAATGGGTGCAGCACAAGAGTTTTATCGATTGTTACAAGAACGTGGCGTAACGATTATTGGTGCGCCAGCATCTGGTGTCACTCCCATTGGATTGCCGACCGTTTCAGTTGTTCAGTCGGCGCCTCTCATCGACATTGTCGGGGAGATGTTACGAAATAGCGATAACAACACTGCCGAAATGATGCTGAAAGAAATCGGTTTCCGAGTGAGTGGTGTCGGAAGTCGGGCTGCTGGGAATTCAGCGATGATGGCCAAGTTGAGCGCTTGGGGGATTCCGCTCGATGGGGTGACACTGAGTGATGGTTCTGGTTTGTCGGGAGACAACAAAATGACATGTGCAGCTTTCTTGGCGGTGCTTGAACGCTATTCAATTGACGATCCACTGATTTCTCAATTGGCTGTCGCTGGTACATCGGGAACTCTTTCCAAGTTTTTTGTTGGTACATCGTTAGAGGGTCGATTGTTTGGAAAAACGGGAAGTTTGAGTGGCGTGAAGGCGCTGGTTGGATTTGTTCCAGTGAAGGGTGGCTCGACGATTCGTTTTGCGCTGTTGTTGCAGTCACCGGGAGTTGACGACGAACCAGTTTTCAAACCCTTATGGGAAGGTGTTTTGACCACGGCACTGGGCCCATATCCGCAAGGACCTAGTTCAGATGCGATCGCACCTCTTCCCGCGAATCCTGCGACGCCGTAGTCGAGGTTGGTTCAATGGACACGTATCGGTTGCCGATGTTTCCGCTGGGTACTCCGTTGGTACCTGGGGCTTTATTGCCACTGCAAATTTTTGAACAGCGGTATCAGTTGATGATGTCCGATGTTTTAGCAGCGAGCGAACCCGAGTTCGGTGTTGTTCTGATTGAACGGGGTCACGAAGTTGGTGGAGGAGACATTCGATCCATGGTCGGAACTGTGGCTCGGATTGTGGACAGTCAGTTGCTTGCGGACGGACGGAGAATGGTGATTGCTCTTGGTACTCGTCGGATGCGCGTTGATGAGTGGCTTGCCGATGTTGAATATCCAGTGGCGATGGTGAGTGACTGGCCAGATGATCCCCACGAGAATGTTGAAGCAGCGGAACTGGTCCGAATGTTTGACCACCTGATTGAGGTCAGTCGCTTAGTTGAACGGTTGGGCGGACCGATCCCGCGATTTGATTCGGTTGAACTTTCAGATGACCCAACTTTCGCCTCATTTCAGTTGGTCGCTCTCGCGCCAATTGGTCCAGCCGACCGTCAGCGGATGTTGAACTGTGATGGTCCAGTTCGACGGATTCAATTATTAGAAGAGTCGTTAGGCGATGTGGAGGCGGCCTGCCAGTTCCGGCTGCAAGAGGACTGACCAAATACACAGGCCGATGAGACCCGGCTAGCAGTCAAAAATGCCGCGACAAAGTTCCTTTCAGGTGGGGTTTGCCCGTTCTGGTGCTAGAAACTAGGCATGGCTGAAGAGACTTCACAAACAGGTCGTTCCTCGGCTCGTCGAGAGTCGGCGGGCGTCAGTGACGTTGTTGATCTCGTCAAAGAGTACGCCAAACAAGAAACTCTCGGGCCGTTAAAAGGTGCGGGTCGTTGGTTAGCCCTTGGTTCAGCAGGTGCAACGTTTCTTGGGCTTGGTCTAGTGCTCGTGTTACTCGGAATTCTTCGTCTTCTGCAAACTGAACTCAGCGCCTTTGATGGCGGTTTCTCCTGGGTTCCGTATCTCATCGTGCTGGTGTTGTGCCTCGGACTTGCGTGGATCGCGTTATCGCGGGTGAAAAAAGCGACTCTTGGAAAGGAACCCAACTGATGGCTAGCACCAAAAATCAATCACACATCTCGCGTGATGATATTGAGTCTAAATTGCGCGCGCTTCAAGGAGATGTGCAGGGCAAAGTTGATGGTCGTCGTTCGACATTGTTGGCAATCGCAGGTGGCGTCGGTGTCGTTTTAGTCGTGGCTTTCTATCTCATGGGTCGTCGTAGCGGAAAGCGTCGTTCAACAGTCGTTGAGATCCGACGCGTCTGAAAGATCGTCATGGAACTGATGTCGTACCTGCGGAAACGCAGTGTTAAAGAAGGTCTTCTTGGCGGGCGTCGCCCATGGTTTGTCGTCGGCGTTTTCGTCTGGGGTTTTCGACTTATCCGTAAGTTGATGTCGCGTTCACCTCAGGTTGTTTCAACCGAGATACTTCGTCCGGGGCAAACTCTTTCGGTGTCGGCGTTAGAACCAAAATCTCGCCGACGGAATCGCTGAGACTATGAAAGTCCTCTTACGCAATCCCCGACGTGAAATTGAGATTGAGGGTCGACGTCGTGTTCACGCACTGCTTGCTGAACTGGGTTTGCCGAGAGAGTCGCATCTGGTGATTCGCAACGGGACCTTGATTCCGGGAGATGAAGAACTAGATAAAGATGACGTGATAGAAATTCGCCCGGTCATTTCCGGAGGTTTCTAACATGAAATGTAGAACGTGTCGCGGGCCCGCGATTATCGAGTTGCCTCGGCACAACGCGAATTTTTGCGCGGAGCATTTTCTACAAATGTGTCGCCGCCAAGTTGAAAAAGCAATTCATGATCACGACATGATCAAGAAGACCGACCGTGTGTTGGTTGCCGTTTCTGGCGGCAAGGATTCATTGGCCGTCTGGGACATGTTGGTTGAACTTGGTTATCAAGCAGATGGTTTGTACGTCGCTCTCGGTATTGGTGAATACAGCGAAGAGTCACGCGAATACACCGAACGTTTCGCTGCTGAAAGAAACTTAAAACTCACGGTTGTTTCATTACGCGATGACTACGGCTACGACATTCCGACGGCGACAAAAGTGACCGGGCGAGTTCCGTGTTCGGCATGTGGAATGAGTAAGCGACATTTGTTTGATAAGGCTGCAGTCGACGGCGGATATGACGTTGTTGTAACTGGTCACAATCTTGACGATGAAGCAGCAGTGCTCTTTGGGAATGCGTTGCGCTGGGACGTCGAGTACTTGGCACGTCAGTTGCCAGTCTTGCCAAGTCGCCATGGTTTTCCGAAAAAGGTCAAGCCACTCATTCGTCTCACCGAACGCGAAATGGCGGCCTGGTGCGTTATTCGCGGAATTGATTACATCGTTGAAGAATGTCCAATGGCTGAAGGCAACCGCCATATTGGATACAAAGAGGTACTCAATGTCCTGGAAGAAAAGTCGCCAGGAACAAAAGCTTCGTATTACCTCGGGTTTCTTGACCGGATGGCGCCCGTCTTGGCATCAATCGCGGCAACTGGGGCCGACAGTGTGACCCCGTGTGTGCAATGTGGTGCACCAACCGGTGGGGAAGAAGGATCGGTCTGCGCATTTTGCCGACTCGTTGAACGTTCAGCCGCACACGAACCCGTCTCAGTTGAATTAGTTCGAAAGAAATCGCGTTCGCAAAAACGTGTGCAGGCGGAGGCCTCCAAAAAATGAGTTCCTTAACTTCCCCAACTTTCGCTTATGGAGACAAAGTTCTCTTGATTGACGGCAAACAGCGTCGATATTTGATCAACCTCACTGAAGGAGCAGAATTTCATAGCCATGCGGGTTATGTCTCGCACAGTGAGATTGCTGGCCAGCCCGAAGGTTTCCGAGTTCAATCGACCAAAGGTGCCCGCTATATCGCCTTGCGCCCAACGCTTGAAGATTTCGTGGTGGAAATGCCGCGTGGAGCACAAGTCATCTATCCCAAAGACCTCGCACCAATTTGCATGTTGGCTGATATCGGACCGGGGGTCAAAGTTCTGGAAAGTGGTGTTGGCTCAGGTGCCTTGTCAATGACGATGTTGCGTTATGGCGCCGAGATCGTTGGTTACGAGTTACGTGAGGACTTTGCCAATCGTGCCGTCACTAATGTTCGTTCGTTCTTGGGCGAAGAAGCTTTGAGTCGCTACCACGTTGAAGTTCGCGATTGTTACGAAGGAATTGATGCCCCCGATATTGATCGAGTGATTCTTGATCTACCAGAGCCGTGGCAAGTCGTGCCTCATGCCCAAAAAGTGATGCGACCAGGTGGGATTTTATTGGCGTACACGCCGTCAATTACCCAAGCAGTTCAAACCCGGGAAGCAATGGCTAATCCAATGTGGACTGGTACACGCACGCTCGAGGTGTTACATCGTGGTTGGTACATCGAAGGCCAAGCAGTTCGACCAGACCACCGTATGGTGGCCCACACTGGTTTCTTGACGACTGGCCGTCTCTTAAGCGCTGATGCGCCGAAGCAGATTTAGGGTTCGATGAAGATGCATTCGCCGGGGCATTCCTCGGCGGATTCGATGACGCCGTCAAGCTCTCCATCGGGAATATTGGCGAGACCTTCAGCGCCTTGGGCGTGGCCCTTAGCCGTTGCGTAGACCGTGGCGCCTTCTCGGACGTATGCCAAGCCATCATCTAACAGAGTAAAAACATTGGGCGAGATTTCTTCGCAAAGTCCGTCGCCTGTGCATAGATCCTGATCAATCCAGACCTTCATGTTCGCTCGCTTGCTCCTCGGGTAACTCTGCGGTACCTAACCGCTGGTGTGTTTACTTTACATGGGCAGTAGCCCGTTCATCGTCTTCACGGTGGTGCGAGTTGCAACTTTTGGCAGAAAATTTCGGTCCAGAGTTTGCCCGTTTGTGAAGAGATGAGATGACGACGTATTGAGGAGACCAGAAATTGATGACTTCTGACCTCGCCAAGACCTCGGTTACCTAGGGGGTGTAAGTTCGCTCGTGTAGGCATGTGGGAAAGGTCCGAATATGGAGCGTAACTCGGAGCAAAACAGCGGTGTTCCCAGTCGAGATACGACTGGTCCAGACTTGACTGATCCAGACACGACTGGTGCAGATGGGCCTGAGCGGGTGGCGTTGCAATCAGAAGTGGCGGCGTTACGTCTGCGGCTGACCGAAGCCCAAACCGACCAACCGCGGCGAGTTCGACAACTTGAAGAGCGTCTCATGGAGATCAAGGGTCAACTGGCGCAAGAGACTGCCAAGAACGAGAAATTGAGTTACACCCTTCGAGAAGCCCGCGAAAATATCGTGTCCCTACGAGACGAAGTTGACAAGTTGTCGCAGCCACCGTCGGCTTATGGAGTGGTCGTCGGTAAAAATGACGATCAGACAATTGACGTTTTAACGAGTGGTCGTAAGTTGCGCGTCAACGTTCACCCAGATATTGATTTCGAGTTGCTCCATCGTGGGGCAGAAGTTGTGCTCAACGAGAGCTTCAATGTGGTCACAGCCCGTGAGTCCGAAGGATCCGGCGAAGTGGTCACGATCAAAGAAGTGCTTGAAGATGGGATTCGAGCCATCGTTACTGGGCGCACCGATGATGAACTGGTGTGTGAACTCGCTGATGATCTGCGGGGAGTCCATTTGCGCAGCGGTGACACGGTGCGCCGCGACAGTCGAACCAATTTGTTGTTAGAAAAATTACCTCGACCCGAGGTGGAGGATCTACTACTCGAAGAAGTTCCTGACATCAGTTATGTGGACATCGGAGGACTTGACTCGCAAATTGAGCAAATAGCGGACGCCGTCGAATTGCCATTCTTGTATCACGATCTTTTTGCTGAACATCAGTTGCCGGCGCCTAAAGGAATTCTGCTGTACGGCCCACCAGGGTGCGGTAAGACTCTCATTGCTAAAGCAGTTGCGAACAGCTTGGCTAAAAAGGTGGCGGCGCGAACAGGCGACGATAAGGGTCGTAGTTACTTCATTAACATCAAGGGTCCGGAATTGCTCAACAAGTACGTGGGCGAAACCGAGCGCCAAATTCGGTTGGTGTTTCAACGTGCCCGCGAAAAGAGTGAAGAGGGTTGGCCCGTCATCGTCTTTTTCGACGAAATGGATTCAATGTTCCGTACCCGTGGCACTGGGATTTCCTCAGACATGGAATCCACGATCGTGCCTCAATTATTGGCGGAGATTGATGGCGTGGAAGGTCTTCGTAATGTGATCGTGATTGGTGCGACTAATCGTGAAGATCTCATTGACCCTGCGATCTTGCGACCAGGTCGACTTGACGTCAAGATCAAAATTGAACGGCCGACAGATGTTGCGGCAACGCAGATCTTCGGCAGGTATTTAACGACCGAGATTCCGATCGCCGAATCGGAAGTCGCGCGACACGGGACACCTGAATTGGCCATTGTGAACATGATTTCAGCAGCGGTGGAAAGTATGTACAGCGAAGACGAAATCAACCGTTTCCTTGAAGTCACGTACGCAAACGGCGACAAAGAAGTGATGTACTTCCGTGATTTCTCATCAGGAGCAATGATAGAAAATATCGTTCGACGTTCGAAGAAATTGGCGATTAAGCGAGTCATTTCAGGCGGTAGTCGTGGTGTTTGTACGCAGGACCTCTTGGACTCAATTCGACAAGAATTCCGTGAACATGAGGACCTACCAAACACGACCAATCCTGATGATTGGGCCAAGATTTCTGGCAAAAAAGGTGAACGGATTGTCTTCATTCGTACTTTGGTGAAGGAAGGCAATGATCGTGCAGTCGCGGGCGGTCGGGCCATTGAACGAAACGCCACAGGGCAATACCTCTGATGAGTTGTCGTCGAGATCAGCGATTCGTGGTGAATTAAATGGCCATTGTTAAGGTTTCTGGAATTGAAACTGAATACGGGATTATGGTGCGGGGCACTGAATCAAATCCGATTTTGGCATCCTCAATCTTAATTAACTCGTACGTTGAGGCGAACTCACGAGATACGGAACATGATATTGCGTCTTGGAATTTTGACGATGAGCAACCCGGTACGGACGCTCGTGGATTTACGCTTGAGTCGGCTATGCCACCTGAAGTTGAAATGCATCTTGTCAATGCGGTGCTCACTAATGGAGCAAGATATTACGTAGATCACGCCCATCCTGAAATTTCGACACCTGAATGCGCGAATGCTTGGGAAACGTTGACTTACGACTGCGCGGGTGAAGAGATCATTAGGCTGTCAATGGCGGCCGCGAATCGCGCCTTGCCACCTGAAGTTGAAATGCTTTTGTATAAGAACAACAGTGATGGCAAAGGCAATAGTTACGGTTGCCACGAAAACTTTTTAGTGGCTCGCGATGTTCCATTTGGTCGAATCGTCTCTCAGATCACTCCGCATTTCGTCACTCGTCAGGTGTTTGCTGGAGCTGGCAAAGTCGGCTCAGAAATGTTGGGTGTGTCGGCCGAACAAGTGCCGTATCAACTCAGCCAACGCGCCGACTTTTTTGAAGAAGAAGTGGGACTGGAAACAACATTGAAGCGTCCCATCGTCAATACCAGGGATGAACCTCATTGCGATCCCCAAAAGTATCGGCGCCTGCATGTGATCGTAGGCGATGCAAATATGTCCCAAGTCGCCACGTTTTTGAAGGTTGGCACCACTTCGCTGATCTTGTCGCTCATCGAAGATGATGTGCTTGGTTCAGATTTAGTCGTGGCGCATCCGGTGTCGGCAATTCGTCAAGTGAGTTATGACCCAACTTTGAAGCAGACAATCTTGTTAGCCAACGGTTCTCGAATAACTGCGATTGATATCCAGTGGGCACTCTTGCAAAAATGTGTTGATTATGTGGGCGCCACTGGTTTTGAAAGTGTTGGCGGCGAGGTCATTGGAAAGAAGATCATCAGTCTGTGGGAAGAGGTATTGACAGGCCTTGAAAGCGATCCTGAAACTGTGTCTGACATGGTTGACTGGGTCGCCAAGAAGCGCATCATTGACGGGATGAAGTCGCGTCACGGTTTGTCAGTGGCAGATCATCGGTTGAAAGCCATTGATTTGCAGTACCACGATATGCGGGTCGAAAAATGCTTGGCTGCGCGGGCAGGACTGCGAACTTTGGTTGATCCCACTGATGTTGAACGTGCCATTCGCAGTGCTCCAGATTCGACCCGTGCCTATTTTCGGGGTCATTGTCTTGAGCGTTGGCCCGACCAAGTCGTGTCAGCTAATTGGGATTGTTTGGTTCTTGATGTTGGTCGTGGCCCGTTACGGCGCGTCCCGATGATGGAACCGTTGCGGGGTACCAAAGAATTAGTGGGAGAACTGTGCACCCAAAGTGGCACTCTGCTCGAATTACTTGACCGATTAACGATTGAAAAGTGACATTGGTTCAAATGGGTGGCAAGATCAAGGCGTCGGTATATTTCAATGATCGTCTTGATTGTCACGATCGTTTGGGACGATATGTGACTGAATGACGAGCCGACTAACAAATTGACTGACCGACAGACATGAGTGATTGAGAGCAAATAATGGCCGAACGTGTGCAGAAGCAAAAATCAAACTCTGAACGTGTTGAAGAAGAAGTCGTTTCTCCAGACGGGTCGAGCCAGCAAGGTGAGAAGTTGAAGGCTGAACTCGATGACCTACTAGACGAAATTGATGATGTTCTAGAAAGCAACGCCGAAGATTTTGTCAAGTCGTACATTCAAAAAGGCGGCGAATGAATCGTGGTAGTCCCATTTTTTGATCTTGATAATGACCCCGGTAGCAACTTCACCTCGTTGCTTCGCAAGGTTGGTCTCGACCCGTTTGCTTACGGACACTCCGGTGATCATCATCAGATTCAGGCTCCCCATGGAACCACAGTGTTGGCAGTCCGTTACAACGAGGGCGTTGTGATGGCAGGCGATCGGCGCGCCACAATGGGCTCGCGAATTTCGAATCGTGAAATGGAAAAGGTCGTACCGGCAGATCGCCACAGCGGAGTCGCGATTTCGGGAACCGCCGGAATCGCCATGGACATGATCAAGATCTTCCAATTACAACTTGAACATTTTGAAAAACTGGATGGTCGTCCGATCAGCCTTGAAGGTAAGGCCAATCAATTATCGCAACTCGTACGAGCGAATCTCTCGGGAGCGATGCAGGGTTTGGCAGTGGTCCCGATTTTCGCTGGCTATGACCTTCTGCGAGGCACCGGTCGTTTGTGGGATTTTGATATCACGGGCGGCCGTTATGAAGAGCGTGAGTTTGTTGCAACTGGATCTGGCGGAGGTCCCGCGTCAACAGTTCTCAAAGTTGGATTTCGACCAGGAATGAATGTCAACGAAGCCATCAACTTGGCGTGTCAGGCTCTGTGGGAAGCCGCAGATGTTGACTCGGCAACGGGAGGCCCCGATGTTCTACGAAGTATCTATCCGGTCATCGCAACGATTACGGCCAATGGTTGGGAGCGTCGCGAAGATGCTGATTTGGCAACTCGATTTGACGTCTTAAGTCAACAGCAACGTTCACAACGTGAAGGAACGGCATCATGAACCAGCCATTTTATGTAGCCCCTGAACAGTTGATGAAAGATCGGGCCGACTATGCGCGCAAAGGAATCGCGCGCGGTCGAGCATTAGTTGCCGTTCAATACCACGACGGCATAGTTGTCGTGGCCGAGAATACGTCCAATACGTTACGTAAGGTCAGTGAAATTTATGATCGCATTGGCTTCGCGGGAGTCGGCAAGTATAACGAGTTCGATCAATTGCGTCGTTTTGGTGTTCGTAATGCGGATGTTCGCGGTTATCAGTATTCGCGTGATGATGTCGAGGCACGCAGTTTGGCCAACGAGTACGCCCAGATCTTGGGCCAAACGTTCACTCATGATGTCAAACCCTATGAGGTCGAGATTTTGTTGGTTGAAGTCGGGGTCGATCAAGAAACTGACCAACTGTTCCACATCATGTATGACGGCACATTGATGGATGAGCGCGGGTTAAGTGTTCTCGGAGGCGATGCCGAATCAATCGGTGAGCGGTTGCGTAGTTCTTGGAAGTCCGAAGATGATTTGTCAACAGCGGTCAAAAAGTGTGTGGCTGCGCTATCTGGACCTGAACGAACTTTGTATGCTGGGGACTTAGAGATCGCAGTGCTGGCGCGAAATGCGCAGCGACGTTGCTTCCTTCGTTTTGATGACGTTGAGGTGGGGAAACTCTTGTCCTGAGGGCAGGGAAAACTCTGGTGAAGCGTTGGTGGTAGCGACTCTTCTAGGTGGCCGCTCTCCTCGTTTGTTTGTAATGTTCGCTGTGCGTATCGCTGAAACTGAGCCCGAGCGGCGAGGAAAAGACAAGTATTCGTCAACTGCAGATGTATCGGGGCAAGGCCGTGGCAACGGGGTTTGATGACTGACCAGAGTTTTGTGAGAAGACGAGTTCTGTTGGCATCAAAATAGCGAGTACTTTGCGATAAGTGGAGCGACGTATCTATGGCCTAGAGAATGAATACGGAGTGACTTGTACGTTGCGTGGGCAGCGCCGCTTAAGCCCTGATGAGGTCAGCCGATATTTGTTTCGTAAAGTCGTCTCGTGGGGACGCAGTTCAAATGTTTTTCTCGAAAACGGTTCTCGTCTGTATCTTGATGTGGGTTCGCATCCCGAATATGCAACGGCTGAATGCGATTCGATTTACGACGTTGTCGTTCAAGACAAAGCGGGCGAGCGTATTTTAGAAAATTTGGTGAGCTCGGCTGAAGAACGTCTTCGTGAAGAAGGTATTCGGGGAACGATTTATCTTTTCAAGAACAACACTGACTCTGCTGGGAATAGTTATGGATGTCATGAGAATTACCTCACATCTCGGGATGACGACGCGAGTTTGCATAATTCGATCCTGATCCCATTTTTGGTCTCACGAATGATCTTTACTGGTGCCGGAAAAATTGTGCAGACTGCACGAGGTCCGATGTATTCCATGACTCAACGAGCCGACCACATCTGGGAGACGATGTCATCGGCGACGACCCGCAGTCGTCCAATTATTAATACTCGGGATGAACCTCATGCCGATGCCGAGCGATATCGACGTCTGCACGTCATCGTTGGGGATTCCAATATGAGCGAATACTCCAACTTTTTGAAAGTGGGCTCAACAGCGTGCCTCCTGCGGATGATGGAAGATCCCAAGTGCGAATTGCGTGATATGACTCTTGAAAATCCGATACGCGCGATTCGCGATTTCAGTCATGACACGACGTGCAGAAAAACCGTTCATTTAGCCAGTGGTAGAGAAGTGAGCGCTTTAGACATCCAACGCGAGTATCTCAATGCCGCTCTGAAATATGCAGAGACTCATGGTTTTCAGGCCAATGAACAAAAGGCTTTAGAAATGTGGAAATACTGTGTCGAAGCAATTGAAGTGGACCCCTTTAGATTGGATCGCGAAGTCGACTGGGTCATCAAGCACAAGTTGATTGACTCGTATTGTTCGAAGAATGGGCTTGAACTAGGCGACCCCAAAGCACAGTTGATTGATCTGCAGTATCACGATGTGGTTCGCACGCGGGGTCTTTTCTACAAGATGCAAGACCGAGATTTAGTTGAGCGGATGTGTTCGGACGCCGACATTGTTGAAGCCATGGATGTTCCGCCCCAAACAACGAGAGCTCGGTTGCGAGGCGAGTTCATTAGGGTTGCCAAAGAAAAGAAACGAGATTACACCGTTGACTGGGTGCACCTGAAATTGAATGATCAAGCCCAACGAACTGTTTTGTGTAAAGACCCGCTCAAGAGCCGTGATGAAAGGGTCGAAAAACTCATCGCATCGCTCTGATGCAACGTGTGCTGGCTGTTTGGACGCTGTACGGTTGAGGGCTGATGAGTGAGGGAATTGAAATAGCTGAAGAAGGGGCGGTCATTGATTTCGACGATGCTGCAACCGGTGAAGCTGTTCGTTCGGACCTCAATGCTAAGCAGCGCTCGCACATGCGAGCAGTTTGGGAATGGGTGTTCGTTGTCGTGATAGCCATCGGCGCGGCCATGTTTATCCGAGTCTTTTTATTTCAGCAGTACTACATCGATGGTCCGAGTATGCAGACGACTTTGATGCCACAAGATCGCGTGTTAGTCAACAAGATGTCGTACAAGTTGCACGACGTTCATCGCGGAGACGTCATCGTTTTTGACCGTGTGACCAATGAAGTGCAACATGATGATCTCATTAAAAGAGTTTTGGGTTTGCCTGGCGAGGCGCTTGAAATTCGATCATGTGTTGTTTATATCGATGGTATTCGGGTGGAAGAGCCTTATCTCAACCTTGAACAGACTTCACAAATTGAGCCCAGTGCGCGCTGTGGGTCACACACAGATATGGCCCCGGTCGTGATACCAGAAGACATGGTTTTTGTCATGGGTGACAACCGATTACAAAGTTTTGACAGTCGTGACTTCGGGCCAATTGAAATTGACAAAGTTCGCGGTCGGGCATTCGTGGTGATTTGGCCTGCAAGCGTCTGGGCTTGGCTATGACACGGCCCAGAAATCACGAGATCTGGCTATAACGCAGCCTGATCGCTAAACGTTTCGCGCAAATGCATCAAGCATGCGGTCGGTGTAGTCGCTGAAAACTCCGTCAAGTCCCATGCGAAGGCCATCGTCGAGTACATGATCCTGTTGCATATCCCAACCGAGGGCAAAACGATTGAACCGGTGGAAAAGGGTGACTAATCCGCCATTCCAATCGGTGTGATGCATGTTGATGCAATCAATACCAGCTTCGTGTAATTGCGCAGCTCGACGCTCGGGACCATCTTTCAACCGACTGAGTCGGGTTGAATCAACGAGTTTTGCTTCGGTTAGACCTCGCCAGGTGGCAACAACTTGCCAATTGTGGTGGCAAAGCCAAAGTCTTGGTTCTATCTCGGGCTTCACAACTCGTACGGAATCGAGAGTCGCCGACAGCGCCGCGGGATCTTTGATATCAAGTGAAAAGTCAAAGTCACCTTGAACTTCAGTGAGCATTTCGGCAACTGTCGGAATATTGCTTGGGAGGTCGGCTTGGATCACCTCGGAAATGGCGATTTTGCGTCCGCGACGGCGCACGACGCCGTCATGGTCGAGGACAGCAATGCCATCAGACGTGACCCAAACGTCACTTTCGAGTCCGGTCGCTCCGAGGCGTAGGGCCAATTGAAAGGCTTCAATCGTGTTTTCGGGAGCGTAGGCCCGTGCTCCACGGTGCGCAAAGGCGATGGGCGGATCAATGATGGAAGGAAGGCGTTGCTGCACCTGACGATGATGTCATGGTCGGGGAAATACGGCAAGTACCACTCAGTAGGGCTCAGTATCGAGTTGCCAAGTAATTAGACTTGAAATGTGTTCAACTTGTCGGGAAGCGAGATCGTCGTCATCTTGTTGCTGGCGTTAATTGTTCTTGGACCAGAAAAACTGCCGGAGGCGATTCGTAAATTTGGTCGGGTGTACAGCGAGGTTCGGAAAATCAGCAATGGTTTTCAAAGCGAGTTTAAAAATGCGTTTGAAGAGCCCATGAAAGAACTACGGGAAACCGCGCAATTGACGCGCGACGCAGTGCTGAAACCCCTAAAAGAAGAGCCAGAAGATCAGCAACGTGAAGTGACCCCACCGCCAACGGCTGAGGGTGAGGCCTCATGAAACTCGGGATGGGGAAGTTCGCGTTAGGAAAACTTCGTTCCGGAGGTAAAAAAGATAGAGAATCACCCTCTGAAGATGCCATGACGCTCACTGAGCATTTGGCTGAATTACGTTCACGGATTATCCGTGCAGGTCTGGCTGTGGTGATTGGGATGATGGGCGTTTTGGCCTTTTATGAACCCGTACTGCGGTTCTTACGGCAACCTTACGACAACGTGTGCAGGCGTCGTCCAGACTTGGTTTCAAACTGTGATTTCTTTTCCCTCGGGCCACTCGAAGGTTTTAATGCTCGTTTAAAGATTTCTCTCTACGGCGGATTGATCTTGGCTCTGCCGATTGTCATGTGGCAGATTTGGCGCTTTGTGGTGCCAGCACTTCATGCCAAAGAAAAGCGTTACGCTATTCCGTTTGTTTTATCGTCGGTTTTGCTTTTTGTTATCGGCGGATTCTTCGCGTACTTCACCTTGGATAAGGGCCTCGAGTGGTTGATCTCGTGGTCGGGCGAAGATGTGCAACAGGCTTTTCAGATTTCAAAATATGTGAGTTTCGTTGGTCTCATGATTGCCGCTTTTGGAATTGGTTTTGAGTTTCCAGTTCTGCTTGTTTTTCTACAACTCGTCGGTGTTTTGAAGCCGCGACAATTAATCGAAGGGTGGCGAGTCGCAATATTGGTGATCGTGGTGATCGCGGCAGTGATCACACCGTCGGGTGACCCGATCACCTTGATGCTCTTGGCAGTTCCGTTGATTGTGTTCTATTTCATCTCTATCTTGATTGGCTATCTCGGTACGCGAAATCGTCCCGTTGACGCCTAGTCACTTGTCAGATGTCCCGAAGAAGCCGACTGTGACTGTGCGGACCGATCGACCGGAGCTCATTGCCCATTACAAGTTTCCGCTTGATCGATTTCAAGTTGAAGCCATGGATGTGCTCGATGCGGGTGAGTCTGTTTTGGTGGCTGCCCCGACTGGAAGTGGCAAGACGGTCGTGGCCGAATACGGAATTTCATGCGCGTTAGCCGACGACAAGCGGGCGTTTTATACGGCACCGATCAAAGCACTGTCAAATCAAAAGTTCAATGATCTCGTCGAACTATATGGCCGTGACAAGATTGGCTTGCTGACTGGTGATAATGCCGTGAACGGTGAAGCGCCGATTGTTGTGATGACTACTGAAGTCTTGCGCAACATGATCTACGCGCGTTCGCGAGCCTTGGATGATTTGGCAGTAGTGGTGCTTGACGAAGTGCACTTCATTCAAGACACGTTTCGCGGACCTGTTTGGGAAGAAGTGATCATTCACTTGCCACGAAAAGTCAAATTGGTTTGTCTGTCGGCAACTGTCAGTAATGCCAATGAAGTGGCTGATTGGATCAGTACGGTACGTGGACCTACCAAGTTTGTAGTTGAGGAAAAGCGCCCGGTTGAACTTGAGAATCTGTACATGGTTGGCGATAAAACCGCGCAACGTGAACACCTCTTCCCAACCTTAGTTTCTGGGCGACCAAATCCTGAAGCGGCTCGTCTTGAAGATCAGACTCGAAAAATAGGAGGACGCGGCCCCGTCAAAGGTCGTCCTCGTCGAGCGCTTTACACACCAAGTCGCCTCGAGGTTGTCGATCGCCTGAATGAAGAGGGACTCCTTCCAGCGATCTTCTTTATTTTCAGTCGAAACGGATGTAACGAGGCGGCGCAGTCGTGTTTGAAACAAGGACTCCGTTTGACATCTCCCGATGAGCGGCGACGAATACAAGAAATCGTGGCCAATCGCCTGGGTGACATTGATGATGATGACCTCGACGTTTTGGGGTACCCGCAATTTGTGGCGCAACTTGAAGCAGGTATTGCGGCTCACCATGCTGGCTTGGTTCCTCCGTTTAAAGAGACGGTTGAAGCTTGTTTCGTCGAAGGTCTCGTGAAGATCGTTTTTGCGACCGAAACGTTGGCTGTAGGTATCAATATGCCGGCTCGTTCAGTGGTGATTGAGAAGTTGTCCAAGTTCACCGGAGAACATCATGAATTCCTGACGGCCGGCGAGTTCACCCAGTTGACGGGTCGTGCTGGGCGCCGGGGTCTCGATGACAAGGGTCATGCGGTGGTGTTATGGAATCCTTTTGTGACGTTTGATCAAGTTGCAGGTCTCGCGAGTTCGCGAACATTTCGTTTGACCTCATCTTTTCGACCGACATACAACATGGCAGTCAACTTGGTTCGGTCGTATTCAAGTGAAGAGGCTCGTCACCTACTGAATCTGTCGTTTGCTCAATATCAAGCCGATCGTGATGTCGTGAAAATTGAGGCGCGTCTAGAGCGGCGTCTTGAACAGTTATCAGAATTGCGATTAGCGGCCGAAAGTCCATACGGCGATATTCACGACTACCGAGCACGACTTGAAGGAAATCTTGGCATTCGTAGTGAGAGTTCAATTGAATTCTCAATGGCTCGTTTGCGTCCAGGTTCGGTGATTTTTGTAGATAAAGGAAAGTCGCCCGGACGCGCAGTCGTGCTGTCGACAGCCAATCGCTCGGGTGGGGTCAAGATCACAGTGTTGACGGCGAAACGGGCGACTCTCAATCTTTCGTCTCGTGATTTTCATGAACCACCGCGGTTGCTTGGTCAGATTGAACTTCCTGAACCTTTTGCGCCGACTCAGCCAGACTTTCAGAAGATTGTGGTCACGCGTTTACACCAAGCCAAAGAGGTTGCGAGCGAATGGAGATCTCCAGAGCCAGGACGCCAAGCAGTGCATCCGGTTGAAGATGATCCTGAATTACGCGACCGATTGAAGGCGGCAGCACAAGCTGACCGAGTCTCACGTGATGTTGATCAATTGCGTGAACAAGTCCGCGGTAAGGGAAACTCGGTGGCCCGAAAATTTGAACGAGTTCTCCGAATTCTGCAGGACTGGGATTATGTCGCCGGTTGGTCATTGACTGAAAAAGGTGAAGTTTTAGCTCGTACTTTTCATGAGAGTGATCTGCTTGTCGCCGATTGTCTAGATCGTGGGTATCTCGATGATCTCGACCCATCGTCTTTGGCCGCATTGGCTTCAGTCTTTGTCTATGAACATCGGTCTAGTGAAGCCCCACCGGCGCCGTGGTTTCCATCTGCTGAAGTGCGTAAAAAGTGGCGCCGTATTGAGTCGGTCAGTCGTGAGTTGCAAGCAACTGAAGAAGCCGCTTCGTTGAATCAGCATCGTGCACCTGATCCGACGTATATCGCGATTGCGTACGCTTGGGCAGCGGGTGAAGGTTTTGCCGAAGTTGTTGAAGCTGAGGAATTATCTGGTGGAGATTTCGTTCGTACTATGAAGCAACTCATTGACCTTTTGCGACAGATCGGAACAATGGCTCCAGTTCCGCAAACACGTCGCAATGCTGAAGCGGCCGCTGATTTATTGATGCGCGGGGTGGTTGCGGCGTCGACGTCAGTTCCAGGAGAAATCTGATGGTGATTCAACGAGGAGAGTCGTGGGGAAGTGAAGGCGTAGCAGTTGATGATTTGGTGTGGGCTTCGTCCGACTCTGAATTGGCCAAGCACATTTCTTCTGGTCGAAAAGATATTGCGGTCTCAGGTGGCGATATGTGGCGCACTATTGGTAGTTCGAATCGTCGGGTTTTATCTGGTGAAACGGCGATGTGTCTTCCCATAGACGTAATGCACGTTGAGTATCAGGTGGGTAATGGTGACATAGTCACCAAGATGGCAGTCGCCAATGTGGTTGTGCGACCCGCTAATTTGCGGGGTGGGTGGCTACGAGGTGAGATCAGCGTTGTTGCTAATGCCCAATTTCTTCGCAAATGGGATGTCGCTCCACGAGGTCATCCAAATGATGGTCGAGTTGAGGTAACTCAAGTTTCTCGGGACATGGGTTTGCGGCAACGGTTGTCGGCTCGCCCGCGGTTACGAACTGGTACTCATTTGCCGCATCCTCTCATTGAGACAAAATCAGTGAAGAGTTTTGTCACTAGTCTTGATGAAGGCTCCCATCAAATTTTGTGGATTGACCAACAACGTATTGGTCAGGTAAAGAATGTGACAGTTCAAGTGATAAGCGATGCTGCTTTTTTGTGGATGTAAGGTTTACGTATGAACGCAATGAACCAGCAGATCCTTGATGCCGTTGACAATCTTGCGGATCGTTTGATCGCGGTGAGTCGCGATATTCATGCTCACCCCGAACTCAATTATGCCGAGCATTACGCTCACGATCTATTGACAGGTGTGCTCGCCGAACAAGGAATTGAAGTCACTCGCCATGCCTATGGAGTTGGCACGGCATTCGAGGCGGTTGTCGGTGATGCTGGCGCTCCCGAAGTATTGGTGCTTTTGGAATATGACGCGTTACCCGGCATTGGTCATGGGTGCGGACACAACGTGATCGCTGCTGCCGGTCTTGGTGCAGGCTTAGTGGCAGCCTCATTGGCGAAAGAACTCGGCGGGCGAGTGCGCATTCTTGGTACTCCCGCCGAAGAAGGTGGCGGTGGCAAAATTGCTATGGCTCGTCAGGGTGCCTTCGCGTCAGGTATTGCCGCGATGATGATTCACCCAGCCGACGCCGATCTGATCAAAATGGATTCGATTGCCGTTCACACCGTTGATGTGACTTACGAGGGCAAAGCCGCTCATGCAGCGGCTGCACCCTGGGAGGGTAGAAATGCTTTAGATGCCGCTGTATTGGGTTATATGAATGTTGCGGCGCTCCGGCAACATATTCGGCCCACCGAACGGATTCACGGAATCATTACCGAAGGCGGAGAGAAACCAAACATTGTTCCGCGTCGTGCAGCAGCAAAGTGGTACGTCCGTTCCGACACGATTTCTACGTTGCAGCCTTTGAAGGCGCGCGTAGTGAATTGTCTTGAAGGTGCAACTAGCGCGTGTGGTTGTTCAATGTCAACAACATGGGATGATCACACCTATGCCGATGTTCGCGACAACATGGCCATCGTGAATTCTTTTGTCAGCAACATGGCGTCGCTGGGCCGTTTAGTTCGCGACCCGCGCACCGATGGGCGATCGGTGATGGGTTCGACTGATATGGGGAACGTCTCATATTTGATGCCCGCAATTCACCCGATGGTGAAAGTTGCCCCCGATGGGGTGGCCATTCATACCGAGGATTTCGCCCACTACGCCGGATCCGAGTCGGGGGACGAGGGAGTGCTCATTGGGGCCAAGGCAATGGCGATGTCGGTGGTGGATCTGTGGACAAACGTCGAATTGCGGTCCGCTGCTGCCGCCGAGTTCGCATCTGTGACATCTGATGTGGATGTTTTGGCGCGCTGAACATCTGACTATTCCACTTTGGGCACTACTTGACCAACTAGCGTGAAATGCCGTGACGGTCTACGCCCCAGAGGAGTTCACCGCCGAGGAGTCGGAAGTTTTGCGACGTTATTTCACCAATTTGGACGGACCTGTTTTCGCCCTGGTGAACTTGCCCGAGGTGGTCAAAGGTGCTTTATTTGCGCGGTACAGCCGCACCCATAAGAGTCTTCGCCGACTTTTCTTAGATGAGTTCGTTGGCGATCTTGATATCGCCGGTGATCAAGGTGTTGATGCGACGATCGGTCTTGAGCGAGCCGAGGAGTTGTACGAAAAGGTTTTTTTCGAATATGGCGATGACTCAGTTGCGCAACTCGGTGGGGTGCATCTCGCGTGTGAACAATCTTCCAACGTCTTAACTAAAATTCTTGAGTGGGGTCGACTGGCGAGTTATCTCGAACAAAGTACGCGTTACATCGCCTATGATGCTCGTCTTGCGGGTCGTTACCGGTTCTACCGCGATCCTGAAGTTCTGAATTCGCGTTACGGAACGCGCTATGTGGGAGATATGGATCGGATGTTTGATTCGTATTCGCAACTGATGGAAAAGGTGACCGATCATGTTCGGGCTTCGATCAAGCGTGATCCTGCTGACAGCGATTTTGTCTTCCGTATGGCAACGCGAGCCAAGGCCCTTGATGCGGTCCGTGGAGTTTTGCCGGCGGCTTCATTATCGAACGTTGGTATATACGGTAGTGGGCAGTCGTATGAGGCAATGCTGATTCGGATGCGATCGCATCCCTTGCCGGAAGCTCGTCACTACGCCGATCTCATGCTTGAAGAATTACGCAAAGTTATTCCGAGTTTCTTAAAGCGCGTTGACTTAGCCGATCGTGGCGGACGTTGGAGTGATTATTTGTCTGACACTCGCGAATCGACGAGCGAACTTGTGGGCGGACTTTTCGCCGAGACCCCCGTGGATCACAGCCCTCCAGTCGTTCTCACCGATTTTGATCCAGAAGGTGAAGACAAGTTGATCGCCGCAATTTGTTATTCGCATACGAGCCTGCCCGAAACACAGATCATGCAGCGCGTTCAACGTATGAGTCATGCGGAAAAGGTGGCTATTTTGAAGGCCTATATCGGTGATCGTGAAAATCGTCGTCACCGCCCCGGTCGCGCTTTTGAACGCATCGACTATCGATTTGATGTGCTGTCTGACTACGGTGCCTTCCGTGATATGCAACGCCACCGCATGTTGACCATCGAATGGCAACCCCTTACACCGAATCACGGGTACACGCGTCCCGATTTGATCGATGAGGCGGGACAGACGGCCGCTTTTGATGAGGTGATGAGCCGCTCGGCTGGACTTTTTGATGCAATGAAGCCAGACTTCCCGCAGCAGGCGTCATACGCCGTTTCAATGGCCTATCGAGTGCGCTATGTCATGCAGTTCAACGCTCGGGAAGCCATGCATATGCTCGAGTTGCGTTCATCGCCCCAAGGGCATCCGGCTTATCGCCGAGTGGCCCTAGAAATGCATCGTTTGATTGGTGAACAAGCCGGGCATCAGGCTGTCGCTGAGGCGATGACCCATCTCACTGTTGAAGCCCCCGAACTCGAGCGTTTAGCCGCCGAACGTCGAGCGGAATCCCGTCGTGGAGGCCAATAAGCACACCATTTAGGTGTTTCGTGACTAGTGTCACCCAAGTATCCAACAGTTGGGCCTCTCAGCGTGTCTATTATCCGCGCTCACACCTATTTTTTCATTGGTGTGAGTGGGCAAACTTCAGGAGTAATAGGAAATCTCATGGCAAAAGATGATGACAACTTGGATCCAGAACTCGAAGAGGAGTTTCTCGAGGACGAAGAGGTAGTTGACGTAGCCGACCCTGATGAACTGCTGGACGACGATCTTGAGGACGAAGAAGACCTCGGAGTTGAAGATCTTGACACCGTTTTGGCTGAAGAGGATCCCGAGGCCGAAATTGTTCCGTTAGTCGCCAAAAAGAAGGCCAAGAAGTCCAAGAAGGTTGTCGCCGAAGACGAGGAAGAGGACGAGGAAGAGGAACTCATCGGCGAGGATGACATTGAAGAAGACCTGGGCGTCATTTTGGCCGCTCGAGTCAAGGGCCGTAGCGAAGACGATGAAGAGGAACCCGAAGAAGAAGAAGAAGATATTCAGTTGTCTAATGATCCCGAAAGCGGCATCCAACCGAAGCGCGCTGACGAGCGGATGTGTACTCAGTGCTTCTTGCTCGTTCGCAAAGGTGCACCCTTGTGTCCAATCGGCGACGACACTTGCCCATTATTTCCGTAGTCGCTGATGAGTATTGAGCCAGTCATTCGATCGGCACGGCCCGACGATCTGGCAATGATTGTTGAACTTGATACCACAGCACGTGCCAGTGTGGCATCTCAGCGTGGTGGGATCAATTGGTTAGTTGAGCATGCTCCGACCGAATCTCTTGACCCTGAAGACGTGATTCATCACTGTTGGGTCGGAACCGTGGATGAACATATCGTCGGGTTTCTTCGTTGCGTGTTTGACGAGGTTCCTCAACATGGTCTGGTGTGTTCTGTGGAGCGGGTGTACGTCACCGAGCAAGCTCGTGAACTCGGCTTCGGTGATGCTTTACTACGACATGCCATCAAACACGCAACAAATGTGGGATGTGTTGCCATTGAGGGCAACGCTCTACCTGGAGACCGTGAAACTAAAAACTTGTATGAGCGTGCTGGAATCGTCGCCCGAAAAATTATTGTGTCACGACGGCTGAATCAGTAGGCGATTCAGTTATACATTTCGGCTTACTTACCGGTCCAGTTCGGAGTGCGTTTTTCGATGAAGGCAGTCAAACCCTCTTTGGTGTCATCTGATGACATCACTTGAGCGAACAAAGTATTGGTGAGTTTCTTCAACTCATCATCGGGTTGATAAGCCGCGGCTAACACAACTTGACGACTGGCGTAGACGGCCAACGGGGCGCTCGTCGCAATCTGCGCAGCCAACTTGTGGGCTTCGTTCATAGCCTCGCCAGGAGCTACTAAACGCGAAACTAATCCGAGGTGGTAGGCGCGCTCGGCGGGAATGGGGTCGCCCGTGAGAATTGCTTCCATGGCGGCCGCCTGACCAATTGCTCGCGGCAAGCGGAAGAGTCCACCCGCGCCTGCGATGAGATTGCGCTTGACTTCAGCAAGTCCAAATGAGGATCGAGTCGTGGCAATCACGAGATCGGCAGCCAAGACAATTTCGCATCCACCTGCGGTGGCTAGTCCGTCAACGGCCACGATGATGGGCTTTCGTCGTTCGCGGTAAACAAACCCGGCGAAACCGCCACGCTTGGTATTGAGATCGGCGGCTTGGCCTGAATTGATGGCCTTGAGGTCGGCACCGGCACAAAAGACTGGACGCTCTTGGCCTTCTGTGTTTGCGGTCAGAATGCCAACCCACACTTCATCGTCAGCTTCTAATTGATCAATGGCTGCTTCAACACCACGGGCCACATCGCCGTTAATCGCGTTGCGCGCAGCAGGGCGGTTGAGGGTGATGATTCCCACTCGGCCTTCGGTGCTGTATGTGACGATGTCGTTGGGTGTTGAGTCGCTCATACCTTTGACCGTAGTGGGAGCGAACCGCTCAGAACTAACCCTCGTCAGTCGTTGGTGTCTCAGCGACTGATGCGTCGGCGACTGCAGGGGTCGATTCAGCGGCCAGTTCGGCGACGACAACTTCGGCGACGACAGCCTCAACGACTGCTTCGCTGGCTGTTTCAGTTGGCGCTTCAACGGCTGCGGCCTTGGGGGCAGTCGGCGGCTTGGGCGGCAACTTCTTGGCCGGAGGACGAACAGCGCGCAATGGCTTTGGCGCGTGATTCGTTGAGGCAACAGCAATACCAAGGCTGGCTGCGATCTGGGGCAGCAATGCGCCCAAACGTTCAACGGTCTTGGCCAAATCGGGGGTAATTATCTCAGGCTTTGAGGTGACGGTCACCTGAGCGCGGATGGGCGCGAAGGCGACTGCTTCAAGAACGGCAATCCAGCGATCGGCTAGTGCATCGGCAACGAGACTCTGCGAGGTCGCTTCGGCCAGGCGACGACCCAATTCATCGGGGAAGAGTGCTCCGGCTTTGGGCGGTTGACCCGATAATTTCAGGGCCCGAACAATTCGTCCAACACCTAGCGCCGCATCGATGTCTCCGAGCCAGTTCAGATGTTCTTGTTCGGCGCGGGCAGTAAGCCCAGCCCGCAATTCGGCGACGAGTTCACGACAGTTTTCGGCTCGTTCAATCACCGGGTCGTTAGCTGCAGCTACGACGCTGCGAAGATCGCGCAAATCAAGTTCGGCCAGATCTTTGCGAGCGGCTTCGGCACGGTCGAGCCAATCGGCGACGCGAAGACGGGGGAGAAGATTCTCGGCCATTTGCAAGACGCTTTGCTCGGGCATGGTTGGCTTACCTTCGGCGGCGAGGGCAGCGTTGGCGTCTTTGAGACGCTGACGAACGGTTTGCATGCCTTGGAGTGCCAGTTCGGCAATAGGACGCTGATCTTCGGGAAGTTCAGACAACACTGCTTTGCGATTAGTTGAACCAGCCTTTAAACGCTTGGCTTTGGGACGCTGGGGCAATTCGGGGGGAGCTTCGAAATGGGGACGACGCGGTCCGCGTGGCTTGTCGGCACCAGCAGCGTTATCGCGACGAGGACGACGATCATTGTCTCGGCCAGCGCCATCGCCGCGAGCGGGACGATCGCCACGGGCGGGACGATCACGTCGGTCACCGCGATCACCACGATCACGGCGGTCGCCACGATCTTTCTTGGCGAGTTGTTGAGTCACCGCTTCAAAGGGCTTGTCGTTCCCGACGAGAGTGATTTTTTCAACTTTGTCAACTTTGACGCGGCCTTGGGTGATGCTGACGATCGTGATTCCGTCAATGTCGAAATCTGCTTCGGCTTTGACAACATCTCCGGGCTTTGATCCCTGCGCTAGGAGGGTTCCGTCAAGAACTCCCTTGGGCTCGCGGGCACCTGCGGCGCGCCAGGTCCAGGTCCCATCGGGGCGTGAACTTGTTAACTCGATTTCAATCCTGCGGGACATGGTTGCCAACCCTATCGGGAACGCCCATCGGTGCGTTCATGCCCACATGAACCAAACTTGTGCTGGTAATTTCACCAAGTGCCGATTTACGCCCTGGGTGACCGCACCCCAACGATTCACCAAGATGCCTACATCCATCCTGAAGCCGTGATTATTGGTTCAGTGACAATCGGAGCCCAGAGTTCAATCTGGCCAGGAGCAGTGTTGCGCGGTGATGACGGTGACATCATCATCGGTGAGCGCTCTTCAATTCAAGATGGTTCAGTGCTTCATACCACTCACGTCTTTCCGACAATTGTGGGTAACGATTGCGTGATAGGCCACATCGTGCATCTTGAAGGTTGCACGATCGAAGATGGTGCGCTCATCGGCAATGGTTCAATCGTTTTACACCGAGTCATTGTCCGTACGGGTGCAGTGGTCGGGGCCAATTCGGTGGTGTTGAACGGTTTAGAAGTTCCGAGTGGCGCATTAGCTGTCGGCGCGCCAGCAACTATTAAATTAGACAAGGCGCGTGCAGCCGACATTCAGTTGGGTGCAGCTTCTTATGTGGCGCGAGCCAAGATGTACAAAGAACAGCTCCGTCGACTCGACTGAGTGATCGTTAATTTTGTCATGACGCTTTCGGTAGTAATTCGCACAACGCCAACTGAGGTTGAATTCGTCAGTGACCTTTTATGGTCACTTGGTGTGGTGGCGATTGAAGAGCACTGGGATCCCAACGGGGTAGTGCGTTTGCAAACTTCGCTCGGTGACGACTTGGAAGTCGTTGATCAGGCAATGAATTCATTGCCTGTTGTTTTGGATTGGTCAACGACAACTGTCAATGAAACAGTGGCGAATACTTGGCGTAAATTTGCGCAGCCGACAGTTATCGGTCGACGAATCGTCATTGCTCCTGCATGGTGCGCTGAACAGGAAGTTACCGAAGCGGTCGCATCTTTGCCCGACCCCAATCAGGCAGTAGTGATTCCGATTGAACCCGCCAGCACATTTGGCATGGGTGATCAT